>DATCOZ010000006.1:0-36861 GCA_036564345.1 Candidatus Dormiibacterota bacterium | reverse complement strand
CGCCAACAACGTGGTCGGCACGGGCCGGGTCGAAGGGCGCAAGGTGGTTGTCAGCGGCGACGACTTCACGGTTCGCGGCGGCGCCGCGGATGCCTCCATCCACGGCAAGCAGGTCTTCGCCGAGCGGATGGCGAACGAGCTCCGGCTCCCCATCGTGCGGCTGGTCGACGGTACTGGCGGCGGCGGCAGCGTCAAAACGCTCGAGACGCTGGGCCGGACGTACGTTCCCGCCAACCCGGCCTGGGACCTGGTCGTGGACAACTACGCCAAGGTGCCGGTCGCCGCCGCCTGCCTCGGTCCCGTCGCCGGCCTGGGCGCGGCCAGGGTCGCTCACGCCCACTTCAGCGTTATGGTCAAGGGGCTGTCCCAGCTCTTCGTGGCCGGCCCCCCGGTGGTCAAAGCCGGAATGGGGCAGGACGTGACGAAGGAGGAGCTCGGCGGCTGGGAGATCCACGCCCGCGAATCGGGGGCGGTCGACAACGTCGTCGACAGCGAGGTGGAGGCGCTCGAGCAGATCCGGCGCTTCCTCGGCTACCTGCCGGCCAGCGTCTGGGAGATCCCGCCCCGCTGCGAGCCGGCCGACGACCCCAAGCGCCGGGAGGAGTGGCTGCTCAGCGCGGTCCCCCGCAACCGCCGCCAGGCATACGACATGAGGCGGATCCTGGCGGCGGTCTTCGACGCAGGTTCAGTGTTCGAGCTCGGCCGCCACTTCGGCCCCAGCCTGACGACCTCGCTCGCGCGCCTCGACGGCTACCCGGTGGCGGCCCTCGCCTCAGACCCGAAGGTCTACGGCGGCGGACTCACGGCCGCCGCCTCCGACAAGCTCGCCCGCTTCGTCGACTTCGCCGACACGTTTCACCTGCCGATCGTCCACCTGGTGGACCAACCCGGCTTCGTCGTCGGTGTCGACGCGGAGAAGGCGGGCACGATCCGCCGCGGCGTCCGCGCGCTGGCCGCCGTGTACCAGGCCCAGGTTCCCTTCGTCTCGGTCATCGTCCGCCGCGTCTTCGGGGTGGCCGGCGCCGGCCATGGGAACGCCCAGAAGCTGAACCTCCGCTTTGCCTGGCCAAGCGGCGACTGGGGCAGCCTGCCGATCGAGGGCGGGCTGGAGGCGGCATACCGCCGCGAGCTCGAGGCCTCGCCGGACCCGGCCCGGCTCAAGGAGGAGATCTCCGGGCGCCTGGAGGCTGTCCGCTCACCCTTCCGCACCGCCGAAGGCTTCGGCGTCGAGAAGCTGATCGATCCGCGCGACACCCGGCCGCTGCTGACGGAGTGGGTGGCCGACGCCTACCGCCTCCTCGCGACCGACCTTGGCCCTCGGGGCAGGCCGGCCCGGCCCTGAGCGAGTATCACCGCTTCGTCCGCGTCCTCGGCCGGAAGGTCCGCTACGAGGACACCGGCCAGGGGCCCACGGTCCTGCTCCTCCACGGAATCGGCCATTCCCTTCGGAACTGGAGCCGGACCGTCCCGGCGCTGGTCGAAGCTGGTTTCCGGGCGATCTCCATCGACATGCCCGGTTTCGGGTACAGCGAGCCGACGCCCGACGTCCCCGACGAAGCCGGCACGACCGCTTTCCTGGATGCGTTCCTGAACACCTTCTACCTCGACGACGTCGACCTCGTCGGCCACTCCCTCGGTGGCGCCATCGCCACCGTTTTCGCCCTCCACCGCCCGGAGCGGGTGCGCAGGATGGCCCTGGTCGCGGCCGCGGTGGGCCCCGACGTGAGCCCGACGCTCCGCCTCCTGGCGCTGCAGATCGCGCGGCCGCTGCTTCGGCCCATCGCGCTGCGGCAGATCTTCGCGCTGCTGGCCAGCTCCTGGGACGAGGAGATCCTCGAGCAGGAGCTGCGCGACGCCGAGCGCTGGCTCAGCGACCCGGCCGCCCGTGTCTACTTCTGGAACGTGCTTCGCGCCGGCCTCCGGCTTCGTGGCGTGCGGCCGGAACGGCTGCTCCTGGAGCGGCTGCCGCAGCTCAAGATGCCCGTGCTGATCGCCTGGGGAAAGAACGACCAGGTGGTCTACTTCAGCAACGTCGCCAAGATCCGCTCGCGGCTCCCCAACGCTCAGTTCGTCGTTTACGAGAAAGCCGGGCACATGCTGCCGTACGAGGTCGCCAAGGGGTTCAACCGCGACCTGATCAAGTTCCTTCGCAGCTAGTGTGGAGACCTCCCGAACATGCCCGCGATGATCGTCTGCCCCCAGCCGCTCGCCGCCGAGGCGGGGTTGGCAGTGCTCCGGCGAGGCGGTAACGCGGTCGATGCGGCGGTGACGACCGCCTTCTGCCAGGGCGTGCTCGATCCGCAGATGTGCGGCATCGGTGGTGGCGGGATGATGCTCGTCCACCGCGCCGCGACCCGGAGAACGGAGACGATCGAGTTCCATCCCCGCGCCGGCGGCCAGGTGCGCGCCGACATGTGGGAGCCGATCTTCGTGAAGGAGGCGGCCGACCGCTACAACTTCGTCGTCGAGGGCGGCGTCAACGACGCCGGCTACCAGAGCGTCGGCGTGCCGGGCACCGTAGCCGGCCTCGCCCTGGCTCTCGAACGACACGGGACGATCTCCTGGTCCGACGCGCTCCAGCCCGCGATCGCCTTTGCCGAGCAGGGCTTCGTCGTCAGTGCCGAGCTTCGTGCCAGCTGGACGAGCGAGATCAGCGCGGACCAGCTGCCGATGGCGCAGCGGATCCAGGCGACCCCGGCGGCACGGGCGCTCTACACCAACGACGGCCGCCTCAAGGCCCTCGGCGAGCAGCTCCTCCAGGCCGACTACGGCCGCACCCTCAGGACCCTTGCCCGCGACGGCGCCCACGCTTTCTACGAGGGGGAGATCGGCGAGCGGATCGCGGCCGACTTCCAGTCTCACGGCGGTTTCATCTCCCGCGCCGACCTCGCAAGCTATCGCGCCGAGATCACCGAACCGCTGGACTCCACCTACCGCGGGCTCAGGGTGGTCGCCCCGGCACCGCCGGCGGGCGGCCTGCCGCTCCTCCAGATGCTGAATTTCCTGGAAGGCTACGAGTTCGCCGGGTCAGGCTGGCCGAGCGTCGAAGCGGCCCGGCTGCGGGTCGAGGCGATGGGCTGGGCCTTCGCCGACCGCGAGCGACACCTCGCCGATCCGAAGTTCGCCGACGTCCCCGTCGAGCGGCTGCTCGACAAGGCGTACGCGGAGGAGGCACGCCGCAAGGTTGCCGCGGGCGAGCGCTTCGCCGGCAGGCCGCCCCTGGAAGCTCCGACGACGACCCATGTCTCGGTGGTCGACGGCGAGGGCAACGCGGTCTCCCTGACGCACACGCTGGGCAGCTCGAGCGGCGTCGTCAGCGAAGGCCTCGGCTTCGGCTACAACAACTACCTCAACTGCTTCGACCCTCGCCCGGGCCGCGTCAACTCGATCGCGCCGGGAAAGACACGGATCACGATGATGGTTCCCACGATCGCTTTCTCGGGTGACCGCCTGCGGGCGGTGGTCGGCGCGCCGGGCGGCACCAAGATCGTCACCGCCGTGCTGCAGACGCTCCTCAACGTCGTCGACCACGGGATGAGCCCGGTGGAGGCCGTCTCCGCGCCCCGGGTGGACTACCAGGCGGAGATCGTCCAGGCCGAGGGCCGTGTCCCGGCGGCGGTCGTCGAGGGGCTCCGGGCCGCAGGGTACGCGGTCAACCGCCGGCCGCAGAACTACGACTGGTACTTCGCCAACGCGCAGCTGATCGTCGTGGACGCCGATGGGACGCTGCGGGGCGCTTCAGACCCGCGCAAGGACGGCGGCGCCGCCTATTCGACCTAGGTCAAACGTCCGGTCAGGAGTCGCGATCCGCCTCTTGTGCGCCGCGCGGGTGACGGCAATAATCTGGCGCGCAAGTTTTCGCCGATCGAGTAGGGGGTTGAAGGATGCGCGCATTTGCCGTCGAGGCGTTTGGAGAGGCCGGCTCGATACGCGAGGTCGAGCGCGAAGAACCGCAAGCCGGGGAAGTCCTGGTTCGGGTCGTCGCGGCCGGGGTGAATCCGGTCGACTGGAAGTCGGCCGCCGGTTACCTGAAGGACTGGTTCGAGCATCGCTTTCCATTGATCCTCGGCCAGGACGTATCCGGCGTGGTCGAAACGGTTGGTCCGGGCGTAGCCGACTTCAAGGTGGGTGATGAGGTCTTCGGCAGCCACGGCAAGCCTTTCATGGGCCGCGGGACTCTCGCCGAGCACGTGGTCGCCTCCGCGGCGGCCCTTGCCAAAAAACCGGCCGGCATCAGCCACGCCGAGGCGGCCGGCATCCCGCTGGCCGGCGTCACCGCGCTCATGTCGGTGGACGCTCTTGGCGACGTGCGCGATCAGCCGGTAGTGGTCATGGGCGCCGCCGGAGGTGTCGGAGGCTTCGCGGTCCAGATCGCGCGCGCTCGCGGTGCGCGTGTCATCGGCATCGCACGCAGCAACAATCACGAGTACCTGCGCGGCCTTGGTGTCGATGAGCTGGTGGACTACGCGGCCACCGATGTGAGCGCGGCGGTCCGCTCGGCTCATCCCGATGGAATCGCCGCCATCATCCATCTCGCCGGCGATGCCGAGGAATTGGGCCCGGTCGTCTCGCTGGTGCGGGATGGCGGGACCGTCGTTTCGCCTGCGGGCGCTGCCCCGATAGACAGCAGGGGCATCCAGTGGGGGATGTTTGGCGCCGAGGTCACCCGCGAGCGGCTCAACCAGCTGCTCGAAATGGCTCAGAAAGGCGACCTGAAGCTTCCGCCGACCCGGGCCTACGAATTCGACGATTCCAGCGGCGCGCTCCAGGAGAGTGCCGGAGGCCACGTCCGCGGCAAGCTGGTCGTGCGCCTGGTTGCGGCGGAGACCGCCGCGAAACCGACGGCCACTCACGAGGGGCCGGCCGCGAAAGGCTGAAGGAGGCCCGGGTAACATCGCCGGCTACGCAAGGCGCGCACGACCAGGGCGGGCTAACTGTCCGGCCGCATCCCCCGCACCCAGTTGGCGGCGAACTCGCGCACCGCGGCCTCCGGGTCGAGCTCCATGCCAAGCGCCTCGGTCACCACCGGGCGGAGCAGGACGTGGACGATGATCGGTCCGGCGAAGGACTGGATCGCCAGCACCGGGTGCATCGTGCGGAGCCGGCCCGCCTGCATCTGGCTCAGCAGGTAGCCGCCGAGGGCGCCGATCAGCGTTGGGACGGCGTCCTCCAGGATCACCTCCCTGACGTCGGGTCCGAGGCTGGTCACCTCGAAGAGGAGCGGCCGGACGACGCCGAGGTGGGTCGAGACCGCGCGCCAGATGCTGACCGCCAGCTCCGGCATCGCGCTTTCCGGTGGCTCCCCGGCGAGCCTCTCCATGGTCGAGACCATTACCTCGATCGGAGAGAAGGCTCGCACCATCTCGGCGAAGAGGGCCGCCTTGCCGGGGTAGAGCCGGTAGAGGCGGGCCCGGGATACGCCGGCCAGCACGGCCAGCTCGTCCATCGACAGCCGGGCCAGGCCGTCTCGGGCAAGCAGCTCGGCGGCCGCTTCGAGGATCGCCGGCCGGCCGTCCGGCTCTGGCTCGACGTCGAGCTCGCGGAGAAGGCGCTCCCGGGAGCCGATGGTGCGGTAGAAGGTCGCCCTGGAGACGCCGGCCCGCGCGATGATCTCCGCGACCACCGGGCGTTCGCCGCGCGCCAGACCCTCGCGAGCGGCGGCGACGATCCGCTGCCGGACCGTCTTCATCGCCTCTCACCTGGAGAAGTTGACGCTCGATCCGGATCGGGCGACGCCACCAGCGGAAGGCTCAGCGTGAACGCGCTGCCCTCGGCAGGCCGCGACTCGACGGTGATGTCACCACCCATCCGCCGGGCGTGCTCACGGGCGAGATAGAGTCCGAGGCCCGCTCCCGTGATATGGCTGTTCTCGCGAGTGAGCAGGCGCCCGAACCGCGTGAAGATCTTGGCCTGGTCCTCACGGGCGATGCCGAGGCCATGGTCGCGGACCATGAACAGGGCTCGGCCCGCTTTCTCGGCCACGCTGCAATCGATCTCCCCGCCCTCCGGCGAGTACTTGACCGCGTTGTCGAGCAGTTGATCGAGGATCGCGGCCACGCGTAAGCGATCGGTCAGCACCCGCAGCCTTGCCGTCGGGGGACGAAAGTCGATCGGATGGTCTGCCCCCGTCCGCGCCCGGATGCCGACAACCGATTCGGTGGCAAGCTCGCCAAGGTCGCAGCCCTCGAGGTTGAGGTGGGCGTTTCCCTCCTCGAGCCGCGCCGCTTCGAGGATCTGCTCGACGATTGTGTTCACCTGGTTGAGCCGCTCCTCGATGATCGAGAGCGCCCTCGCGAAGCCGGGCGTATCCGGCTTCACGTCACCGCCACGGATCATCGACACGTAGCCGATGAGCACCGTCAGCGGGGTGCGAAGCTCGTGTGATGCGAGCTTGAGGAAGTCCGACTTGGACCGCTCCAGGCGCTCGAAGCGGCGCGCTTCCTGGGTGCGCCGGCGGGCGGCCAGCAACGCCGAGACGAGGAGTATCAGGAGGCCCGCGAGCAGCGGCAGGAGGACCGGAAGCACCGGCACCTGGCCGGCCAGCAGGCGGAAGACGGTGGAGATGACCGAATCCACCGGCGACGCACGGGTCGTCGTCCGCACGGTCCCACTCACGCCCCCCTGCCCTGCTGTGGGGGACGGGGATGCGCCTGTCGGCGCGACACCGAGGGACGGCAGGGCGCCGCTGGAAGGGATCGGGTTGGAGCCAAGTGGAGGTAGGCTCGGGCTCAGGGTCGGCAGCGGCACCGGGATGGTCGCCACTGGCGCGGGGATGGCCGGTGACGGCAGGACGGTGGCTGCGCCGGCGGCGACGGGCATCGCCATCAGCAACGCGCCGGCCAGCAGGGCCAATCCCCCCAGCCGAACCGATGCCACGGTATAGCGGTATACCACTCTTATATGTCCGATCAGCGACTAGTCTGAAGCGCAGAGGATGAGAAAGCCGCCACTCGGAGCCGGCCAGCGCAACACTTCCCAGCGCCGCCTGGTCTGGGAGACGATCACGGCGCTGGGTCCTCACTGCACCGCCGACGAGATCGCCGCGAGGATCCAGGCCGTGCGCCCCGGCTTCCCCCGGTCCACCGTCTACCGGGCTCTCGAGGCGTTCACGATCGCGGGAGCGCTCCGGCCGGTGCGCTTCGGAGCCGGCGCCACCCACTACGAGATCGCCGGTGAGGACCATCAGCACGCCATCTGCGAGCACTGCGATGGGATCCTCCACCTCGAGGACTCGCTGCTCCGCGCGCTCGAGGACCACCTCGAGAAGCGGCACCACTTCCACCCCCGGCGGACCGACGTGCTGGTGGTGGGCACCTGCGCCGGCTGTGCGGCGACGGATGGCGCGGCGCGACCCACGGCCCGAAAGCGCAACCTGGAGCACGTCCATTACAGCTCCAACTGAGCGGCGCCGGGTTCCCCGCGAGCTCGTCTCGCTGGCGCAGGCGATGGCGGAGGTCAACAGCCGCGTCGAGCTGGAGGAGGTGCTCGCCCTGGGCGTGGACCGAGCCGCCTCGGTGCTCGACGCGGCGGTTGCCGTGATGACCTTCCGGTCGGCCGGCGGCTGGATCGTCGCCTCCGGCTACCCGGGCGAGACCATCTATCGGGAGAGCCTGCCGGAGGACACGCCGGAGACGCCGCTGCGGAACGGCGCCGAGCTCCTGGTAGGCGATCTCCGAGATGCCCGCTGGGGGGCGGCCACCCACGCCTGGGCGGAGCTTCACCGTCTCGGGCCGTACCTCGGAGTCCCGCTCTGGAGTGGCGGCGCCCGGATGGGCGTGCTCTCGGTGATGCGGGACCGCGACGCCTCCCCGTTCACCGAGCAGGACACCCTGCTCCTCCAGCTGGTCGCCTCCCCGCTGGCGGCCGCGGTGCACGTGGCGCAGCTCTTCGAACAGTCCCGCGCGGGCAGCCGCCAGCTCGAAGCGCTCCTCGCGAGCACCGACATGCTCTGGCGGATCGCCCCCTTCATGAAGGTCGCGGAGGCCGTCGCGCGGCAGGCGATCGAGATCGTCCCGGGCACCGAGTGCCTGATCAGCATGGTGCCGCCCGAGCGGCCCAGCCACTTCCGAATCGTGGCCGGTGCGGGGCCCTGGGCGGCGACCGTGGTGGGCCGTGAGTGGCCCTGGCTCGGCACTGTCGCCGGCAGCGCGATGTCGGAGAGCCGAACCATTGAGTCGACCCGGCTGCAGGCGGAGAGCGCGCTCATCGACCTCCTTGCCGAGGGCGGCATCGACACCGGCCGGTTGATCCCGCTGATCACCGGCCAGGAGCTGCCCGACGGGCGGACCGCGATGGGCGTGCTGGGCTTCTACCGACACGGCGCGGCGCCCTTCACGACCGAGCAGCGGAGCCTGATGGACGAGTTCGGCAAGCGGGTCAGCCTGACCCTTCACCGAGCTGAGCTGCTCGACTTCGCCAACCGCTCGAACGAGCGGCTCAAGACGGGTCTGGAGCTGACCCTCGAGCTGGCGTCGGCGCTCGACTACCGGGAGGTGATCCGGCGGCTCCTCCGCCGGGCCGTCGAGTCGGTGGGGGCCGACCGAGCCAGCCTGGCGCTGGTCGAAGGTTCGGAGATGATCGTCGAGGACGGCTACGACCGCGATGGGCGGGAGATCCCAGTGGGCGAGCGCTACGAGATCCCCTTCGGCTCGCCGACCGACCGCGCCGTCACCACCGGCCGCCCCAAGGTTGCCGAGGGCTTCGACGCCACAGGCCTCGACGCCAAGAGCCGGAAGGCCCACGCCGGCACCCACTTCGCGGCGATCATCCCCCTCGTCATGGGAGGCACCGTCGGAGCGATCCTGATCCTGACCCGCCGCACCGACAACCCCTTCTCGGGGGAGGACATCGAGCTCCTCCAGCTGATCGGCAACGCCGCCGCGGTTGCCCTGCGCAACGCCTCACTCTATGGCGAGGCGCACGACCTGAGCCGCACCAAGAGCGACTTCATGAACCTCGCCGCGCACGAGCTGCGGACCCCGCTTTCGGTCATCTCCGGCTACGTATCGATGCTCCAGGACGGGACGTTCGGACCTTCGCCGCAGCCCTGGGCCCATCCCCTCTCCGTCCTCGCCGGCAAGACCAGCGAGCTGGGCGGCCTGGTCGAGGACCTGCTGATCGCGGCACGACTGGAGGCGGGGACGATGCCCACCGCTGTAAGCGAGTTCGATCTGCGGAGCTCGGTACGCGACTCGCTGGCGCGTTGCGAGCCGAGGGCCGCGCTCCTAGACGCGCAGCTGGTCGCCGAGCTGCCGGCCGCGCCGGTCCCGGTTCGCGCCGATCCCGACCACGTCGCCCGGATCCTCGACAACCTGATCAACAACGCGCTGACCTACACGACCGACAAGCCCTGGGTCCGGGTCGCGATCTCACTCGGCCCTCCGAGTGAGGTCACCGTGACCGATCGCGGCCTGGGGATCCCGGAGGCGCATCGCGACAAGATCTTCGAGCGCTTCTACCGTGTCGACCACCCGGAGCTGCCCCGCCAAGCAGGCACCGGGCTCGGCCTGGCCATCAGCCGCGAGCTTGCCGAGCGCCACGGCGGGCGCCTGGACCTGATCCCGACCGATGCGGGCGCCGGCTTCCGGCTGACCCTCCCCCCGCCTTCCGGCTGAAGCTTCGGTCGCCTAGTGTCCTGGAACCGAAGTTCCCTGCAAATGTCTGGGCCGTCGCAAGCGACGGCCGGCCGACCCTTCGGGCTCATCCGCCAGGGACGCCGATCTCGGCGTCAGCTTCTCCGCTACTCGCTTACGGGCCCTAAGTGACGAAGAAGGTGGTGACGACCAGAGCCACCGCGGCGAGCGCCATCAGGCCGGTCGCGAGCCAGGTCAGGGTCTTGCTGAGCGGGCCGCTGACCTTGTCCTTCATGTAGGTCCGGTCAGAGCCGAGCAGCACGATCAGGACGAGGAGCGGAGGCGCGACCAGGCCGTTGATCACGGCGGTGTAGAAGAGCGCCTTGATCGGGTCGATATGCATGAAGTTCATCGCAATGCCGGCGAGCACGGCGAGCCCGATGATCGCGTAGAAGGTGGGCCGGTAGCGCGGCTTTGCGGCCAGCGTGCCAGGCAGGTGGAGGAACTCCTTGAGGGCATACGCGGCGGACCCGCTGAGGATCGGGATCGCGAGCAGCCCGGTGCTGATCATGCCGAGCGCGAAGAGGACGAAGGCGAACGGCCCGGCGATCGGCGCCAGCGCGGAGGCGGCCTCCTGGGCGCTCTGGATGTTGGTCTTGCCGTTCGCATGGAGCACGGTTGCGCTGACCATGATGATGAAGTACATCACCAGGTTCGAGAAGAGCATCCCGACGAGGATGTCGGTGCGCGCCGCGCGCAGCTCCTGCTGGCGGACTCCGCGTCGCTGGGACTCGCTCGCCAGGCCCGCGGCGCGCATCTCCTCCACCTCCGACGAAGCCTGCCAGAAGAAGAGGTAGGGCGAGATGGTCGTGCCGAGCACCGCGACGATCGCGGTGACGAAGTCCTTGCTGAGCTCGAGGTGCGGAATCAACGTCGAATAGACGACCTGGCCGAGCGGCGGATGGACGATGAACGCGGTCACGACGTAGGCGAAGAGGGCCAGTGTCAGCCACTTGAAGATCTTGACGATGAGCGCGTATGAGACGAAGAACTGGAGGCCCAGGATGAGCAGGCCGACCGGGATCACCAGCCAGGACTGCCTCAGCCAACCTCGTGTCAGGAGCTCGCCGCCCGCCGCGACGGCTCCGAGGTCGGCGCCCAGGTTGATCGTGTTCGCGATCAGCAGCGCCAGCACACAGAGGCCGACCAGCCAGGTGGGAAACTTGCGGCGCAGGGAGACCCCGAGCCCGACCCCCGTCTGGAGCGCGATCCGGGCGCACAGCTCCTGCACGGCGGCCATCAGTGGAAAGCTGAAGAGCGCGGTCCAGAGCAACCCGTAGCCGAACTGGCTGCCGACCTGCGAGTAGGTCCCGATGCCGCTCGGGTCATCGTCGCTGGCCCCCGTGATCAGGCCCGGGCCGAGGACCTGAAGGTGTCCGAGCACCCCTTTTCGGCGCGCGTCCCGGAGAGTGCTCCGTCCCTCCGCCGGAGCGCCCGTTTCGGCCGTCTTCGGGGCGTCGCCCTTGGTGATCTCGTCAGCGCTCCGGGGCTGCTTCCCCTTGACCACCCTCAGCAGCGGATCGCTATGCGGCTTGCGAGCCGGATCAGCGGATCCGCTCATCTCGGCATCGCAGAGGTCACGGGTAGATAAATAGACACTATGACTATCATGTTATAGGGCACGCGCCTTGCAGGGTCGATCCCAGCACACGCGTCGCATTCCGACGCCAAGACCCCGGGTCGCCGCCCCTTCCCTGGATTAACTCAAGGCGCGGCGCCGGACAAAGCGTGGCATCACGCCAGGCAGCGTCGCGCCCAGCGGGAATTTCGTCTAGACGCGGGCGAGCAGGCCCACCGGGAAGCGGCCGAGGAGGGTGGCCAGCGGCTGGCGGCCGCCATCGACGAGCGCGCCCGTGAACTCGTCGCGCCACCGTCCGGGCGGCAGCTCGAGCTCGGTGCCGGACCAGTCGCCGGCGAGGCCGAGGACCAACCGGGGGACCACAGTGACGACCTCCTCGGCACGCGAGAAGGCCACCGCATGCCGCGCCTTGGGACCCTGCGCGACCAGAGGCCGGTAGGTTCCCGCGGGGCCGAAGGCGGCGGACCGTTGGCGGCGAAGCTGCAGTGTCCGCTGGACGACCAGCAGCTTCGGCAGTCCTTCGGTGGGCCGCGCCCAGGCCTCCTCGGCTCCGAGCCCGTCGAGCTCGCCGAGCAGCCGGCGGCGAAGGTCGAAGTCGACCGGACGGCGGTTGTCCGGGTCGACGAGGCTCAGGTCCCACAGCTCGCTTCCCTGGTAGAGGTCGGGGACGCCGGGGGCGGTGAGCGTCAGCAGCTTCCAGGCCAGAGAGTTCACGCGCCCCGGGCTGACCAGGCGGGCGGCGAAGCCCTCCACCGCGGCGAGGAACTCGGGGTTGGCCAGGGCCCGCTCGACGAACTCCCGAAGAGTCCTCTCGTAGTGCTCGTCGACATCCGTCCAAGAGGTGTGGACCTTGGCTTCGCGGGCGGCCTTCTCGACGTAGGGCAGGAGCCGGTCGAGGCCGATCGGGTGGGCGCCGACCAGGGTCTGGTAGACGTGGTATTCGATGTTGCGGTCAGGCAGCTCGGCCCGGCGATGGCGGGCGTTGAGCGCCGACCACTGGAGAACAGCCGCTCTCCATTCCGCCGGGATCTCGGACAGGAGCGCCAGCCGCGCCCGGACGTCCTCGCTCCGCTTGGAGTCGTGGGTGGAGGTCGTCAGCATCCCGGCAGGATGGTTCCGGGCGGCCTCCGCCGTCGCGGCGTGGAACGTCTCCGGGCCGATCGCGAACCGGCCGGGGTCTCCGCCGACCTCGTTCAGCGCCAGGAACCGGTTGTAGACGTAGAAGGCGGTGTCCTCGACACCCTTGGCCATCACGGCGCCTGTCGTCTGCTGGAGCCGGGCCACCAGGTTGGCCTCCTCCTCGCCCGCGTGATCGCCGAGCAGGATGGCCACCAGGAAGTCGGCCAGCTCGGGGTCGAGGTCGGGACGGCGCAGCTTGGCCTCGCTCGCCGCGGCTTCGATCACGGCCCGATCCGCGGAGCTGACCGGTTCGCCGGGCCGGACGTATGTCCGGTAGACCGGCAGGCAGGCGATGAACTCGGCAAGCACCTCGCCGATCGCGAAACGGGTGAAGTCGCGGTAGTGCCGGTTGCCCTCGCAGACGCGAACGAAGTTGGCGGTCAGGCGCCGCAGGTCGCTGGCCAAGAGCTTCCCGAGGACCAGCTTCTTGGATCGGTAGCCGATCTCGGCAAAGCCCTCGTCGATACCCGTGAACTCGGCGTAGAGGCGGGTCAGCGGCGTCTCCGCCGCGCCGTCCACGTAGAGGGCGGTCAGCCGGTTCGCGAACTCATACCCGGTCGCCCCGTCGACCGGCCAGTCGGCCGGCAGGCGCTCCTCGCCGGCGAGGATCTTCTCGACCACGATCCAGGCCTTGGGAGCGGCGCCGCGCAGGCGCTCGAGGTACCGGCGCGGATCGCGCAGACCATCGGGATGGTCGATCCGCAGCCCGTCGAGGACGCCCTCCGCGAGCCAGCCGAGGACCAGCGCGTGGGTCTCCCGGAAGACCTCGTCGTCCTCCATCCGGAGGGCGGCCAGGCTGTTGACGTCAAAGAAGCGTCGGTAGTCGAGGTCGTGGCCGGCGGTGCGCCAGGAGGCGAGCCGGTAATTCTGGCGCTCGAGCAGCTGGTGGAGGGCCTCAGGGTCGGCGGCAAGCCTCTCCGGGGCCCCGTCGAGGTCAATCCCCGCCACCGACTCGGGGTCGATCGGCAGCTCGTGCTCGAAGTAGCGCAGGACCAGCCCGTCCGGCTCCCTGACCAGCTTGAGGTCACCGGCGTCGAGAACCCGTCCGTAGTGATCGCCCAGGATCGGCATCAGCACCTTGCCGCGCAGCTTCGGCTCGGGCGAGTTCCAGTCGACGTCGAAGTAGCCGGCGTAGCGGCTGCGGCGGCCGTGGCGGAGGACGTCCCACCACCACCGGTTGTCGCGGCCCGCGATCGACATGTGATTGGGCACGATGTCGAGGACCTGGCCCAGCCGGTTCTCCCCGAGCGTTCGGCAGAAGCGTTGGTGTCCTTCCTCTCCGCCGAGCTCGACGTTGACGCGGGAGTGGTCGACGACGTCGTAGCCATGGCTGGATCCCTTCGCGGCCTGCAGGTAAGGCGACGAGTAGACGTGGCTTATGCCAAGCCCCGCCAGGTAGGACGCGACCGCTGCGGCGGCGTCGAAGTCGAAGCCGGGATGGAGCTGCAGGCGGTAGGTCGAGCTCGGGGTCACCTTTATGGAAGCATTGTCCATCGATGCCGGGCAAGGCCAGGGTCGTTGTGGTGGGTGCCGGTTTCGCGGGTCTGACCGTGGTCCGCGCGCTGCGCGGCCGGCAGGTCGAGATGGTCCTGGTTGACCGCCACAACTACCACACCTTCACCCCCCTCCTCTACCAGGTGGCCTCCGCGCTGCTCGATCCCTCCGAGGTGGCGCATCCGATCCGCGGGCTCGTCCGCCCCATCCACAACCTCGAGGTCCGCATGGCCGAGGCCACCGGCGTCGACCTCGCCGGCCGGCTCCTGCTGACCGATGTCGAGGCTGTCGAATACGACTTTCTCGTCCTCTGCACGGGCAGCGCGACCAACTACTTCCAGATCAAGGGCCTGGCCGACTCGGCCTTCGGGCTGAAGGACCTGGAGCAGGCGCTGGCGCTGCGCAACCAGGTGCTCCGGCGCTTCGAAGAGGCTTCCTGGACGCAGGACCCCGAGCGACGCCGGATGCTGCTCACCTTCGCCGTCGTCGGCGGCGGTCCCACCGGCGTCGAGTTCAGCGGAGCCCTCTCCGAGCTGATCCGGGGAGTTCTCGCCAGGGACTTTCCGTCGGTCTACATCCGGGAGACCCGGATCCTTCTCCTCGAAGCCGCCCCCCACCTCCTCGGGGCCTTCCTGCCTCCGCTCCGCGAAAGCGCTCGCCGGACGCTCACGCGGCGCGGGGTCGAGGTGCTCCTCGAACAGACGGTGTCCGGCGCCGGCAAGGACCACGTCGACCTCTCCGACGGCCGGCGGATCGAGGTCGGAACCGTCATCTGGACGGCCGGCGTCAGGGCTGGGGAGCTCGCCGCGACGCTGGCCACCGAACTAGGCCGCGGCGGCGCCGTCAAGGTCGGCCGAACCCTCCAGCTCGCGGGCCACGCGGAGGTCTTCGTGATAGGCGACCTGGCGGCCGTCGAGCAGGACGGTGCGCAGCTGCCGCAGCTCATCCCCCCGGCCATGCAGGAGGCGAAGCACGTGGCCCGGACGATCCTCCGGGCGCTGGCGGGCGAGCCGGCTGAGCCCTTCCGCTACGCCGACCCGGGCATGATGGCGACGATCGGCCGCAATGCCGGCGTTGCCGAGATCGGGCCGATCCGAATGTCGGGCTTCGCCGGGTGGACGCTCTGGCTGGCATTCCACCTGCTCCAGATCGTCACCTTCCGGTCAAAGCTCGTCGTGCTCGTCAACTGGGCCTGGAACTACCTCTTCCTCGACCGGCCGGTTCGCCTCCTGGTCCGTGCCGGCGAGCCACCGGAAGAGCAGCGCGAAAGGCCACCGTCCTGAACCGCTTCGGCACGCGCCGCTGTCAGGTTTCGTATTGCCGCTGCCCACCGCCCAGCCTACAATTCGTGTCGCAAAAATGGGTGTGGTGGCTTAGATGGCCCTTAAGGTCGATCCGGCGGCGGCTGGCGACTTCCGGCCACCCGTCCTCGTCGCCGACGACGATCCGGACATCCGAACGATGGTGCGCATGCTCCTCGAGCTCGACGGCTACCGCGTGCTGGAGGCAAGAGACGGCATGGCGGCCTGGGAGATGGTCCAGAGCCACAGCCCGAGCGTCGTGGTCGCCGACGTCCAGATGCCGGGGCTGACCGGGCTCCAACTCTGCCGCAAGGTCAAGGACAGCGCTCACAGCGCCGTCCGCGTCATCGTCTACACCGCGGGCATGGCCACCCGAGAGGACTCGATGAGCGCCGGCTGCGACGCCTATTTCCTGAAGACGGATCCGTTGCCCAAGCTGCGCGACGCCGTGCGGCGCTTTTACGACCTCGGCTGACCCCCCGCTTGCGCCCGTTTACCGATGGGCCAATAATCACAAGGTTTGCGGCCGCGCGTCCAGGAGGGAATTGACAAAAGATGGACCAGGAAACTCCGCCGCCCCCGGGAGACGGCTCGCCGCAGCCACCCGGGAACGAGCCCGAGCCACCCGCTCCGCCGCTGCCGCCGTCGTCGGGACCGCCACCGCCGCCCCCCTACACGCCACCGCCTCCGTCCTACACGCCACCGCCTTCCCCGCCGGCTCCCCAACCGGGTCCGACGCCTCCGGCCTACGCTCCACCCGGCGGCTACCAGCCGCCACCTCCACCTGGCATGACGCCCGCCTACGCCGGTCCCGCGGGGATGGCCGGCGCCCTCAGCCAGCCCTATGCCGCGTTCGGCTGGCGGCTCCTCGCCTACATCATCGACGCGCTGATCGTCGGGATCCCGTTCGGGATCATCGCGGGCATCCTGAGAGTCGGCTCGAGCAGCAGCGGCACCTACGGCCTGTCGGGCGTGGAGAGCCTCGTCTTCATCGCCTACCTCGCCTACATGTGGTCGTCACGCGGCCAGACGATCGGGATGATCCCCTTCAACCTGAAGGTCGTCGACGCCGACACCGGCGGACCGCTCACCATGGCGAAGGCGCTGATCCGCGCCGTGGTCCTCTACGCGGAGGTCCTCTTCTGCATCTGCATCGTCGGGCTGGTCGGCGCCCTCTGGATGATCTGGGACCCGCGCCGGCAGGCGATCCATGACAAGGCGGCTGGAACTGTCGTACTGAAGGGCTGAGGTTTGCAGCCGGGGGCCACATCGCGGAACCCGGCTGCCAGCCTGCTCGCTTCGCTGCTCCTCCCCGGCCTGGGGACGATCATCAACGGCGAGACCGGCAAGGGCCTGGTGATCCTGGTCGCCTGGATCACCGCCTGGGTCCTGATCCTTGCCATCGTCGGCCTGATCCTGGTCCCGGCCGTCTGGATCTATGCCATGTATGACGCGTTCCAGGGAGCGCGGCGCTACAACCTGGCGCACGGGACCCAACGCTGATTCCCCTAGTCGGGGTTTGCCACCGAGCGGAGGGCGCTGAGGAGGCGGTTGGTCGAGGTCGCGATCCCCAACTCGCCGTTCAGCCGCTCCAGCGTCTGCGGGTCGGCCGGCTCGCTGGGAAGGCCGGGAACCGGGTCTGGTAGGTCGAGGTCCTCGACCGGGTAGACGACCTGCCGCGCCCGCTTGATGTAGTCCCGGGTCGAGTCGCTCCAGTCGAGGCCGGCGAGGATGCCGTCCAGCGTCTTGTGCCGGCGGACCAGGCCCGCCGCGGTCTTGGCTCCGACACCGGGGACGCCGGGCAGCCCGTCGGAAGGGTCGCCGCGGAGGATCGCGAACTCGGCGTAGCTCCGGCCGGGGATCCCGTATCGCTTCTCGACGTCCGCCTCGTCGACGACCGCGAGGCCGGTCTTCTCGGGGTAGAGGACGACCAGGTCGGGGTCGCGGATGATCGCGAAGAGGTCCCGGTCGCCGCTGTAGACCTCGAGCGGCGGCGTGACCATGCGGGCCAGCGACGCGATGACGTCCTCCGCCTCGTAACCGGGCTTGCCGATCACGTTGAGGCCGATCGCCTTCAACACTGATTCGATGAGGGGCAGCTGCGGTTCGAGGCCGGGCGGGACGGGCTCCGCAACCCGGTGCGATTTGTAGCTGGGTAGCGCCTCGACCCGGAATGCCGGCCGCCAGTCCTCGTCGGTCGCGATGGCGAGGGAGCGCGGGCGGCGGGTCTCCACCAACCGTGCGAGCGAGTCGAGGGTCCCCCGGACGGCGTTGACGGAACGGCCGTCAGGCGATCGCTGGTCGGCCTTGTTGCCAAAGAACGAGCGAAAGATCAGAGAGGACCCGTCCACCAGCAGCCATTCAGGCCGTGACCGAGCGATCTCGCAGCTCCCTGAACTCGGTGGCGGAATAGCCGAGCTCGGCCAGCACCTCCGCCGAGTGCTGGCCGAGGAGAGGCCCGGCGGCGTCCCGGCGAAGAGGAGTCTCGGCCAGCCGCATCGGCGACCCCAGCTGGCGAACCTCGCCCAGGGCGGGATGGGGACCATCCCAGAAGTAGTCGCGCTCGCTCAGGTGCGGATCGTTGAAGACCTGGTCGTAGGTCTGGATCGCCCCGCAGGGCACGCCGGCCTCCTGGAAGGCGGAGATCCAGCGGGCCCGGCTGCCGGTGACGGTGACCGCCTCGATCAGCGGGATCAGCTCGGTGCGGTTGGCGTGGCGGTCGGCGTTGGTCACAAAGCGCGGGTCCCCTTCCAGCTGCTCGAGCCGGAGGACGCGGAGGAAGGCGCTCCAGAGGCCCGGTGAGGGCACCCCGGCGGTGAAGAAGCCGTCGTCGGCCCGGAACGCCTGGTAGGGGGCCGTCGATTGGTGAGCCGATCCGAGGGGAGCCGGCACCTCGCCTGTGGCGAAGTAGCGGCCGGCCTCCCAGACGGCGAGCGAGACTCCCGCCTCGAAGAGGCTGACGTCGATGAACTGGCCCCTGCCGTCCCGCTCCCGGGCGCGCAGCGCCGACACCGCGGCCAGCGCTCCGTAGAGGGCGCAGACGAGGTCGCAGATCGGCACGCCGACCTTGACCGGCTCGCCGCCCGCGGTTCCGGTGATCGACATCAGCCCGCTCATCCCCTGGGCCATGATGTCGAGCCCGGCCAGCTCGGCGTAGGGGCCGGTCTGTCCCCAGCCCGATGCCGCCACGTAGACCAGCCCCGGGTTGCTCTCCCGGAGCCGAGGGTAGTCGAGCCCGAGGTCGGCCATGGTGCCCGGACGGAGGTTCTCGACGATGACGTCGGCGCGGTCGGCCAGCTTTTGAAAGATCTCCTTGCCCTCGGCCGCCTTGAGGTCGAGCGCCAGCGACCGCTTGTTCCGGTTGAGCCGGACGAAGTTGGAGGACTCGCCGTCGAGGAAGGGCCCGGTCAGCCTGACGTTGTCACCGCCGGCCGGGTTCTCGATCTTCACGACGTCGGCGCCCAGGTCGGCCAGTTGCATCGTGCAGAAGGGGCCGGCCATGAAGTTGCCGACCTCGAGCACGCGGATGCCGTTGAGGGGAGGCGGGCCGGCCATGCTCGAAGAGCCTAGCGCTCTATCCTTGGCGCATGAGTGGCGAATACGGCCGGGCTCCCCTGCCGGGTTTCGAGAACACTGTCGTCCACCGGCTCGACAGCCGCTCCGACGCCGACCTGGCGGCGCTGCCGATGACCGTGAAGGTCCTCCTCGAGGGTCTCCTTCGCGCCGCCGCCGCCGGTCGCGTCAAGGAAGCCGACGTTGCCGCGCTCGCCCGCTGGCCCGAACCGCCGCCGCCCGATGCCGAGCTTCCTTTCACGCCTGCCCGCGTGCTCCTCCAGGACTTCACAGGAGTCCCCGCGGTGGTCGACCTGGCGGCCATGCGCTCGGCCATGGAGCGCGCCGGCAGGGACGCCGGCAGGATCGATCCGCTGGTCCCCGCCGACCTCGTCATCGACCACTCCGTCCAGGTCGACGTCTTCGGCTCGCTCCGTGCCTACGACAGCAACATCGTCCGCGAGTACGAGCGCAACCACGAGCGCTACGCCCTCCTCCGCTGGGCCCAGCAGGGCTTCAACAGCTTCAGCGTGGTTCCGCCCGGGATGGGTATCTGCCACCAGGTGAACCTCGAGTACCTGGCGAAGGTCGTCCAGGTGCGCGAGCAGGGGGGTGGGCCGCGCGGAAGCTCCGCCGAGCACGGCCAAGAGGGGGGACGTCCCCCCTCAGAGCAAGCGGGCGTCCGTCTCCTCATCCCCGACACGCTGGTCGGCACCGACTCCCATACCACGATGGTCAACGGGCTCGGCGTCCTCGGCTGGGGCGTCGGCGGGATCGAGGCCGAGGCGGCCCTCCTCGGCCAGCCCATGTTCTTGACCAGCCCCATCGTCGTCGGCGTCAAGTTCCACGGCGCGCTGCGCCCGGGCGCGACGGCGACCGACCTGGTGCTGACTGTGACCGAGATGCTCCGCAAGCACGGCGTCGTCAACAAGTTCGTCGAGTTCTGCGGAAGCGGGCTCTCCAGCCTCTCGGTGCCCGATCGCGCGACCCTGAGCAACATGTGCCCGGAGTACGGGGCCACCTCCGCCCTCTTCCCCGTCGACGCGCAGACCCTCCGCTACCTCGAGCTGACCGGCCGCGACCCCGAGCAGATCCGGCTGGTGGAGGCCTACTGCCGCGAGCAGAGCCTGTTCCGGACCGATGAATCGCCCACCCCCAGCTTCAGCGAGCTGCTGGAGCTCGACCTCGCCACCGTGGAGCCTTCGCTGGCCGGCCCCCGCCGGCCGCAGGACCGCCATTCCCTGCCCGACGTCTGGACCTCTTTCACTGAAGTCTTCGGCGAGCCCCCTCCCGATGAGCCCGGCAACGGGCCGGCGCGGATGGACGACGAGGGCGGCACGACGGAGGAGCGCCTCAAGGAAGCCGGCGCCGCCGGGGGCGGCGTCGCCACCGCGGTCAGGGCGGGTGCCAAGGTCGCCGACGGTTCGGTTGTGATCGCCGCGATCACCTCCTGCACCAACACCTCCAACCCGTCGGTGATGGTTGCCGCCGGCCTCCTCGCCAAGGCCGCCGTCGAGCGCGGGCTCGAGGTCCATTCCCACGTCAAGACCTCGCTCGCCCCCGGCTCCCGGGTGGTCACCGACTACCTGAAGAACGCCGGGCTGATGGAGTACCTGGAGAAGCTGGGCTTCTACCTGGTCGGCTACGGGTGCACCACCTGCATCGGCAACTCGGGCCCGCTCGCCAGCCCGGAGATCGAGCAGCAGGTGATCGACGGCAACCTGAGCGTCGCGGCGGTCCTCTCCGGCAACCGCAACTTCGAGGCCCGGATCCACCCGCTGGTCAAAGCCAGCTACCTGGGTTCGCCACCGCTGGTGGTCGCCTACGCGCTCGCCGGCAACCTCCGCAAGGACCTGACCACCGAACCGCTGGGAACCGACCGCGACGGCAAGCCCGTGCTGCTGAGCGAGATCTGGCCGTCCCCCGAGCTGGTGGCGCAGACGGTCGGCGAGGCGGTCCGCCAGGAGATGTACACCCGCGAGTACGCGAAGATCTTCGAAGGGGACGAGAACTGGAGGAAGATGGACGCCCCGACCGGCGCCAGCTTCGCCTGGGACCAGAGCTCCACCTACGTCCAGGAGCCGCCCTACTTCCAGGACTTCCAGGCCGAGCCGAATCCGCCCGGCGACGTGGTGGGAGCGCGCTGCCTGGTGATGGTCGCCGACTCGGTCACGACCGACCACATCTCGCCCGCCGGCTCGATCCCGGCCGACTCCCCGGCCGGCAAGTACCTCATCGAGCACGACGTCGAGAAGATCGACTTCAACAGCTATGGCGCCCGGCGCGGCAACCACGAGGTCATGGTCCGGGGCACCTTCGCCAACATCCGGCTCCGCAACGAGCTCGCCGGCGGCAAGGAGGGCTACTGGACGACCCACCAGCCGGACGGCGAGGAGATGACGATCTACGAGGCGTCCGTCCGCTACCGGGAGGAGGGCACGCCGCTCATCGTCATCGCCGGCAAGGAGTACGGCTCCGGCTCCTCCCGCGACTGGGCCGCCAAGGGCCCGTTGCTGCTGGGGATCCGGGCCGTGATCGCGGAGAGCTTCGAACGCATCCACCGCTCCAACCTGGTCGGAATGGGCATCCTGCCGCTCGAGTTCAGCGCCGGGGAGAGCCGCCAGTCGCTGGGCCTCAATGGGCGAGAGAAGTTCACCATCCGCGGCTTCGGCGAGCTGAGCCCGCGGCAGCGCCTGACAGTCGACGTCGAGGGGCCGGACGGTGCTCGGAAGTCGTTCTCGGTGACCGCCCGGCTCGACAACGAGACCGACATCGAGTACCTCCGCCACGGCGGGGTTCTCCCGATGGTCCTGCGCGACCTGATGACCCGGGCGTGAACGGCGCCCTTACTGAGCGGCCAGTCGAAGAGGGGGGAAAGCCCCCCTTTCGGCCGTGCTCGGCTAAGCCTGCAGGCGGCCTACCCCCCTGGGTCCTGCGCGACCTGATGACCCGGGCGTGAGCGGCGACCCTTTACGATTTACGGCGATGCGCCTGGGCAAGCCCCGCTGGCTGACCGCCTCCGCCGCCGCCATCCTGGTGATGAGCCTGTTCGTCGGCTTCGCGACCGTCGCCTTCGCCGCGACCGCCGCCTCGCCGGGGGCGTCCGCGGCTCTGCCGGGCGATCCCAACCACGGCCAGCAGGTCTTCGCGTCGTCCACCTGTGGAACCTGCCACGGCGCGGCCCTCACCGGCGGCATCGGCCCGCCGCTGCGCCCGATCAAGAACCTGGGAGACACCAAGGATCCGCTCGATCCGCAGTACCTGATCGGCGTGATCACCAATGGCAAGGCCGGTGTCGGCGGCTTCGGCGCGATGCCGGCCAAGGGGGGCGCGACCCTAAGCGACCAGGACATCAAGGACCTGGCTGCGTTCATCATCCAGCAGAACAGCATCACGGGTCCCGTCCCGTACTCGCCCGGCGACCTCGCCAAGAGCACCATCAGCTGGGTGACGATCGGCATCCTGGCGATGCTCGCCCTCACCTACGGGCTGTCCAAGTACAACATGCGCTGGATCGCCTTCAAGTCCCGCAGGAACCCATAGGCCAGCTATACGACGTGATGCGGACGGCGGGGACGACCCGCCGCTTCCTGCCCGACCCGGTGCCCGACGCGGTGCTCCACCGCGTCCTCGACAACGCCCGCTTCGCTCCGAACGGCGGCAACCGGCAGGGCTGGCACGTCATCGTCGTGACGGACCCGGCAACCCGCCGCTCGCTCCACGACCTCTACCAGCCGCCCTGGCAGGCCTACCTGACCGAGCGCTACGGCCTGGCTGCGGGTACCCCGCCGGGCCCTGACGTGCCGCTTGCGCTGCGCCGCACGATGGAGTTCGCGGAGCGGCTGTACGAGATACCGGTCCACCTCCTGGTGACCGTCGACCTGCGCGCCCTTGCGGTGACCGATCGGAACCTACCCCGCCAGAGCATCGTCGGCGGGGGCTCGGTCTATCCCTTCATCCACAACCTCCTCCTCGGCCTCCGCCAGGAAGGCCTCGGAGCGGCGCTGACGACCCTGATCATCCCTGCCGAACCGGCGGTGAAGAAGCTCCTCGCGATCCCGCCCGAGCACGCCCTCGCAGCCCTGATCGCAATCGGCCACCCAGCCGACCCCCTACCGACAAAGCTGCGCCGAAAGTCCGTGGAGGAGTTCACGACGAGGGATAAATTCGATGGGCAGCCCTTCACTGCCCACGAGGCTCAATAAACAAAAATTCAGGCGTGGCGCGTGGGCCTGGCTCCGCCAGGCCCGGTTGGGTCCGTGATCTAAATGCCGACCAGCGTGGCGCCGAGTGGGGGTTTCTGGAAAGGGGGGCCCGCCCCCCTTTGCCCTTAATTGTTGGAGCTCCTCGCGACCCGCCCGAGCACGCCCTCGCAGCCGACCCCCTACCGACAAAGCTCCGCCGAAAGCCCGTGGAGGAGTTCACGACGAGGGATAAATTCGATGGGCAGCCCTTCACTGCCCACGAAGCTCAATAAACAAAAATTCAGGCGTGGCGCGTGGGCTTGGCTCCGCCAGGCCCGGTTGGGTCGGTGATCTAAATGCCGACCAGCGTGGCGCCGAGTGGGGGTTTCTGGAAAGGGGGGCCTGCCCCCCTTTGCCCTTAGTTGTTGTAGGCCTTGGTGAGCTGGCTCCAGACGACCTCGTCGTTCAGGGCGTGAGCAGCGTCGGCGCCGGCTGCGATGCGGGCCACCGCGCGGCGGCGGGCGGCCTCATCCATCTCCGGGTAGCGCTTCACGAGCTGCTCGAAGGTCTCCCGCTCTTTGCCGGACTCCATTCCCGAGACCTCCGTTGATTCAGGCTGCTTCGCCGTTCTCGACGGGCAAGCGGCGCTCGTCGCCGCAGTCGGGGCACTCGAAGAGCCCGAGCAGCTGGCCGGGGCGGCCGGAGTCGGTGTGGAGGGTGCGCAGGCGCATCGAGACCTCGCCGTCATGGCGAGCGCAAACGGGACCGCCGGGGCTGGTCATGGCAGCAGAGTACGCTTGCACTCCATTCGGGAGTAGTACGCGGGACACAAAGACAGGCTGGACAGCTTTATGTCTAAATCACTACGGAAATGACTGACGTCGAACCGATCGACCGCCTGATCCCTGCCCCGACACTCCGGGAGGCGATGCGCTTGGGCGGCTTCGCCGCGGCCACGCTGGTGGCGGGAAAGGGCGGACTCGATCGCCGCGTCGAGTGGGTTCGGGTGATCGAGACGCCGGAGACGGCGCGCCGCGCCCGCCCGAACGACCTGCTGCTGACGACCGCCTACCCGATCCGGGACGACCCGGCGGCGCAGCTCGAGCTGGTCGGCACGATCGCCGAGGTCGGTGGGGCGGGCCTCGTCGTCAAGCTCGGGATGTACGTCGAGCGGCTTCCCGACGGCATGGCGGAGGAGGCCGATCGGCTCGATCTACCGCTCTTCACCCTCGGCCAGGACGTTCCCTGGGTAGACCTGATGGAGCCACTCCTGGAGCGGATCATCAACGCGGAGCACTCGCGGCTCAAGCAATCGATGGCGATCCACCGCAGCTTCACCGAGCTGGTCCTCGACGGAAAGGGCCTCGACGAGATCGCCAGGACCCTCGCCGAGCTGCTGGGAAGCGCGGTCGTGATCGAGGATGCGACGTTCCACCTGCTCGCCTACGCGGGCGGCTCCGACGTCGACAAGCACCGCAAGGAGACCATCGCCCGCCACGGCACCCCACCCCGCGTGCTCTTCGACCCCGGCATCCAGAAGATGCTGCGCGAGGTGGCCGCGCACCGCGCGCCGATGAAAGTCCCGGCTTTCCCCCGGCTGGGGATGGACCGCGAGCGGATCATCGCGCCGATCTACGCGGCAAACCAGGTGCTCGGTTACATCTCCGTCCTCGACCATCCACCCGACGCCGAGGAGCTCGCCTTCATGGCGATGGAGAACGCGGCCACCGTGGTGGCGATGGCGGTGATCAAGGAGCGGGAGGTGGCGGCCGCCGAATCGAGCGTCCGCGGCGAGTTCCTCGACGACCTCGCCCAGGGCAGCTACGGCGACGAGGCCGCCGCGCTCCGCCGGGCCCGCCACCTGGGCTACCCGATGACGGGCCACCACGTGCTGGTGGTCGTCGACGTGGACGGCTTCGGAGCGTTCGCCCGCGCCAAGCAGCTGACGGAGGAGATGATCCAATCGCTCAAGCGCGAGTACCTTCGCCGCGTCAGCGGCGTGGTCAAGCGCAACTTCCCCCGGGCGCTGGTCGGGGCCCGCTCGGACAGCGTGCTCGCCCTCCTGCCGCTCGGCGCCGAGACGGAGGGGCACGAGGCGCGCGTCCGCGCCCTCGGGCTGCAGCTGCGCGAGGCGGTCGGCGAATGGAAGCCCGGCTTCACGGTGTCGGTCGGCTTCAGCGCCCCCAGCCTGGCGCCCGCGGGGATCTCGCCCGCGCACCGGGAGGTGCGCAGCGTGATGGAGACGCTGACCCGGTTCGGCCGCATCGACCAGATCGTCTCCGCTAACGAGCTCGGCGTGACCGGGCTGCTGGCAAGCGTCGCGGACGACCGCCTGGTGGACTTCGCGCGCCGGCACCTGGGGCCCCTCGCCGAGCACGACCGGAAGCGGAGCGGCGAGCTCGTCGACACCCTCCGCGCCTACCTCGAGGAGGGCGAGCAGCAGGCGGCGGCCCGCCGCCTCAAGGTGCACCCCAACACGCTCCGCTACCGCCTCGATCGGATCGGGGAGATCACGGGTGCGGACCTGGCAGATCCCGAGACGCGGCTGAACCTGGCCGTGGCGCTGCGCGTCCAGAGCCTCCTGGACTTGTAAACCGGCTACTAGAAAAGTGCCCTTCCGTTAGAGCGGAGCGACTAGTTCGGAGTACCCGGTCCGGGGTAAGTTGTCGCCCTAGATGCCTCCTTCGACCTCTACGCGCGCGCACTGGGAGGGCTCCCTCCCCGCCTACCGGGCGGCCTGCGGCATGGGCTTCGTGGCCACGCCCGCCCTGCCCGCGTCGCACCACGTCGTCGAGCTCGGCACCGGGGCGCTGGCGAGGCTTGCCCACCGCGGCGGGATGGACTCCGACGGCAAGAGCGGCGACGGGGCCGGACTCCTCATCCAGGTGCCTCACCGGCTTCTCGGCGGGCGCCCCACCCGGCTGGCGGTCGCGATGCTCTTCGAGTGGGACAGCCGGGCCCGCGTCCTGTTGGCCGAGGAGCTGCGCCACGCCGGCAGCCCGATCTCGGAGTGGCGGCCGGTGCCGGTCGATCGATCGGCACTCGGCGAGAAGGCGCTCTCAGATGCCCCCGAGATCTGGCAGGGCCTCATCGACAACCCCCAGCTGCCTCCCGAGGAGTGGGAGGACCTCCTCTACCGCGCCCGCCGGGCAGCCGAGCGCCGGGCCGCCGCCGAGGGCGTGCGGATGTATATCCCTTCGCTGTCCTCCCGGACGGTCGTCTTCAAGGGCCTGATGGCGGGCACTCACCTCGCCGAGTTCTACCGCGACCTTCGTGACCCCGACTGCGAGAGCGCCCTGGCCGTCTTCCACCAGCGCTACTCGACCAACACGATGCCCGACTGGCGCAATGCGCAGCCCTTCCGGATGCTCGCCCACAACGGCGAGATCAACACGCTGAGCGGCAACCGCAACTGGATGCGAGCCCGGGAGCCGTACCTGCCGGAGGAGCTCCGCGACGTCATCTGGCCGGAGGGCTCCGACTCGGCCTCCCTGGACAACGTGCTCGAGCTCCTGGTCCGGCTCGGCTCCGACCCGGCCGAGGCCCTGATGACGCTCGTCCCCGACGCCTGGGAGGGCCGCGGCGACCTCGATCCCAGCGTCCGCGACTTCTACCGCTTCCAGTCCACCCGCTACGAGCCCTGGGACGGGCCCGCGGCGCTGGCCTTCAGCGACGGTGTCGTCGCCGGCGCGGCGCTCGACCGCAACGGGCTCCGGCCGCTTCGCTACCAGGTGACCGACGATGGCCTGGTCGTCGCCGCGTCCGAGGCCGGGGTCGTCGCCCTCGACCCGTCGCACGTCATCGAGCGGGGCAGGCTCGGTCCTGGCCAGCTGATCCTGGTCGACACCTCCGACGGCTCCATCCTGCGCGATGCCGACGCCAAGGAGCGGGTCGCCAGGCGGCAGGAGTACGGCGCGCACGCCGACCGCCTCCTCCACCCGGTGCCCCGCAAATGGATCGACTCCGACGCGGTCGAGCTCCTGCCCGGGCTGCAGCGGGTCCACGGCTGGGGGAATGAGGACATCAAGATCGTCGTCAAGGCGATGGCGGAGACCGGCCTGGAGGCCGTCTACTCGATGGGCGACGACACCCCGATCGCGATCCTCGGCCGCACCCAGCGGCGGGTCTACGGCTACCTCCGGCAGCGCTTCGCGCAGGTCACCAACCCGCCCATCGACTCGCTCCGGGAGCGCTTCGTGATGTCGCTCCGGGTTGTCCTCGGGCCGCGCGTCTCGATGACCGGCGTACCGATCCGCAAGCCCGCGCCGCCGCCGCTGCTCGAGCTGGAGAGCCCGATCCTCGGCGCCGGCGAGCTGCAGCGGATCCTCGAGGCGGGCCTGGTGCTGGACGCCACCTTCGGCGAGACGGAGTCGATCCGCGGCGCGCTCGAGCGCCTCTGCGACGCCGCCGACGCGGCGGAGGACGGCATCCTGGTCCTCAGCGACCGGTCCACCTCGCGCACCCGGCTACCGGTGCCGATGGTGCTCGCCGTCGGCGCCGTCCACGAGAGGCTGCTGCAGAAGGGAACCCGCTTCCGCAAGGACATCGTCGCCCTGGCCGGCGACGCGGTGGACGTCCACGACGTAGCGATGCTGATCAGCACCGGTGCAGCCGCCGTCCACCCCTACCTCGGCTTCGCGACCGCCCGGACCGTGCTCGAAGACTCAGATCCCCAGGACGCCGAGAACGCGTACCGCAAAGCGCTCGAGTCGGGACTGCTCAAGGTGATGGCCAAGATGGGCATCAGCTGCGCCGCCAGCTACTGCGGCGCCCAGGTGTTCGAGGCGCTCGGCCTCGGCGCCGAGGTGATGGAGCTCTGCCTGCCAGGCGTTCCCTCACGCGTCGGCGGCGCCGATTTCGGCGACCTCGAGGCAGTGATCCGGGAGCACCACGCCGCGGCCTGGACCGCCAACGAGACTCCGCCCGACCTGGGCCTGGTCCGCTTCCGCAAGGCAGGCGAATGGCATGCCCACAACCCGGTCGCTGTGCGCCAACTGCAGAAGGCGGCCCAGTCGGGCGACGCCGCCGAGTATGCGACCTACCAGCAGCTCGCCGACATGGGCCGACCTGCCGCCCTCCGCAACCTGCTCGACTTCCGCCGCGCGGCCGAGCCGGTCGACCTGGCGGAGGTCGAGCCGGTCGCGTCGATCCTGCCCCGCTTCATCGCGACCGCGATGTCGCTCGGCGCGCTGTCCCCGGAGGCCCACCTGGCCCTCGGCCTCGCGATGAACGGCATCGGCGCGCGCTCGAACTCGGGCGAGGGTGGCGAGGATCCTGACCTCTACAGCGCGGCCGGCGCTCGCGGTGACAATCGAATCAAGCAGGTCGCCTCCGCGCGCTTCGGGGTCACCGCCCGCTACCTTCTCCGCGCCGACGAGCTGGAGATCAAGATCGCCCAGGGCTCCAAGCCGGGCGAGGGCGGCCAGCTGCCCGGCGTCAAGGTCACCTCGACGATCGCCCGGCTCCGGCACGCCCAGGCGGGCCAGCAGCTGATCTCGCCACCCCCCCACCACGACATCTACTCGATCGAGGACCTCGCCCAGCTGATCTACGACCTGAAGGCGATCAACCCGCGGGCGCGGGTCGGCGTGAAACTCGTCAGCGAAGCCGGGGTCGGCACGATCGCCGCGGGCGTCGCCAAGGCGAGGGCCGACTACGTCCTGATCAGCGGCCACGACGGAGGCACCGGCGCCTCCCCGCTCTCCTCCATCAAGGGCGCCGGGGCGCCCTGGGAGCTGGGCCTGGCGGAGACGCAGCAGGTGCTGGTCGCCAACAAGCTGCGGGAGCGACTGACGGTGCGGACGGACGGCGGCCTGCGGACCGGCGCCGACATCGTCAAGGCGGCGCTCCTCGGCGCGGAGGAGTTCGGGATGGGCACCATGCTGCTGGTCGCGCTCGGCTGCGACATGGCGCGCCAGTGCCACCTCAACACCTGCCCGACCGGCATCGCCACCCAGCGGGAGGACCTGCGGGCGAAGTTCGAAGGCCGCCCCGAGCACGTCGTCAACTACCTGACCCTGGTCGCCGAGGAGGTGCGCGGCATCCTCGCCTCGCTCGGCGCGCGCGGCATCGACGAGGTCGTCGGCCGGGTCGAGCTGCTGGAGCAGGTGCCGGGCTCGCGGCTCGACCTCGACTTCGTGCTCCAGGCGCCCGCGTCCGGGCATCCCCGGCGCCGGCTCTGGCCGCGCAACGGCGACCCGGCCCCCCTCGACCCGCCGAGCGGTCCGATCGACAACTCCCATCGCACGCTTGGCGCCTCGCTCTCCCGACTCGCCGTGGAAACCGGTGAGACGTCGATCCGCGAGTACGAGGGAAGCGCCGGGCAGAGCTTCGGCGCCTGGCTCTCCGATGGCGTCGAGCTGACCTTGCGGGGCGAGGCCAACGACTACGTCGGCAAGGGGATGGCGGGCGGCGTGGTCGCCATCCGGCCCTACGAGCACGATGCCGCCCGCCACCCCGTGCTGGCCGGCAACACCTGCCTCTATGGCGCGACCGGAGGCCGACTCTTCGTTGCCGGCCGGGCCGGCGAACGCTTCTGCGTCCGCAACTCGGGAGCGGTCGCGGTGGTCGAGGGCGCCGGTGACCACTTCTGCGAGTACATGACCGGCGGCGTCGCTGTAGCGCTCGGCGAGGTCGGCTCCAACGTCGGAGCGGGAATGACCGGCGGAGTCGCCTACATCCGCGAGTGGCTCGGCCTCAACCCGGACAGCGTCGTCGCGCGGGCAGTGCCGCGGGAGGACGCCGAGGAGCTCCGGATGCTGGTCACCGAGCACGCCGCGCGCACCGGCAGCCGGCTCGCCCTGGACCTACTCGGCGACTGGCGCTCGGCCCTCGCCGGCTTCCGCCAGGTGGTGCCGGTCGCCCGTCTCCAGGCTCCGCCGGACAGCGTCGACGACGCGCAGGTTGGCGATCGAGTCCTCGAGGGAGAGCGGGGCCGCTAGCCCGCCGAGCGCCGCGGCGCTGAACTCCTCGACCATCACCTGGTAAGGATCGACCGGGTCCCGCCAGGCGGTGAACGGTTTGTCGACCAGGAGATCGCCGGCGTGCAGCTCCTGCACCTCGGGGGTGTCGAAGCTGGCGAAGAGGTGGGCGCGCGCTCCTGCCGCGAACCCGAGCGTCATCGAGACCGTCATGTCCACCTCGGCGATCCGGCCGGTCGCCTCCACCCAGTCCGGCTCGCCGTAGATCCACCGGGCGAGGCTGATCGTGTAGGTGCCGACGTCGAGCAGCGCGCCTCCTCCGAGCGCGGGGTCGAAGCGGATGTTGCCGGCTTCTCGAAGCGGGAAGCCGAAGCTTGCCCAGATCTCCTCCGGCGGCTTCTCCCTGAGCTTGGTGACGACAGCCCGCATCCGGGGATGGAAGCGGTACATGACGGCCTCCATCAGCAGCGTTCCACTGGACCTCGCTGCCGCTTCCATCTCCGCGGCCTCGGCCGCGCCGGTCGCGAGCGGCTTCTCGCAGAGGACGTGCTTGCCGGCCTCCAGCGCGCGGATCGCCCACTCCCGGTGGAGGCCGTTGGGTAGCGGGATGTAGACGGCGTCCACCTCCGGGTCGTCGAGGAGCGACGCGTAGTCACCGGCGACGTGACCGTTGAAGAGGGAGCGGCCGCGCTCCGGGTCGCGGCTGGCCAGCGCGACCAGCTCGGCATTGGCAGCCGCCTCGATCGCCGGGATCAGCGCCTTCCGGGCGATGTCCGCCGCGCCCAGGATGCCGAACCGCAGCCGTTCAGCCACCCGCTCGGCCTCCCCAGGGTTGGTGGCGGCTTCCCGGCGGACGGCGAAGGGAGGGGATCAGGGCGGCCGGGAGGTGGACGCGGACGAGCTCACGCAGCTCTGGCACCAGCTCCTCCAGGGTCGCGACAGCAAGGTCGTCGTCGCCGGTGAAGAAGAGGTCGAGCCGATCGGCGATGTCGGGCGGAGCGACCGCGAGCGAATCGGCGAAGCGGCGCAGGCGCTTGAACTGGAAGCGGGAGAAGTAGACGCGGTTCAAGCCGGCGAGAACCCCGAGCACCTGGTAGGCGGCGTCGACCAGCTCCTCGTGCAGCCAGAGCTTCGCGTCGCGCGGCCTGAGCCGGTCGGCGATGTACCACGTCGCCGGGATCGCCAGGTTTGCCTCGACCATCGCGATGCGTAGTCGTTCGGGGTACGCGGACGCCCGTGCCCGCCAGCCGGCAAGCAGACCGTCCGGGTCGTGGAGCACGATGCCCTCGAGCAGCCCGCCGAGCGCCTTCTGGATCGGGGTGTCGACCTCCAGCTGGTCGAGCACGGCCGCCATGTCGCGCTCCCAGGCGGCGACCGTGGAATGCCCGAGCTGGCAGTCGATCCCGTCCACCTTGACCTGCTCCCCGTACTCGCCCTCGGCCCGGCCGAGCTCGACGAAGTCGGTCCCGCCGAGCTCGTCACGGCACGCCGCGAGGGTGGCGTCGGAGGGCAGCTCGTCGTGGTAGAGGATCAGGTCGAGGTCCGACTGGTAGTCGCTCTCCCCGATCGCCGCCGACCCGGTCAGGAGCACCGCCCGCGGAGCCGTGCGGGCGATCTCGAGCTCGGCGACGCGCGAGCCCAGCTCGCGCAGCCTACGTGTTGACGCGGACCGGACGGCCACCCTGGGCGATGGAATGTGCCGCCGCCTCCATCACGGCGATGTTGCGGCGCGCCTCATCCGCCGGCACCGCCAGGGACTCGCCCATCAGGAGATGGTCGGCGAGGTTGCGGTAGAAGCCGTTGCGGATCCGGCGGGGCAGCGCGAGCCGCTCCTCGTTGACGCCCCCCTCACCGTTGGGCCGGAGCACGGTCAGTCGTGCCGGCGAGTCGGCCGGCGCGAGTCGGTCCTCGACCAGCTCGTCCATCGTCCCCCGCCCGACCACCGACTCCGAGCGCCAGTCGCCGACGATCGCGCCGCCGGTTCCCAGCAGGTACCACTTCGGCTTGAGCGCGGACGCGATGTCGGAGTGGAGGAAGGATGCCTGGGTGCCGTCGGCGAAGCGGAGGTCGACGTTCACGTGGTCGGAGTTGGTCACGTCCTGCCAGACCAGCGTCTGGGCGACCGCGGAGACCGTTTCGACCCGCTCCCGGAAGAGGAGCAGGGTCCAGTCGAAGTAGTGCGATCCCCAGTCGAAGATGGTCCCTCCCGAGATCGGCTCGTGGGAGTGCCAGTAGCTGCAGGGGTGGCCGTAGCCGCCGATGAACGACTCCAGGTGGAACGGCTTTCCGACAGCGCCCGATTCGACCGTGCGGCGGAGGGCGACGAAGTCGGGGTCCCAGCGCCGGCTCTGGTAGACGGTAAGGCTGCGCCCCGCTCCCGCTGCCGCGGCGAGCATCCGGTCGACGTCGGCGAGATGAAGCGCGAAGGGCTTCTCGCAGACCACGTGCTTGCCCGCGGCGAGCGCCGCCAGGGCGATCTCGGCGTGGGTGCTGGGCGGCGTGCCGACGACGACCACCTCGACGGCGGGGTCGGCGAAGAGGGCGTCGACCGATCCGTGCGCCGCGACGCCGAAGTCGCCCTCGGCCTGCGCCCGCCGGGCGGGCGACAGGTCGGAAACGCCTCGCAGCTCGAGTCCCCGCACCTCGGTGAGCTGGCGCCCGTGGTCGCGCGCGATGGCGCCATACCCGGCGAGGCCGACCCCGACCACCCGCTCGGAGCCGTCCCCGGCGGCGAAGCGGAGGCTGTGGAAGAGAAACTGGAGGAAGGAAGGGCTGGCGTAAGCCTCGGCGCTGCCGCCCAGCCCGACGTAGACGAGCCGGCCGTCCCCGGCGGGCCGGGTGAAGGCGGCGACCTGGTCGCTGTAGCGCCAGGGGACCGTCAACAAGCGGGTGGCGTCGGGCGGCATCCCGTCGCCGGCGAGGTGGAGCTGGTCCACCAGGAAGAATTCCTCCTCGAGGCGGTCGGTCACCGCGTGTGGGCCTGATGGGCGCACAACGAGCTCGGCCCGTCCCGTCAGCTCGGCAGGGGCGAAACCGGCAAGCTCGCGGATGAGGCGGTTCTCGCTCCAGGCCGCCAGGGTGCCGTGGGCCGCGACCAGCCCGCCGCCGCCGCGGACCCAGCCGACCAGAGCCTGTTCCTCCTCCCCGCCGAGCGGTCCCTCGTCGGTCGCCGCGAAAACGACCCGGTGGCGGCCGAGATCGGCCAGCCGCGAAGGGTCGGTGACGACGTCGACCTGGAAGCCGCCGGCGCGGTCGAGCATCCGGAGCAGTGGCTGGGCGCGCTCAGCGTGGTCGCGGGCGTGGGCGGACAGATAGGCGAGGACAGGGATCACTAGCGCGATCCTATCTAGTTGGCGATCGCGGCCAAGTGGCGCAATACGAGCTCGGCCGCCGAGTCCCAGCTGTAGTCTTTCGCGCGCCTTCTCCCGGCGGCGGCCAGCCGCTTGCGCAGTGCCGCTTCCCCGAGCAGCCGGCGAAGGCCGCCGGCGATGGCCTCGGTGCTCTCGGCGTCCACCGCCAGGGCCGCCGGCCCGGCGAGCTCGGGCAGGGCGCCGCGGTCGCCGATCAGCGCCGGCACTCCTCGCGCCATGGCATCGAGGAGCGGCAGGCCGAAGCCTTCGTAGAGGCTGGGGAAGGCCAGCAGCGCGGCGTTCTCATAAAGGCCCGCCAGGGTGCTGTCATCGACATGGCCGAGGACCGTGACCCCGGCTCCCTCCGGAGCCCGCTCGCCGTTCCAGCCGGGCCGGCCCGCGATCACCAGCGGCGGCGCGTCGGGGATGGAGGAATGGGCGGCGACCAGGCGGCCGTAGTTCTTGCGCGCCTCGAGCGTCCCCACGGCCAGGATGAACCCCGGCTCGACGCCTTCCGGCAGCGTGCCGGCGGCGGGCAGCGGGGTCGGGCCCTCGGCAACCGGGTGGACCCGGTCGGCGAGGCCGGGGTAGGGATAGCAGGCGAGCAGGTCGGACCCTGTCGAAAGGGAGGGAACGAGGATCGCGGCCGCCTTCCGCAGGGCTGGCGGAAGAACGGTGCCGAGGTACGCTCGCTGCTGCCAGGGAACCTCGTCGGGCCGGAGCCGGAAGGCGAGGTCGTGGACGAAGAAGGCGGCTGGCGGGGCGCCCAGCCGCCGGCGGGGCGGAGGCGGCCAGTACGGGTAAAGGATCGCATCGAGACCGCTGCCGGCCTCGACCGAGGGAAACCAGAGCAGCTTGTTGGCGACCTCGTGGCGGTGGGGCGAGAACACCGCCTGGTAGCCCGCGGTAAGCCCGGCAACCCGCTCCCGGCTGCTGAAGACGGTGAAGCTCTCGGGACCGCCCTTCTCGAGCAGCGCCCCGGTCAGCGCGAGCGCATGGGTGACCATCCCAACCCGCGGCCGCCAGCAGGCGGTGAGGTCGATCCCGAACATGGCCACTCGCGAAGTCTAAGAAAGAAGGTCCCCCGCTCATGGCGGAGGACCTTCAGAAAGGAGGGAGGGCAGCTTATAAACCGAACAACGCCATTATACGCTGTGCACCTAGCGCGGTACCACTAAATATCAGATCAATTCGGCGTAAGAGCGGAAGATCTCCTTCAGGTCGCGGGGCGGCTCGAGGTCGTTCTTCTTGATCACCTCGAGCAGGGCGAGGAGATGCTTCACCCCGGCCAGGTTGACGCCCTTCTCGCGGGTGAGCGTCTGGATCACCCGCAGCTTGCGGATATCGCGCTGCGAGTAGCGGCGGCGGTTGGTCGGCGTCCGGAAAGGCTCGATGAGGCCGACGTCCTCGTACAGCATCAGCGTTCGAGGGTGCGTCTCGAGTATCTCCGAAGCGACGCTGATCGTGTACAGCGGCTTGTCGAGGTCGAATCCGGAGCGGATGTCGGCGCGCCTGTTCACAGCCAACACAACTACTCCTTCAGCCATCCCTCGACGCCCCTCGAGAGGTTCGCCGGAGTGGTTTGACTCTTGATCAGGTACTCGAGCGCCCCCAGCTTCAGGCCTCGGTCAACCAGCTCGCGCTCACCGTAGTTGGAGAGGATGATCACCGGAATCTCGCGGGTCCGCTCCGCGGAGCGAAGCCGTTCGAGGACGGCAAAGCCATCCATCTTCGGGAGCCTGGTGTCCAGGAAGATGATGTCGGGCGGCGCCTCATTGGCCATCTGGAGGCCCTCCTCGCCGTCCTTCGCGACAGTCACGGTGTAGCCGTCGAGCTCGAGCTTGAGCTTGTACATCTCGGCGACCGCCGGGTCGTCCTCGATGAACAGAACGCCGACCTCCTCGTCAGGGGCCATGCTCACCGCCTCACCTCCACTGGCTTGCAGCATATTGCGAGCCCAATCCTATCAGATAAGCAACACCATGTATATCAGGAAGTACCCCTTCGGCGTGCTGCTGTAGACCATAGCGATTCGAGATCGTAAAAGGATCTTTCGCCGGGCAGGAAGATATGGACCAGGACCGAGTCGAAGTCGATCAGGACCCAGCTCGCGTCCTCGTATCCGTCGACCGCCAGAGGCCGCACACCATGCTCGCGCGTCCGCTCGACGATGCCGTCGGCGATGGCCTTCACCTGGCGGTCGGTCTCACCCTCGCAGACGACGAAGTAATCGGCGACGGTGGTCTTGCCTTTCAAGGGGATCCGGACCGGCTTCTGGGCGAGCTTGTCCTCTGCCGCGGCCTGGATCAGCTTGGCGAGCTCCAGGGGGCTCAGCTCAGGTTGGGACAACGGTTCGATTATGCGTGTTGGGGCGCGTAGAGGCCTCGCTGGTGGATGTAGTCCTCGACCTCGCCCGGGACGAGGCCGTCGAGCGACTCCCGGCGGGAGGCGCGGCGGCGGATCGTGGTCGCCGCGATGTCAGGCGTGCCGACCAGGCAGAGGATCGCCCGGTCGGGGTCGATGCCGGCCGCGCGGAGCGCTTCCGGGGTCGGTGAGTCGAGGCCCGGCCGGGCCACCACGATGAGGCCGGCCAGCCGGAGGACCGCCTCCGGATCGCGCCAGGCGCGGAGGTCGCGGGCTGCGTCCCAGCCGAGGATGAGGAAGGGTTCGTCGGCCGGTCGCTCCGCCCGGAAGGCTCGCAGCGTGTCGACCGTGTAGGAGGGGCCCGCGCGCCGCGCCTCCCAGTCCCAGACGCCGAGGCCGGCCCTGCCCACCGCCGCAAGCCGGCACATCTCGAGCCGGTCGGCGGCCGAGGCATGAGCTCCCCGCTTGTGGGGCGGCTTGCCGGCCGGAACCAGCAGGACCTCGTCCAGGCCGGCGCAGTCGAAGGCGGCGGCCGCCGCCTCCAGGTGGCCCTGGTGGATGGGATCGAAGGTGCCTCCGAGCAGCCCGATCTTGGCCATCAGGTCCTGCCCATCAGGGCTGATACTCGAACTCGGCGTCGCCGATCCGGACGGTGTCGCCGGGCTCGACGCCCGCCTCTTCCAGGGCTGCCGTGACACCCATCCGGTCGAGCGCGACCTGGAAGCGGTCGAAACCGTCAGGGGTGTCGAGGTCGTAGCGGTCGAGAAGCCGCTCCACCCGCTTGCCGGCCACCTCCAGCCCCCAGTCGCGCCGCTCCACGGCGATCGCCGGCCCGCTGCTGAGCGGAGCCAGCGAAACACGCCGCGGCGCGGCCTCCCGGCGCGGCCTCGGCGGAGCGGCGGCCAGCGCCTCGACGATCGCCGCGCGGAGCTCCTCCACCGCCTCACCAGTCTCAGCGGAGACCCAGATACCGCGCCTTCGATGTGGGCCCGGCACGAGGTCGGACTTGGTCCAGACGACGATCGCCGGGCGATCGCCCGCCAGGGCCCGGATCGCCTTCAGGTCCTCCGGGTGGCGGGCGTCGACCACCAGCGCGACGGCCCGCGTCCGTTCGATGTGGCCGGCATAGCGCTCGCTCGGGATCTCGATCAGGGTGGTCGGCCGCCCGGTCCCCGCGAACATCACACCGAGCTCTGGGAAGGGAGTCGTGTAGGCGTAATCGGCGATCTTGGGCCGCGCCGCGGTGAGCGCGCTCAGGAGGGTCGACTTGCCGGCATTCGGCTTCCCGACCAGGGCGACGTCGGCC
>DATCOZ010000339.1:0-2339 GCA_036564345.1 Candidatus Dormiibacterota bacterium | reverse complement strand
TCGCAGACGCCGTAAAGGCGGTCGCGGGTCAGGCCCGAGATCGGGTCCACGATCGCCTTCCGCCAGCCCACGAGGCGGTTGAAGAGCGTGGACTTGCCGACGTTGGGGCGGCCGACGATGGCTACGATCGAGCGGGGCACGCCGCCTATTGTCGGCGGACGACGGGACGCGATCGCTGCAGGGGCAGCGCCATGCCTATCAGACTAAGCAGTCAGTGCTTGAAGACCGGGTCATTCTCAAGGAGAACCGCGTGTTCGCGGTCTCCAACGCATCCGGCGACATGCCCTTCGGCAACGACCACGGCTTCGGGCTCTACCACCTCGACACCCGCTTCCTGTCCGGCTTCCAGCTCACCCTCAACGGGTCCGCGCCGATCCTGCTCAGCAGCAGCGTCGATCGCGCCTACGTTGCGACCTTCCAGCTCGTCAACCCGGCCCTCAAGGTGGACGGTGACGAGGACATCCACCGCCAGACCATCAGCCTCCGCCGCACCCGCTTCCTCCACCGCGGCCTCCACGAGCGGATCGGCGTGCAGAACTGCAACCGTTTCCCGGTCGAGGTGAACCTCGAGCTCGACTTCGACGCCGACTTCCGCGACATCTTCGCCGTCCGCGGCTACCACAGCCGCGACCCGATGGGCGTCAAGCACCCGGTCGAGAGCGGCGAGGTGGGCTTCCGTTTCCGCTACGAGGGCAAGGACGGCGTCCGGCGGGCGACCGAGGTCCTCTTCCACTGCCATCACCCCAAGCCCTGGTACGGCGCCGGCAGGGCGGTTTTCCCACTCAACCTGGCGCCCCACGAGACGTTCGTGCTGCAGGTCGACATAATCCCGCTGCTCAACGACGACCAGCCGCCGCTCAGCTTCGAGTTCGACAGCGCGCTCGCCAGCCTGGAGAAGTCGTACCGGACCTGGAACACCGCCTGCACCCAGATCAACACCGACAACGAGACACTCGACAACGGGCTCCTCTGGCGCAGCCGGGAGGACATCCGCATCCTCTGCGACGACTTTCCCAGCGGCCCCTTCCCCACCGCCGGCATCCCCTGGTACGCCGTCCCCTTCGGCCGCGACGGCCTGATCACCTCCATCCAGACGCTGGGGCTGAACCCCGACCTGGCGCGCGGCACCCTCCGCTACCTGGCGCGCTGGCAGGGCAACAAGGTCGACCAGGTCAAAGAGGAGGAGCCCGGCAAGATCTTCCACGAGATCCGCTTCGGCGAGCTGGCCAACCTGATGCTGATCCCGCATACGCCGTACTACGGGTCGGTCGACTCGACACCGCTCTTCCTCTGCCTGCTCGTCGACCTGATCGACTGGACCGGTGACCTCGACCTCCTGACCGAGCTGACGCCGAACGTCCTCGCCGCTTTGAACTGGTGCGACCGCTACGGCGACCTCGACGGCGACGGCTTCGTCGAGTACCAGCAGCACGGCGCCCTCGGCGTCCACAACCAGGGCTGGAAGGACTCCTACGACTCTCTCACCCGGGCTGACGGCGAGGTCGCCTCCCTGCCGGCGGCGCTGGTGGAGGTCCAGGGCTACGTCTACCGCGCCAAGGCGGGACTCGCCAGGATCTACCGCAAGCTCGGCCAGCGGGAGGCGGCCGACCGGCTTGACCGCGAGGCCCTTCGCCTCCGCCGCCATTTCAACAAGGCCTTCTGGCTTCCCGCCGAGCGCTTCTACGCGCAGGCGCTCGACGGCGACAAGGTGCCGGTGTCGGCCATCTCCTCCAACCCCGGCCACGCGCTCTGGTCGGGGATCGTCGACAAGGGCCATGCGGCCGCGACGGTGCGCAAGCTGATGAGCCCCGAGATGTTCTCCGGCTGGGGCGTCCGCACGCTGTCTTCGGAGGCGATCAGCTACAACCCGATGAGCTACCACAACGGCTCGGTGTGGCCCCACGACAACTCGATCATCGCGGCCGGGATGCGCCGCTACGGCTTCCATACCGAGGCGGAGCTGGTCGCCCGGTCGGTGATCGAGGCTGGGATGCGCTTCGGCGACAACCGGCTGCCGGAGCTGTTCTGCGGCTTCCATCGCGACCGCCGCTTCAACTCCCAGCCCGGCGAGTACCTCGTCAGCTGCAACCCCCAGGCCTGGGGCTCGGGGGCCATCTTCCACTTCCTCACGGTGATGCTCGGCCTCGAGGTCGACGTGCTCGAGGGCCGGCTCCGCATCGACCCCGTCGAGACGCCTCTCTACAACCGCCTCCACCTCTCCGGTCTGCAGATCGGTGACGGAAGCGTCGACTTCACCGTCGACCAGCGCCGCGGCGGCGTTCGCGTCGTGATCGACCGCTGCCCACCCGGCATCACGGCGGAGCACCCTTCCTGAGCGC
>DATCOZ010000329.1:0-2331 GCA_036564345.1 Candidatus Dormiibacterota bacterium | reverse complement strand
CCATGAGACCAGGCGCCGGCGCCCTCGCCTGACGAGATGCGCGTCCTCGTCACGTGCTGCGCCGGCTACGGGCACCTGCAGCCGATGATGCCGCTGGCCCGGGCCCTAGCCGACGGAGGGCACGAGGTGGCGGGGACGGTGGCCTCCGACCTGGTCCCGAGGGCGGAGGCCGCCGGTTTTACGGCCTTCGCGTCGGGAATCACCACCGGCGAGGGATTCGGCAGGCTTGGCGAGCTCTTCCCGGACCGGCGCTTCGATCGATTGCTGCCGGAGCAGATCTTCGGCTGGTACCTGCCCCACCTGTTCGGCGAGGTGCTGGCGCCGGCGATGCTCCGCGACCTCGAGGGCCTGGTCGGGGAGTGGCGTCCCGACCTCGTCATCCACGAGACGACGGAGTTCGCCGGACCGGTCGCCGCGGCTGCGGCGGGGATTCCCAGCGCGTGCGTGACCCTCGGTCTGCGCCTTCCCGAAACGATCGTCGACGCGGTCGCCCTGGCGGTGGCCCCCCTCTGGCGGCAGCGAGGCCTGGTCCCCGATCCGACGGCGGGGATCTACCGCAACCTCTGCCTCGACATCACGCCGCCCAGCTTCCAGCCCTACGAGTCGGAGCTCGGCCGCGCCGTCCTCCGCCCCCTCCGGCCGATCCCGCTTCCCCCGGTGCCAGGGGAGAAGCTGGCGGGGTGGATCGAGGCGCGGCTCCACCGGCCGCTCGTCTACATGACGCTGGGAACCAACACCAACTCCGACCTCTCGATGTTCCGGGCGGCGCTCGACGGGCTGATGGCCGTCGACCTCGACCTGCTGGTGACGATCGGCTTCGATACCGAGGCCGAGCTGCTCGAGCCGCTTCCCGACAACGCCCACGTCGAGGCATACGTCCCCCAGTCGCTGCTCCTTCCCCCCTGTGCAGCGGTGATCTGCCACGGTGGGGCCGGCACCACCTTCAACTCCTTCGCCGAGGGACTGCCGCTGCTGGTGCTGCCCCAGGGCGCCGACCAGTACCTGATCGGCGACCTCGTCACGGCGACCGGCGCGGGGCTGAAGCTGATCCCGCCCGAGGTCACGCCGGCCAGCGTCCGCGAGGCGGTGCTGGCGCTCCTGCAGGACGGTCGCTACCGCGCGGCGGCGGCGACCCTTAAAGCCGAGATAGCAGCCATGCCAGGCCCGGAGGAGGCGGTCTTGCTGATCGAGGACCTGGTGAAGTAGAACCCTCCCCGCAGAGCGGGGTGCGTTCAGTTAGAGACCGAGCGAGATCCTCGTTACCCGGTCCTTCACCTCGGTTGGTATGAGGCGGTCCCAGAAGGCGATCGCCTGTGCGTCGGCGCCCACCAGGTAGCGGGGGCTTGGCCGCCTCGCGGATAGTGCACGGCCGATCACCCGGGCCACCTCACGGGGGTGGCCCATCAGGGGGCGGCTCAGCCTCACCCCGGCCTGGAGCCGCCCGTAGGCGGTCGCGTACTTGGAGTTCGGCCGCTTCTCGACCTCGGAATGGGTGTCCTCCCAGATCCCGGTGTCGAATCCGCCCGGCTCGATCAGGACGACCTTCACGTTGTCCTTGGCGACCTCGACCCGAAGCGCGTCCGAGAGGCCCTCGAGGGCATGCTTCGCCCCCTGATACCAGCCGCTCAACGGCGTGGTGGTGAGGCCGTAGATGGAGGAGATGTTCACGATCCGGCCACCGCCCTGGCGCCGCATGTGGGGCAGCGCCAGCCGGGCCAGGCGAACGGGCGCGAAGACCATCGTCTCGAAGACGGCGTGGGCCTCGGCGTCGGAGACGTCCTCGATCGCCCCGATCGCACCGTAGCCGGCGTTGTTGACGATGCCGAAGGGACGCAGGCGATCGACAACCTTCCGGCACTGGGCCTCGTCGCCGACGTCGAGGATCACGGTGCGGACCGCGACGCCCGCCTCGCGGGCGGCGTCGCGGACGATCTTCGCCTTGGCCGCCGAGCGGACCGAGCCGACCGAGTCGAAGCCTTTCCGGGCGACCTCGATCACTGTCGCCAGGCCGATCCCGGAGTTGGCGCCGGTCGTCAGGACCGGGCCCGAAGCCATGCCTTCTAGTGTGGCAGCAGCCTTGCCAGGTGCTGGTACACCTCGGCGTTCACGCCCAGCCCGCCGTGGCTTCCCCTGACCTCGATCGCCTTGACGTCGGGGCGGAGGCAGGCCTTCCAGTTCACGACCCCGTCCGACCTCGTGTAGATGGAGGTGACCGGGACCGCGGGCGGTGCCGCCAGCTGCTCCATGAAGGCGGCCTCCGTGTCGGCCTGCGAGCGATAGCGGAGCCGGTTGTAGATCCGGGCGGCGTGAACGGCCGCCATCGTCAAGGGG
>DATCOZ010000281.1:0-15965 GCA_036564345.1 Candidatus Dormiibacterota bacterium | reverse complement strand
GCGTCGGTATGCTCGGTCCCAGCGTCCCCCGCGGCACCCGCCGCTTCTTCACCCGCCGCTCCGGAGCGATGGACCAGGCCGCGCTCTACGTCAGCGAGGACGAGGCCGAGCGGGTCCTGCTCGACCCCGTCCGGCTGACCGGAGACGCGACCGGCGCCCTCGACTGGTACTTCCCCTCGGAGGATGGCGAGCTGGTCGCCGCCGGCGTCTCGACCGGGGGCGAGGAGCATTCCCTGCTCCACCTCGTACGAACCGCCGAGGGCCAGGTCCTGGATGAGCGGATCCCCAACTGCCAGTGGGGCTTCGTCGAGTTCGAGCCGGGCGGTTCCTCCTTCCTCTACACGGTCTTCCCGGAAGGCGAGTTCTACGGCCAGCACGTCCGCCGCCACGTCTTCGGCCGGCCGCTGGAGGAGGACGAGGTCGTGTTCCGGCCGGAGGACCGGACGGAGGCGCCGGCGCCGATCTCGGCCAGCCCGGACGGCCGCTGGACGGCGATCACCGTCAACCGCGGCTGGGGCGAGAGCTCGCTCTGGCTGGCCGAGGCGGGCGGGCCCTACCGCGAGGTGTTCCACGGCGACGGCGAGTCCATCCGGGCCTGGTTCAGCGGCGATCGCCTGGTCGGCCTGACCAATGCGGGTGCGCCCAACTGGCGCTTTGTCGAGGTCGACCCGGAGCGACCCGAGAGCTCGGCCTGGCGCGACCTGGTGGCGGAGACCGAGCACGTCCTGCTCGACGTCGAGTCGAGCTCCGACCGGCTGCTCGTCCATCACCTCGTCGAGGCCTGCTCCTGGGTCTCCGTCCACAACCTGCGGGGAGAGTTCGAGGGAATCGTCGACCTGCCCCCGCTGGCGACGGTGACCGGGCTCGGCGCGCACCCGTCGGCGACCGACGTGTTCCTGACCGTGGAGACCTTCACCCGGCCGGCGTTCGTGATCTCCGTCGACCCGGCGACCGGCCGCTTCACGCCGCTCGGCGGCCTGGAGCCGCCGGCCGGCTTCGACCCGGCGCGCTACCCGGTCCGCCAGGTCCGCTTCAACTCGGGCGACGGCACGCCCTCGGTCATGTTCCTGGTCGGCCGCCAGGACGGTGACGGACCCACCGTGCTGACCGGGTACGGCGGCTTCAACATCTCCAGGACGCCGCTCTGGACGCCAACCGCGGTGCCCTTCCTGGAAGCCGGCGGGCTCCTCGCCGTCGCGGTCCTCCGCGGTGGCGGCGAGTACGGCGAAGCCTGGCACCGGGCGGGGATGCTGGACGCCAAGCAGAACGTCTTCGACGACTTCATCGCCGCCGCCGAGTCGCTCCAGCGGCACGGCCACTGCACGCCGGCCACGCTCGGCATCCACGGTCGCAGCAACGGCGGGCTGCTGGTCGGGGCGGCCATGACGCAGCGGCCCGACCTCTTCGGCGCGGTCGCCTGCCAGGTGCCCCTCCTCGACATGGTCCGCTACGAGCGCTTCCGGATCGCCGAGCTCTGGAACCGCGAGTACGGCAGCGCCGCGGACCCGGAGGCCTTTCGCTGGCTGCTCGCCTACTCGCCCTACCACAACCTGCCGCCTCGGGGCGCCACCCCTCCCCCGCTCCTGCTGCTGACCGGCGAGGACGACGCACGGGTCGACCCGAGCCACGCCTACAAGTTCGCCGCCCTGCTCCAAGCGACCCATCCCGAGAGCCTCACCCTGCTCCGGGTGGAAGAGCGCGCGGGCCATGGGCAGGGCAAGCCGGTGACCAAGCTGGTGCCCGAGGAGGCCGACCTCTGGGCCTTCCTGTTCGAGAACCTCAGGTGAGCGAGGAGCTCTCCTACCGCGCGCTGCTGGCGGTCCCCTCCTTCCCCCGGGCGGTGATCGGGGCCCAGCTGGGCCGGATCGCCGGGCAGATGGGGGCGGTTGCCATGGTCCTCTTCGTGCTGACGCGGTACCACTCCCCCACGCTGGCCGGCGTCGTCGCCTTCCTCAGCATCATGCCCGGAACCCTCGTCTCCCCGATCGCCGGAGCCCTGCTCGATCGTCACGGCCGCAAGCGGCTGATCATCCTCGACTTCGCCTTCGCCTGCTTCACCCTGGTGCTGATCGGCGTGCTCTCGCTGCTCCACCGGCTGCCGGTGCCCCTGCTGCTGCTGATCACCGCCCTCTCCGCGCTGACCGCCCCGCTCGGCAACGTCGGCCTCCGGACGCTCTACCCGATCCTCGTGCCGCGACCGCTCTGGGAGCGCATGAACGCCGTCGACAGCAACGGCTACGTCGTGGCCTCGATCATCGGCCCGCCCCTGGCCGGCGTCATCGTCGGCCTGGCGGGCGGCGAGGCCGCCATCATCGCGACCGGGATCATCATCGGTGCGGGCGCGCTTATCCTGGCCGGCCTGAAGGACCCGGAGACGAACACCTCGACCACCGGCAACCTGCTCCGAGACGCCTGGGAAGGCCTCCGCTACGTGCTCCGCAACCCGACCCTGCGCGGCCTGGCGGCATCGATATCGATCGCCAACCTGGCCAACGGCATGCTCTACATCGCGCTCCCCGTGCTGGTCCTGCAGCGCTTCCGGCAGGGCCCGGCGACGGTCGGGCTGCTGCTCGCCGTGATGGGGTTCGCCGGCGTCTTCACCACCACCTTCTTCGGCCGGATGCGGTCGGAGGGACGGGAGCGGCACTGGCTCGCCTGGCCCCAGATGGCGCTGGCGATCCCCTTCGCGGTGATCGCCCTCGCCCCCAACCTGGTCGTCGTGGGGGCGTGCCTCGTCGCCTTCGGGCTGCTCGTCGGCCCGGTGGACATCGCCCTGTTCACCATCCGCCAGCGGCGGACCGATCCCGCCTGGATGGGCCGTGCGTTCGCCGTGTCGATGTCGCTCAACTTCTCCGGCGTCCCGATCGGGAGCGCGCTGGCCGGGCCACTGGTCGGCTGGTCGCTGGACGCGACCTTCTACCTGGCGGCGGTGCTCGTCCTGATCGCCGGCGTCATGCCGCTGCTGACGATCCCCCGGACGGGCGACCTGCCGCCGGCTCCCGGACCGCTACCGGTGGGCGTTTCGGGGGACGCTACTCCCTGACGTAGACGAGGCCCAGCGCCCGGGGTCCGGTGTGGGTTCCCAGGACGGCCCCGATCTGGCCGATCTCGATCTCCATGCCTGGCATCTCCCGGCGGAGCTGCTCGCGCAGCTTCTCGGCATCGGCAGGAGCGCTGCCGTGCATCACCGCCAGGCTCTCGAGCGGCCCCTCCTCCTTCAAGCGCTGGATCATGCCGGGGATGGCCTTGGCCCGGGTCCGGGTCCGGTCGAGGGGCTTGATCTCGCCGTGGTCGAGCTTGAGCAGCGGCTTGACGTCGAGCATCGATCCCAGCAGGTACTGGATCTTGCTGATCCGGCCGCCCATCTGGATGTAGCGCATGGTGTCGAGGAGGGCCAGGATGCCGAGCTTGTCGACGCGCTCCTCGACGGCGCTGACGGCGCCTCCGAGGTCGGCCGATTCGGCGGCGACCTTGCAGAGAAAGGCGATCGCCATCGTCGTGCTCCTCGAGTCGACGACGTGGACCGGGAAGCCCTCGACCGTCTCCGCACCGAGCCGCGCCGACTCGCAGGTCGCGCTCAGGTTGGAGCCGAGGTGGATGGAGAGGATGCCTTCGCACTCCGTGCTCAGCCGCTGGTAGACCTCGGCGAAGTCCCCCGGGCTGGGCGCGCTGGTGGTGGGCAGCTGCTGGGATGCCTCCAGCTTCTCGAAGAAGCCGTCGCTGTCGAGGTCGACGCCGTCGCGGAAGGTCTCCTTGCCGAAGAGCACCCTGAGCGGCACCACCTCGATGGCGAACCTCTCCCGCCAGGCGGGCGGCAGATCGGCCGTGGAGTCGGTGACGACGCGGAAGCCGCTCTTCGCCAAGCTACTCGACGCTGAGGATGAAGGGGTAGTGCTGCTGGCCGCCGTCCTGGACCTCGACCTCGAGGTCCGGGAAGTCGCGGCCGATGGCCTCGGTGAGGAGCTTCAGGTCCTTGTCCCTGGCGCCCTGGCCCTTGTAGACCGTTACCAGCTCGTAGTCCTCCGGCTTGATGTCCTTCAGGGCCAGGCTCACGACCGACCCGTAGTCGGCGCCGCTGTGCTTCAGCTTGTCGTTGATGAGGGCGATGACGTCGCCCTTCTTGACGGCGACGCCGTTCGCCTTGCTGTCGCGGACCGCGTGGGTGACCTCGATCGTCTGGACCTGGTCCTTGGCGCCGGCCATCATCGTCATGTTCTGGACGGCGCTCCGGGTCGGGTTGAAAGCCACGACGGCGGCGATGCCCTGGGGCACGGTGCGCGAGCGGAGGATGTGGACCTTCTTCTTCGTCAGCTCGGGCACCTGCTGCGCGGCGAGGATCACATTGGCGTTGTTGGGCAGCAGGACGACCTCGTCGTAGGGCACCGCCTCGACAGCTTTCAGCATGTCCTGGGTCGAGGGGTTCATGGTCTGGCCGCCCTCGACGACCACGTCGACGCCGAGCCCCCGGAAGATGCCGGCAAGGCCGCCTCCGGCGACCACCGCGACGAGTCCAATACCGTTCGGGCGCGAAGCCACCGGCTGCTCCTGCGCCTTCCCGTTGGACTCGGCCTGGAGGATCACCCGGTGCTGCTTGGACATGTCGTCGACCTTGGTCCGCGCCAGCGTGCCAACGCCTGAGGCGTAGGCGAGGACGGAGGTCGGCTCGTTGGTGTGGACGTGGACCCGGATCAGGCCCTCGTCGCCGACGACCAGCGCCGAGTTGCCCATCGCGGCGATGGTGTCCCGGATCTCGTCCACGTTCATGCCTTTGCCCTCGATGAGGAACTCGGTGCAGTAGCCCCAGCCCTCCTCCGGCAGCTCCAGGTTGCGCTGCGCCGGTGCCGCTTTCGAGGTCGCTGCCAGCGGCGCGGTGGAAGCCTGCCCCTCCGCTTCCTCGACCGTCTTGAGGAAGCCTTCGAGGATGACCTGGAGGCCGTAGCCGCCGGCATCCACGACGCCCGCCTCGCGCAGGATGGCGAGCTGGGTGGGCGTCTTGTCGGTCGCCGCCTTGGCCGCTTTGCAGGCGGCCCGGATGACAGTGTTGACGCGTGCTTTCGGATCGGCCGCTGCCGCCTTCGCCGCCTTGCCGGCCTCCCGGGCGACGGTGAGGATGGTGCCCTCGGTCGGCTTGATGACCGCCCGGTAGGCCGCGTTGGCGGCCTCCTCGAGGGCGCTGGCGAGCTCGGCCGGCGTCAGCTCCGATTTTCCCTGGACGTGCTTGGCGAAGCCGCGGAAGATCTGCGAGAGGATCACGCCGGAGTTACCCCGGGCGCCCATCAGGCTGCCGTGGGCGGCCAGCGCGGCGATCTTGCTGATCTCCTTCGCGTCCGACTCCCGGATGTCCTCGACCGCCGACTGCAGGGTCAGCAGCATGTTCGTCCCGGTGTCGCCGTCGGGCACCGGGAAGACGTTCAGGCGGTTGACCTCCTCCTGGTTGGCTCCGAGCCAGCTGAGGCTCCCCAGCAGGGCTCGCTTGAAGAGTGGGCCGTCGACGAGCTCCGGCTCGGCGACGGCGGCGCTGTCAGCCCGTGGTGCGGTCTTCATGCACCCCCTGGACGAACACGTTCACCTCGCCGACCGGGACACCCAGCAGGCGTTCGACCTCGAAGCGGACGGTGCTCTGGAGGTTCTTCGCAACCGCCGTGATCCGGGTGCCGTACTCGACGATCACATACACGTCGATGACCAGCTGGCCGGCCGCCTCGCGGACATCTACGCCCTTGTGCAGGTTGTCCCGGCGGAGGAGCAGCGCGACGCCGTCGCGGAGCCCGCGCGCCGACATCCCCATGACGCCGTAGCAGGCCACCGCGGCATGGCCCGCAACGGCGGCCACGACCGAGGGGAACACCTCGATCCGGCCCCGGTCGCGGGCGCGCCGAAGGATGCCGTGGGGGTCCCTCTGCTGCTGGGCTGTGCTCATCGGTGAAGCAACCCTATGGTACAATCCGCCTTCGGAACCCCCTCTCGGAGAAACAAACATGGCCAGAAAATGCGAGATCTGCGGCAAGGGCCCTCAGTATGGGCACAACGTGAGTCACGCGAAAAACCGCACCAATCGCCGCTTTCTCCCGAACCTGCAGACCGGCCTCGTCAGCGTCGCCGGAAAGACCGTCAAAGCGCGGGTCTGCACCCGCTGCCTGCGCACCCACACCGCCGCCTCCGCCTAGCCTTCACCGGCTTAAGCCCCGGCGCGGGATTCGGTCACGTCTGACTCCACCCTCTTCGCCGCGGGCTTCCTCGCCTTCCTGGCCGCGTGCGCGGTCCACTACGCCGGCTACCAGCGCTTCCTCGGCCGCAGGCTGCGCGAGGAGGACCTGGCGCTGCGCCGAGCCGCGCTGGTCGGCTGGGCCCGCTTCGCGATCGCCTGGCAGGTGACGGTGCTGATCATCGGCGCCGCCTGGATCCTCCCCTTCGCGCTCGGCCACCGGCACGGCTTCGCCTGGACCGCACCTGCCATCGGCCTGGTCCTGGGGACGGCGCTGCCCCTCCAGCTGGTCGTGGTCCGGATCAGCCGCGCGAACCGTTGAGGGCGAGCTTGAGTGCGCGGATCGAGTGCTCGACCGCCGGCCAGATCCGCTCCTGCGCCTCGGGCACCGGTGGAAACGGCTCCGGGTCGAGCTGGGCGGCGGCCAGCTCGGGATGGCCGACCATCTCCGCGAAGAGCAGCGTCCAGGCCCTCGGCACGACCTCCTCGACGGCGTAGCCGCCGCCGCCCAGCGCCACCCAACGTCCCTCGCAGAGCTCGTGGGCGAGGTCGTGGAAGCGGCGCCCCACCACCGGCCAGATCCGGGTCGAGCAGCGCAGGTTGGCGAGTGGGTCGAGGAGATGGGTGTCGCAGCCGCACTGCGTCACGAGGATCGTCGGCCGGAAGCGCCGGAGCAGCGTGGGAACGACCTCGTCGAAGCCCCGCAGCCAGGGCTCGTCCCAGGTGAAGGGCGGAAAGGGCAGGTTGGCCGAGGTGCCCGCCGCGTCGCCCGCGCCGATCTCATCGGGGAAACCGGTGCCGGGAAAGAAGTTGTTGCTCAGCTGGTGGAGCGAGATCGTCAGGACGGCGGGGTCCGAGTAGAACGTGGCCTGGGTGCCATCGCCGTGGTGGACGTCGACGTCGACCACCGCGACCCGGTGGCCCTTCTCGCGGAGCCAGGCGGTGACCACAGCGACGTCGTTGTAGACGCAGAAGCCCGAGGCCATCTCGCGCATCGCGTGGTGGAGGCCGCCGGCGGGGTTGAAGGCGTGGTCGGCACGCCCCTCGTGGACCACTTCGCCGGCGACGACGCTGCCGCCGGCGATCAGCGCGCTCGCCTCGTGCATCTGCGGGAAGACCGGGTTGTCGTCGCTCGCGAAGCCGGCCGCCGCGGCGCGCATCAGGTCCGCCCGGCCGAGCTCCTCCCCGTGCCCCAGCCGGCGAACCAGCTCGATGTACCCCGGCTCGTGGACGAGGCCGACCTCGGCGTCCGTCGCAAGACGCGGCGCCAGGAGGTCGGCGAACTCGGCCAGGCCCGTGCTCCGGATGAGCTCAACCGCCAGCTGCACGCGGCGCGGCTGGAGCGGGTGCCAGTCGGCGTGGCGGTAGGCCATGTAAGCGTCGTCGAAGACAAGCGCCACCCGGCCCGGCATTCGCTGATTACTCTAGGCCGGTGATCCAGGCTGACCTGGTCGTCCACGGCATCGGCCAGCTCGTCACCTGCGAAGCAGGCCAGGGCGAAGGGCCGCTGGGAGTCCTCGAGCAGGCCGCGGTCGCCTCCCGCAACGGCCAGATCGTCTGGATCGGACCGACCGGCCGCTGGCTGCGGCGGGTGCGCCCGGCGGAGGGCGCCCGGGTGCTCGACGCCGGCGGCCGCTGCGTCGTGCCGGGCTTCGTCGACTCCCACGTCCACCTCCTCTGGGCCGGCTCGCGGGCGGACGAGGCGGCGGCGCGGATCCGCGGCCAGAAGTTTGTCGATGGCGGCATCATGCGGACGGTCCGGGAAACCCGCCTGGCGGGCGAGGACGCGCTGGTCGAGATCGGCCGGACGCGGCTCCGCTCGTTCCTGAAGCACGGCGTCACCACGCTCGAGGCGAAGTCCGGCTACGGGCTCTCGGTCGAATCCGAGGAGACCCTCCTGCGAGCCGCCGGAAGGCTCTCTGAGGAGGGGCCGCAGTATGTCGTGCCCACCTTCCTCGGCGCCCACGTGGTGCCCGACGAGCGCACCCCGGCCGACTACCTCGACGAGGTCTGCGAGGTCATGCTGCCGCGCTTCCGGGGCCTCGCGTCCTTCTGCGACGCCTGGTCCGACCCCGGCGCCTTCGACGCCGGCCAGTGCCGGCGGGTCCTCACCCGAGCTGCCGAGCTCGGCTACCTGCTCAAGCTGCACGCGGCCCAGCTCGCCCCCGGCGACGGCGCCCGCCTGGCGGTCGAGCTGGGCGCGGCGTCGGTCGACCACCTCCACTACCTGCGGGAGGGCGATGCCCGGCTGCTCGCCCAGTCCCAGGTCGTCTGCGTCGTCTGCCCGGGGACCGCCGTCAACCTGCGGATGGCCGCCGAGGGATCGGCCCGCACGCTGGCCGGCGCGGGCTGCCGGCTCGCCGTCGCCTCCGATTTCAACCCCGGCACCTCCGCGTCGGAGAACATGTGCATGACCATCGGCCTGGCCTGCCTCGAGCTCGGCCTCACGCCCGAGGAGGCCTTGGCCGGCGCCACCATCGGGGGGGCGCGTGCGCTCCGCGTCCACCGCCGCTGCGGCTCGATCCGCCTCGGCAAGCGCTGCGACCTTGCGCTCCTCGACGCCGACAGCTACCTCGACATCCCCTACCGGCTGGGCGTCAACCTGGTCTCCGCCACCGTCTGCAGCGGCCGGCTCGCGTACGCGGCCTGAGGTTGCCGGTGCCCTTGCTGGAGTCGGTGCCGAACTTCTCGGAGGGACGGGACCCGGTCGTCATCGAGCGTCTCGCCGCTGCCGCCGCTGCCGGGGGCGCGCACGTGCTCGACCGCTCCTTCGACGCCGACCACCACCGGGTCGTCCTGACCCTCGCGGGCACCTCGCTCCTGGACGGGGTCTTCGCGTCCGTCGCCGCCGCGGTGGAGAGCATCGACCTGCGCGCCCACGCGGGCGTCCATCCCCGCCGGGGTGCCGCCGACGTGGTGCCGATCGTGCCGATCGGCTCCGAGTCGCTGGCCGAGGCGGCTCTGCTGGCGCGGGCGCTGGGCGAGCGGATCTGGTCCGAGCTGCGGGTGCCGGTCCATTTCTACGGAGCGGCCGGCGGCAGCACGCTGGCCCAGATCCGCTCCCTGAACCCGCCGCCGCCCGACCTCGGCGACAGCCCCCATCCCTCCGCCGGGGTGGTCTCGGTCGGCGCGCGGGAGCCGCTGGTGGCCTACAACCTCCTCTTGTCAGGTGTCTCCGCCGCCGAAGCATCGGCGGTCGCGGGCCGGCTGCGGGAGTCCGGGGGCGGGGTGCGTGGCGTGCAGGCGCTGGTCTTCGCGGTCGCCGGTGGCACGCAGCTCTCGATGAACCTCCACCGGCTCCGTGAGACGGGCCCCGCCGTTGCCCGGGACGAGGCACGGCGGCGGCTTCCGGCAGGCGGCTCGATCATCTCCGAGGAGATCGTCGGTCTCTGCCCGGTCTGGGCGGCGGAGGGCTGCGCCGCCGCGGATGGCCTGCTCCTCGAGGCGCGGCTCGCCGCGGCTGCCGCCTCTGCCGCGGCGGGGCTCTGCGCGTCGCGAGCGGGACTCGGGCGGGGCGAGGAGATGCTCGCCCTGGCGGAGCGGCTGAAGGCCGAATCGGAGTCGCTGGCCATGGTCGGCTCCGCCGATGCGCTGGCGGGTGGCGAACGGGCGGCCGCGCTCCGGCCGGTGCTGCGTGCGGCAGGCATCGTCGACGACGAGCTGGACGCGATGCTCGCGGCCGCGGCTGCGGGGTTTCGGGAGGCGCTCGGTGCTGAGGTGCTGGGGCTTTTCCGCGAACGGGTGGCGGCCCTCGACCGCCGGCTTGCCGCGGGCTAGGGCGTCGCGCCCGCCTGGAGGAGCTTCACCAGCGCCGCGGGGTTCATGTCGGTCGAGAAGGGCCCGTTCGGGTTGTCCACCACCCAGACGTGGAGCATCTCCGGGGTGCCGCTGTTGAAGGAGCCGGCGGGGCAGTTGCCGACGGCGTCGGTGAAGGCGTCGATGATGTTCGTCCTGGCGTTGAAGCAGAGGTTGGAGTGGGCGTGCCAGAGCGTCAGCGGCCCACCGATGTCGGGACCCGGCTGACCGATCCGGTGCGCGATGTACATCGCGGCCAGGAGGATCGGGCCCTTGGCGCTGCTGCCGTAGATGAGCGACTCGGGCCGCTGCGGGTTAAGGGTCTCCGTGCCGACCAGGTAGGCCGGGTTGACGTAGTGGACGATCGGCTCGTCGGGCGGGGTCACCACCTTGTAGCCGGCTGCCAGCGCGGCCGAGAGGTCGGCGAACTGCTGGGTGCCGAGCTTGGTCTGCTCGAGCAGCAGCTGAGCGGAGGCCTTCTCGGCCGCCGTCGCGGTGGAGGGATCGGCGCTGCCGTGGACGTGGGTGACGATCCCGGCAGTCGCCGTCCCCGGGGCGCCACCACCCGCGACCAGCTGGTCCTTCGCCGCCAGGCGGGCGGCCGCCTGCTGTTGGGTCTCGGCGCGGGCCGCCCAGGCGAGCACGCCCGCCGAGCTCAGCGCGATCACCCCGATGAGTCCGATCGCGGCGAATCGCGCGGCGTTCGCGATCGGCAGCAGGAGGAGGGCTGCGCTGATGCCGAGCACAGTGATGGCTACGCCACCGATGAGCAGGAGGTGGCCCGGGTTGCTGAGCGTGAAGAGACCCTCGGTGTGGGCCAGGTTCGGGTCCCGGGCGTGGAGGTAGGCGTCCCAGGCGAGCCCGGTGAGTGTCGTGATCGCGCCGAGAGCGGTAAGCCCGAGGGCAGCGCCTAGCCGTTTCATTCGGGACGCGACCAGCTTAGTCCGGGAAGTAGACTTGGGCCGGTGTCCGTATTCGTCAGCGTCCAGGAGTTGAAGGAGCGCGCTGACGCCCTGGTGGCCCAGGTCGCGTCCGGTGGCGAGCACGTGGTGGTAACCGACGGGGTGCGCCGGCTTGCCATCCTGACCCCGCACGGCGGCCCGCTGATCGACCGCCCGATCTCGAAACCGGAGCTCGGCTTCGACCCGGCCGCCGGCCTGGTCGGCACGCCCGGCGGCCGCGAGTTCCTCGGCCGCGAGCTGCGCGAATCGGGTCTCCCTCTCCCTGACGGGGAGGGGTTGCTCGACCAGGTCTACAGCGCGGTGCTGAGCCTCTGCGAGGACAAGGAGGCAATCTTTCGGGAGGATGTCCGCGCCCTCGCCGAGGAGGTGCTGGCGGATGCGCCCGGCCGCCTTCGCCTGCTGGCCTTGACGATCCAGACCACGACCGGGATGCCCGCCATCGCCGAGGTGACGCTGCAGCTGGAGAGCGGTCCCGCGATGCGCCGCCAGCAGGGCGACGGGCCGCTTGACGCGGCGTTCAAGGCGATCGAGAAGCTGACCGGTATCGCGCCCAACGTGGAGTCCTTCGCCGCCTTCTCGGCAACGCCCGGACGCGACGCGATGGCGGAGGCGGTCGTCGAGCTTTCCATGGAGGAGCAGCTGGTGACCGGCCGCGGGGCGTCCACCGACTCAGTCACCGCCGGTGTCCAGGCGTACCTCCACGCGCTGAACTTCCTGACCGCCTCGGCCGCCGCCCGGGCGTGACCCCGCTCCGGCCTGCCGAGCTGGAGTTCCTCCGCTCCGAGCGGATCGGGAGGTTGGCGACGATCTCGCCCTCGGGCTGGCCACAGGCCGTCCCCGTCATGTACGCGGTTCTTGATGACGGAGCGTTGGAGTTCGACGTGGACGGGGCCAAGCTGCGCAATCTTGCGGCGGAGCCTCGGGCGGCTTTGGTCGTCGATGCGATGGGCCCCAAGCGCGGGGTTTCGGTGCAGGGACGCTGCTCGCTGGTCACGCCCTCGCGGGCCCGGCTCGACCCCGCGCACAGCTTCAGCTGGGGGCTCTAGCCTTTTCGCACCTGCTTGAGCAGGTTCGCCATCTCGATCGCCGTCTCCGCAGCCTCTTTCCCCTTGTCCATTCTTGCCCTTGCCTGCTCTTCGGTGAAGGTGGTGAGGACGCCGAACACACAGGGAACCCCGGTTTCCAGGGTGACGTCGAGGATGCCCTTGGCGGCGGCCTCGGCGACCTGCTCGAAGTGCGCCGTCTCGCCCTTTATGACGCAGCCCAGGCAGATGACGGCGTCGACGTCGCCGGCGTCAGCGAGCGCCTGGGCGGCCACCGGGATCTCGAAGGATCCGGGAACGGAGAGGATCGGATCGGCTTTCGCGCCGTGCTCCTGCAGGGTTTGCAGGGCGCCGTCGAGCAGCGCGTCGACGATCTCCTGGTTGTAGCGGGCGGCGACGATACCGATCCTCAGGCCCGTGCCGTCGAGCGAACCCTGCCTGCCCTTGACTCCCACCTAGGGCAGCCGGTGCCCGAGCTTCTCTTTCTTCGTCCTCAGGTAGCGCTCGTTGTAAGGGTTGGAGTCGATCTGGATCGGCACCTGCTCGACGACCTCGAGGCCGATCCCCTCAACCCCGTGGTATTTGCGGGGATTGTTGGTGAGGATGCGCATCTTCCTGACGCCGAGGTCGTAGAGGATCTGGCTGCCGATGCCGTACTCGCGCCGGTCGGCCGGGTGGCCGAGGGCCTCGTTCGCCTCGACCGTGTCCATGCCCGAGTCCTGGAGGGAGTAGGCCCTCAATTTCTCGACCAGGCCGATGCCGCGGCCTTCGTGGTGCTTGATGTAGAGGATGACCCCGCTGCCCTCCTTGGCGATCGTCGCCATGGCGCTTTCGAGCTGCTCGCCGCAGTCGCAGCGGAGGCTTCCGAAGACGTCGCCGGTGAGGCATTCGGAGTGGACCCTTAACAGGGTTGGTTCGTCTGCCTTTATCTCACCGAGCACCATGGCGAGGTGAGATTCCTTCCTCAGCACATCTTCATAGGCGAAGGCGCGCCAGCTGCCATGCCGGTTGGGGATGGTCGTGATCGCCATGCACTCGACCTGCTTCTCGTTGCGCCTCCGGTAGGCGATGAGGTCCTCGATCGCGACGATCTTGATGTTGTGTTTCTTGGCGAACTGTTCCAGGTCGGGCATCCGGGCCATCGTCCCGTCGTCGTTCATCACCTCGCAGATGACGCCCGCCGGGTAAAGGCCGCCCATCCGTGCCAGGTCGACGGCCGCCTCGGTCTGGCCGGCGCGCATCAGCACGCCACCCTCCGCGGCCCTTAAGGGGAAGGTGTGGCCGGGCTTGGCGAAGTCGCTCGGTTTCGCGGCGGGGTCGAGCACGTGTTTGATGGTGGCCGCGCGGTCGTAGGCGCTGATCCCGGTCGTGACCAGGTGCCTGGCCTCGATGCTGACGCTGAACGCGGTGCCGAAGCGGCTGGTGTTCTTGGTCACCATCGGCTCGATGTCGAGCTCGTCGAGTCGTGTCGCGATGCAGGGCATGCAGATCAGGCCGCCGCCGGCCTTGGCCATGAAGGCGATCCACTCCGGGGTGACCATTTCGGCCGCCATCGCGAGGTCGCCCTCGTTCTCCCGGTCCTCGTCGTCGACGATGATCACGGGACGGCCGGCCTTGAACTCTTCGATCGCTTCGGGAATCGTCGCCAGTGGCATTTCGCTGATTATTTAATACCCGGTTTGGTGCCGGGTTGTACGAGGCGCTCGACGTAGCGGGCGACGACGTCCACCTCGAGGTTCACCCGGCTGCCCTTCCGGTAGGCGCCAGCTGTCGTCTGCTCGAGCGTGTGCGGGATGTAGGCGATCCTGAAGGCGCCCGACTCGTCGTCGACCTCGACCACCGTGAGGCTGACGCCGTCGATGGCGATCGACCCCTTCTCGGCGACGTAGCGGGCGAGCTTCGCCGGGAGCTCGACGCTGACCTCCTTGCCGAGCTCGATGGTCCTTATCTCCCTGATCTCGGCTGTGGCGTCGACGTGGCCCTGCACGAGGTGCCCGTCGAGCAGGGCGTCGGGGGTGAGCGGGAGCTCGAGGTTCACCCTGTCGCCGGGTTTGAGCCCGCCGAGGTTGGTCCGCTTCAGCGTCTCCGGCACAACGTCAGCTGCGAACGCCGCGCCCTCCACCTCGACCACGGTGAGGCAGACGCCGTTGATGGCGACGCTGGCTCCTATTTCAGTGCTTGCCGCGGTGGGCGCGTGCTCGATCTGGAGACGCCCTGGGCGGCTCTCGACGACGAGGCCCAGGCCGCGGACTATCCCGGTGAACATTCGCCGCTCACCATGAGGTCGTCGCCGATTTGGGTGACCTCGAGGTTGGTGATCCGGAAGGCGTCAGCCAGCCGCTCGGCACCCTGGCCCCCGACCGCGCTCGGTGCGCCCCTGCCGCCGATGATGATCGGCGCGAGGAAGGCGACCACGCCGTCGACCAGGCCCTGGTCGAAGAAGGCGCCGTTGACCTCGCCGCCGCCCTCGATGAGGACGCTGAGCAGGCCCCGTTCGGCGAGCAGCCGGAGCACCTGGGTGAGGTCCACCCGCTGCTCGGGGCCGGCCACCACCTTCACCACCTCGACGCCGGTCTTGCGGAGGTCGGCGATCGCCTCTTCCGAGGCCTGGGGCGTCGTCACAACGAGAGTCGGCGCCAGCTGCAGGCCGGTGAGGACCTTCGCGTTGTGGGGTATCCGAAGCGTCGAGTCGAGTACCACCCGGAGCGGCTGGCGGGCGGGCTCTGGCAGCCGGTTGGTGAGCTCCGGGTCGTCGGCGACCACGGTGCCGGCACCGACCAGGATGGCGTCGTGGGACTGGCGCAGGCGGTGCGACTCCATCCGGGCCGCATCGGATGTGATCCATCGTGACTCGCCGGCCGAGGTCGCGATCTTGCCGTCGAGGCTGGCACCGAAGCGGGCCGTCACCCAGGGCAACCCGGTCGTCCGCTGCTTGACGTAAAAGCGGTTGAGCCGGCGTGCTGCCTGCTCCTCGACGCCCACCTCCACCGCGATACCGGCATTCTGCATCCGCGCGATACCGGAGCCGGCGACGCGCTGGTCAGGGTCCTCCATCGCCACCACGACGCGTGCGACGCCGGCGGCCACCACCGCGTCCGCGCAGGCCGGCGTCCTGCCCACGTGTGAGCACGGCTCGAGGGTTACGTAGAGCGTGCCTCCTTGCGCGCGGGCGCCCGCGCGATCGAGCGCCAACCTCTCCGCGTGAGGGTCGCCCGCGCGTGCGTGAAAGCCCTCACCGGCGGGCTCCTGGGCACGGTCGAGCACGACCGCGCCCACCATGGGGTTGGGGCTGGTCCGGTGGTCGGCCTGGGCGGCGAGCTCGAGCGCTCGCCGCATCCACGCGGTGTCGGCCGCTAGGCGCGCGTGCGGATCTGCTGGAAGCAGTCCTGGCAGTACACCGGGCGGCCCTGCGTCGGAAGGAAGGGCACTTCGGTCGTCGTGCCGCACACCGCGCAGACTACCTGATGCATCGTCCGCACCCGGCTCACCGAGCGGCCCTCGCGACGGAGAGCCCGACACTCGGGACAGCGGCCAGGCTCGTTGACGAGGCCCTTGCTCTGGTAGAATTCCTGCTCGCCGGACGTGAAGGTGAACTCGATGCCGCAGTCGCGGCAGACAAGCGTCCTGTCTAGGTATGTGGTCACCGGTAAATTTCCCCCCTGCTCTGGATACGTCGATTCGCGGCGCGGAGTATAACGCGGGTTAAGAAATAGGAAAAGGCCGGGCGCACGGGCACCCGGCCTTTGGTTTTGCTTTGAGCAACCGAATTTGGTCTTCTTCGATCTTGCCGTATTGCCTCCAGCGCCTTTGAATCCGTTCTCTCAAGCGCCTTCAGCTGTGCTGAAGAGTGAGTTATAGGTGGACAAGCCCTCGGCCTATTAGTACCGCTCAGCTCAAGGGATCACTCCCCTTACACCTGCGGCCTATCAACCTGGTGGTCTACCAGGGGCCTTACCCGGT
>DATCOZ010000280.1:0-13780 GCA_036564345.1 Candidatus Dormiibacterota bacterium | reverse complement strand
CCCGAGACGGACCTGCTCGTGATCGCGGCGCCCGAGACCCCGGAGACGGCAAACCTCGTCGATCGCAGGCGGCTGGCGCTTCTTCCTCCCAACGCGGTGGTCGTGAACGTGGGGCGCGGTTCGCTGATCGATGAGCCGGCGCTGATCGAGCTGCTCCAGGCCAAGCAGCTCCGCGGGGCCGCGCTCGACGTCTTTGCGGAGGAGCCGCTTCCCGCCGACAACCCGCTCTGGGCAATGCCCAACGTCATCATCTCGCCCCACTCGGCGAGCACCGTGGTCAAGGAGAACGACCGCCTGGTCGACCTCTTCATCGAGAACCTGCACCGCTATCTCGACGACCGCCCGCTGATCAACGTCTTCGACCATGGAAGGAGGTACTGAAAAATGCTCGACCAAGTGAAGCCCAAGCTGGGCGGTGCGGTCGCCGCCTCGGTGACACCGTTTCGGGAGGCAGGCGCGGCGGTCGACCTGGAGGCGATCGGCCCGCTCGTAGAGCACCTGGCCGCCGCCGGGGTCGACGGCGTCCTGGCTCTCGGCACGACGGGCGAGGGCATCCTCCTCGAGACCGCCGAGCGGCGTGCCGCCGCGGCCGCGTTTGTCAAGGCGGGGCGGGGGCGGCTGACCATGATGGTCCACTGCGGCGCGCAGACGACGGCCGCCACGGCAGAGCTGGCTGCTCATGCGGCGGAGATCGGGGCGGCCGCGGTGGCGGTGATCGCGCCTCCCTATTACGCGCCCGACGACAGCGCCCTGGTCGACCACTTCACGGCGGCGGGACGCGCCTGCGCGCCGCTGCCTTTCTTCGTCTACGAGTTCGCCGCGCGGAGCGGCTACGCCGTGAAGCCCGCCGTCATCGAGGAGCTGAGGTCCCGGCTGCCAAACCTCGTCGGGCTGAAGGTGTCGGACAGCCCCTGGGAACGGTTCGAGCCCTACCTGCTCGACGGGCTCAAGATCTTCGTGGGGCCGGAGGCGCTGATCCATCGGGGCTTGGCGGCGGGGGCCGTAGGCGCGGTATCCGGGCTGGCCGCGGCGTTCCCCGAAGCCGTGACCGAGGTTGTTCGCCGCCCCACCGAAGAGGGCGCGCGCCGTCTCGGAGAGATTCGCGACGCGGTGCAGCGCTTTCCCTTCCAAGCCGCCCTCAAGCACCTGCTGGTGCGGCGAGGGGTTGCTATGGAGGAGCACTCCCGGATGCCCCTACGCGGCTTGAGCCCGACCGAGAAGGCCGAGCTCGATCGCCTCGCGGAGGAGCTGCTCCCGGTCGTGGCCCGCTGACCAGCCCTCGTTAAGCTCGCGCGAAGAGAATGGTCCCCCATCCAGACCTTGCCGACGCCTCGATCGCGGACCTCAGCCGGCGGCTCGAGAGCGGCGAGCTGAGCGTTCGGCGCCTCGCTGAGATGCACCTCGAGCGGACGGCCGCCATCGACCAGGCCGGCCCCACCCTCCGCTCGGTGATCGAGCTCAACCCCGACTGGGAGGAGATCGCCGACCGGCTGGACGAGGAGCATCGCCAGGGCCGGGTCCGGGGCCCACTGCACGGTCTGCCGGTGCTCGTCAAGGACAACATCGACACCGGCGACCGCATGCTGACAACCGCCGGCTCGCTGGCCCTAACGGGAGCGACGGCGCCCTCCGATGCGCCGCTCGTCGCCCGCCTTCGGGCGGCGGGAATGCTCCTGCTCGGCAAGACCAACCTGAGCGAGTGGGCCAACTTCCGTTCGACACGATCCTCGGGCGGCTGGAGTGGGCGGGGCCGCCAGTGCCGCAACCCGCACGTGCTGGACCGAACTCCCTGCGGTTCCTCGAGCGGGTCGGCGGTGGCGGTCGCGGCAGGCCTTGTCCCGGTCGCGGTGGGGACGGAGACCGACGGATCGATCATCTGCCCCTCGTCGGCGAACGGGGTGGTCGGCATCAAGCCGGCGGTCGGCCTGGTCGGCCAGGACGGGATCATCCCCATCTCGAGGAGCCAGGACACTGCCGGTGCTCATGCCCGTCACGTGCGCGACGCCGCGCTGCTGCTCGGCGCACTCGCCGACGACCCAGCCGGCTTCACGACCCACCTCGACCCCGGCGCGCTGCGCGGCCGCCGTCTCGGCGTCCTTCGCGAGCCCTATACCGGTTACAGCGAGCACACGGACAGGGTCCACGAGACGGCGCTCTTGGGCCTGCGCGACCTGGGTGCTGAGCTCATCGAGGTGGAGATCGCCACGACTGAGGCCATGCGGGCGGACGACCGCTGGTCGAAAAGACGGTGCTCCAGCACGAGTTCAAGGAAGGGATCAACTCCTACCTCGCGGCCAGGCCCGGGATCGGGCCCCGCTCGCTCGCGGACCTGATCCGGTTCAACGAGGAGCACGCGGCAATGGAGATGCCCTACTTCCGCCAGGAGATCTTTCAAGAGTGCCAGGCGAGGTCGGGTCTCGATTCCGCCGAGTACCTGTCGGCGCTGGCGACCTCACGCCGACTGTCGCGACAAGATGGTATCGACGCCACCCTCCGCAAGCACCGCCTTGACGCGCTGGTGGCGCCCTCCCGGCCACCGGCGTGGGTGATCGATCAGATCAACGGCGACCGCGTCCTCGGGGGCTCCACCCTGCCGTCCGCGATGGCCGGCTACCCGATCGTCACCGTGCCGGCGGGTATGGCCTTCGGGGCCCTTCCCCTCGGTCTGGCTCTCTTTGCCAAGCCCGGCTCGGAGGCGATGCTCCTCGGAATGGCGTTCGCTTTCGAGCAGCTGACCAGCGCTCGCCGGGCGCCGGGCTTTCTGCCCACCCTGGAGCTCGCCTGACCCCAGGAAGCCCCGCTCTCAGGTCGCGGGGACCCCGGTCGACCTGACCCCGAAGGCCGGTCAGCTCTCAGGGCTCCGCCCGGCTACCCGCGGCGGTGTACGCGAATGTGATCGCCACGAAGTGCCGGCGCGTCATCCGGGTGAGCAAGTCCCGTGCGTCGTAGACGAATTCGTATATCTCGCCATCGGCGCTGGCGCCCGGCATGTCGATGCGCTTCAACGTCAGGTTCCCGCGCTCGTCGTACTCGTAGGTGCGCTCACCCAGCGGCCCCATTTCCACGCGGCGAAGGAGGCCGTTTGCGCCGTACTGGTAGGAGTCGGTCCGCAATGCTTCGTGCGCTGGCCCCTCGTACCTGGCACGGAGAAGCCTGCCGCCCGCGCCGCGCTCCGCGACAACCCGATAGTGCACTGTCCCGGGTGAGGAGTACATCCGCTTCTCAGTCCACCCGGCGTCGTCGTAGGCCACCTCGAACCGGTACTCGACCTGCCCCGACCGGCCGTAGGTGACCTCTCCGACCGGTCGGCCGCGTCGGTCGTAGTTCCATCGCCGCACGAGCCTGCCATCGTGGTCGAACGTCTCTTGGCGAATCCTTCGCCCGTCCTTCTGGTAGCTCAGCTCGTAGCTCTTGAAGCCGGTGGGCGAAAGCGCGTCGCCGACTATCGGAAAGCTTTGCCCGATCACAGAAGACACCCCCGCGCGATGAGCCGCCCGGTCCCGGATGGGGATCTCCTCCTCGCCGATCAGTGGGTCCTGGAATTCCTCCACAGAACGCTCAGGGCGGCGCAATCTTCGAGATGATCGGCCTGGCCACCGGGCTCAGTTGAAGCCCGCCGCCGTCGGCGAGGAGGTCGGCGACCGTCCTGCTGAGAAGCGGCGCGCCCCCGGTGTTGTACTGATTGACCAGCTCCTGGTTCATGTCATGCTCGGATAGGCTGGCCACTCCGAAGCCTCGGTATTTGCCGCCCCCCAGGACGATCGCGTTCTCGCCCTGCCAGTAACCGGCCGGTACTCGGGTCGTGTAGTCATGGAAATTCCTGAAGTACACCCAGTCCCCGGGCAGTATCGCGGCCTTGCTGGCCACCGTGATGATTTCGTACTTCCTGTCTGCTCCGGTAACGAGAGGCTGGGCGCCTCCGACGGCGATCCTGATGCCGCCCGCGAACCTGGTGTTGAACTTCGCCGGCCCAAGTGCCTTCAACATCGCGCGGTACTGGATCGCGAGCGTCATCGTCAGACACTCCAGCCGAGTGTGGGCGCCGGGCGTGAAGATCGAGTCAATGGCGTCGGACGGGTGCTTCCCGGCCGGCAGCGGAGACTTCATCTCGAAGTTCACCCCAGAGCCGATGTGGTCCCAGTAAGTCGGGTTCAGATGAGGCGGATCGCCGGTGCCGTAGTAGCTGCAGCATCCGGCGTGCACATCCTCGATGCCTTTGATCGCATTGGCCCTGACGCGGACTTCGTAGCCCATCTGCTCAAACGTGCTGAAGTTATAGATCGGGGGGCTGCCGCCATTGTGCATCTGCTCGACGAATTCCTTCATCGCGGGTCCGAAGTTGGCGGTCAGGTAGGAGTAATAGCCGGCCGTTGGCGTATAGGGAGTGCCACCGACGACGATCTTTCTCTGGACGGAGGGGCCCGCGCGGCCCTGCTGGACAACATGGGTGAGCTCATGGGCAAGCAGCTGCCGGCTCCCGGCTGAGGTCTCGGGCGAGTATTCGCCGGCGGCAAAGGCCACGTTGCGACCGACCGTCAGCGCCCGGGCACTCGCCAGCCTGGTCAGCTCCGTCGCGTTGCCGTCGGTGTGGATGCGCACGCTGCTGAAATCGTGTCCGAAGCGTGGTTCCATCTCGTTGCGGATCGGCGCCGGCAGCGGCCTGCCACTTCCCTCCAGGGACTGCGCTCGCGATTCCAGCTCCCCACCCGTGGGCGCGAGCTGGTGGCCGGTCGGCTTCGCCTGCATCAGGATCCGCTCTCCCTCCGTCTCCTCATCGCGTTTCGCCGGCTGTCGCTGGATGGTCTCCTGGTCGTTCAGAAACGCCCGAACCAGCTGCTTTCGGATCTCGTACTCTCCGGCAGCCGGTCCGGATTTGGCCTGGCGGCGGATGGTGGCCTCGGCACCCTGGGTGCCTTGAGAGACATGGCCGGCTGCATCACCCGAAGGGCTGGTGACCGCCTCCGCGACGCGATCAGCCTCGCGCTCCGCGGGGTCGTCGACCGCGCCGATCTTGAGCCTGGGCTGGATGGCCAGCCGGCCGAGAGTGGCCGGTTGTGGCCGTGGCGCCGAGACGGGGATCGGCGACCTCGGGGTGGGGGCGAATCGCGACGGGCGCGTCGGCACAGGCTCCGAGCCACCCGGCCTCTCCACCCGCATGTACACGCGCCGCCAGCCTCCGGGCGAAAATCCTAGTCGCAGTGCGTCACCCGCACGTCACCGCCGGCTGACCTCATCGCCGGAGTCCGAATTGACGGGTGGCCGGCACCTGCCTTAGCCTTGGACCCATGACCAAGGTTTTGACCGTGCCATCGACCCCGGGGGTCATGCACTAGGGCCTTGTCCCCGGCCAGGAGGCCGGTCCGCGATGAGAGCTCCGCCGCGTGGCCCCGCCCGCGGTTTTTTTGTGCCAGCCGCCCGGTCCTGCCGGGCTTCCGCCAAGGAGCCAAGCAATTGCCCTCGCGAACCTTCAACTGGGATTTCTGGAAGTTCTTCACCGGCCAGACGGTCAGCAACTTCGGCACCTCGATCACCGCCTTCGCGCTACCCCTGCTGGTCTTCAAGCTGACCGGTTCGGCCATCAACCTGGCGCTCGCCAGCGCCGCGACGTTCCTCCCCTACCTGCTCTTCGGCCTTGTGATCGGCGCCTGGACCGACAGGGTCGACCGCAAGCGGCTGATGATCGCGTGCGACCTCGGCCGGGCGCTCGTCATCGGCAGCATCCCCGCCGCCTTCCTCACCGGCCACCTCAGCGTCTGGTGGATCTACACCGCCGCCTTCGTCGAGTCGACGCTCTCGATCGCGTTCAACGCGGGTCAGTTCGCGGCTGTCCCTTCGCTGGTGGAAAGCGACGACCTGGTCACCGCCAACGGCCGGCTCCAGGCCGCGTTCGAGGCGGCCGGCATCACCGGTCCCTTCCTCGCCGGGGTCGCCCTGCTGCTGCTGCCGCTGCCGACGCTGTTCACCGCCGACGCCGGCAGCTTCGTCATCTCGGCGGTCTCGCTCGCCCTGGTTCGGCGCAGCTTCAACGCACCCGGCAAGCCGGCCTCCCAGCACATCCTGCGCGACGTCCGTGACGGCCTGCGCTACGTCCTTGGACACCCGGTGCTCCGGACGATCTCGGCCATGATGGCTCTCTTCAACTTCTTCAACAGCACCGTCTACGCCCAGGTGGTGCTCTTCTCCAAGGACCGGCTGGCCGCCAGCGATGCGCAGATCGGCTGGCTCTTCGCGGCCGCCTCGGTGGCGACGATCATCCTCTCCCTTAACGCGGGACGGCTCCGGCGCCGGTTCACCTTCAGCCAGGTGATCCTCGGCGTGCTGGCCGCGACAGGACTGCTGCTGGTCGTCTTCTCGCAGCAGCGCAGCTACTGGGCGGGACTCGTCGTCTGGTCTATCTGGTCCGGCGTCGGTTCGATCTTCGACATCAACACCTTCAGCCTCCGCCAGGCGATCGTCCCCAACGAGATGCTGGGCCGGGTCATCACCATCGCGGGCGTGCTGGCCTGGTCTGCGATACCCCTCGGTACCCTCGCCGGCGGGGTTGCGATCCAGTGGACCGGCCACGTCGAGTGGGTGTACCTCGCCATTGGCGTGGTCACCTTCCTCATCCCGATCGGCTTCGCATTCACGCCGCTCGGCCGGGCCGAAAAGTACGTCGACGCCGCCGCTCGAAGTCGCGCTTCGCACGGTGCTGGAGCAGACGCCAATGCGACGGCCGGGCCCGAGCCGAGCTGAAGATTTCGGCGTGGTGGGCCGGGAGCGGGTGCTCCCAGCCCATTCGCATGGTGAGGTTCGGGCTACTCCCCCGCGCCCTCGCCGGTGACGACGATTCCGAAAGGCGTGGCCGCCGCCGGTAGCGCGAACGGCGAACCGGGAAGCTCATTGAGCGAGCCGCTGCTCACGGCGAACTTCTCCTTGCTGTTCCGGTTTCCTGATTCCTGCCGCGGCGGGGATACAGTGCCGGCCACAAGGGGGGCGTTACACCGGAAGAGGTCTTGACACGGAGTAGACATGAGGATGTAGGGTCGAGATCGGTTCGTGGAGACGATCGCGGCCTGTGCTCGCCAGCATCAACCGCCGAGCAGTCGATGAAGCCGGGGCCGATCATCAACGCGCCGCATGAAAAGGAATGACGAACGCCCTTGGGACACCCGGTAAAGTCGCGACTGGAAATCGACCCAAGGCAATGAACGGGGCGCTGCTCGCACTGTTTCGGCACAAGACCTGGGCGACGCTGCGCCTGATCGAGCACTGCAAGGGCCTGGGAGACGAACACCTGGACGCCACGATCCCCGGTACTTATGGCACGATCCGCGAAACGTTGCGGCACCTGGTCGAAGCCGAGCAGGGCTACCTCTCGATCGTGACGCGCGAGCCCTTCCCGACCAAAGTGGCTGCAGCGGCCTTTTTGTTTCAGGATCCCTTACCAGACGGGCCGGTCCCGCTGGATGATCTCGCGGAGCGCATTCGCCGCCTGGGCCCGCAGTGGGAGATCCTGGCCGAAAGCCTCGATCTGGATACCCGCGAGGTCACCACCACGGACGGTTGGCGCTTGCCGGCGGCGGTGATCATGGCCCAAACCGTGCATCATGCAGATGACCACCGCACCCACATCCTGTCGATCCTCGGCGCGCGCGGTCTGGAAATTCCCGAGCCGGACGGCCTGGACCTGTGGGGCTACGCGCAGTCAGAAGGCCTGATGCAGGAGCTCAAGGCGACCTCAGGCGACTGAGAACGTTACGAGCGTTGCTGACCGACCGGATCATGCATGGGGCTCAGGCCGCTCGCGACCGCGTCGACTCGCTGGCGGGTCGAAAGCCGGGCTGAGTTGTTCCTATCGCTCGACTTCGTGTATGTCCCGACGGAGGACGTCGACAAGACGGCTGCGCAGTACGTCGGCGAGCTGGATGCCGAGCTGCTCTGGAAGGTCCGCGGGATGGGGACCACGGTCGCCTGCCTCCGCATGTCGGAAGGCGGTCCGGCGATCCTCCTCAGCGCTCACCTGGAGGGTCCGGCGCCGATTCTGGTCTATCGGGTGACCGATTACAAAGCTGCCGTGGCGAGGCTTGTCGCGACCGGCTCGGATGAGCTCCACGAGCTCGAGATCCCCCACGGACCGTGCGCGAGCTTTCGAGCTCCCGGCGGTCAGCGCTTCGCCATCTACGAGTTGACACGGCCGGATGCCGCCGAGCACTTCATGGGTCGGTTCGACGACTAGAGCGGGAGGGAAGCCGGCGTCTGGATCTCAGCCGCAATCTCCGACGGCGCGTTCCGATCGATAGGTCGGAAGTGGAGCGCCGGGGAGCCGGACGTAGCCACCGGAATCAAGGCCCGGCAGCCAGTCGGGGGAACCCGTTTCGTCGACGACGAAACGAGCGCAGGCGTTGCCGAGAGCGCTGGTCATCTCGCCCGGCGCCGAAGGTATTCGCCAGAACGCGGAGTTGGTGGCGACGTAGCGGCTTCCTGGCAGCATGCCGGTCTTGATGTAGAGCCACGGTCGGTCCCCAAGGACGATCAGGCGAGCGTCTGCGGAGCCGGGCTGACTCCTGAGGAAAGCGGCTTCGGAATTGTCGACAGCGGGTGAGCCTGGAAAGCGATCCGCGTAGGCGGCGGCGGTCTCGCGACCCAGCACGAGCTCGAGCCAGTTCCAGTAATAGGCGGGCAGGGCCCGGTAGGAGAAGTTGTGCAGGTACGGTCGCGGCGCGATCGTGCCATTCAGGAAGGCGGTCTCCTGGGCGGGAAGGATCAGGACCGCCTCAGCTGCGACGATCACCGCGAGGGCCGCGGGCGCGGCCGCCAGCCAGCGTGGGCGAATCCGCCCGACCGCCAGCGCGACCGCGAAGGAGATGGGTGGAATGGCCTCGTGCGAGTAGTGCGTCAACTCGCGAGGAGTGAGGCTGGCTGCGGCGAGGGCGGCGGGCAGCCAGACCGCGGCCAGCCGGCCGGCGGGCGTTGTCGCCAGGCGGAGGCCGATCAGCGCTGCAACCGTGAGAGCACCGAGCCTGACCAGGAGAGGAAAGAGCGTGCCGCCGTTCGACCAGACCAGATAGGCATGGTCGGCGGGTAAGACCTCGGCCAGGTAGGCAGCCAGCGACCCCCCGCCGGCGAGAACGGCGACGACCGCCACGCAGGCCAGCGCGACGCCGGCGGCGAAGAGGCAGAGCCGCCGGACCCGTTCCGGCGCCGCGAGGAGGGGGACGGCGATGGCAAACGAATCGAGAACGAAGGACGGCCGGGTCGCGATGGTGATGCCCAGCAGCGCGCCGCTGACGAGGAGCAGGACACCCCGCCGTGAGAAGGCGAGGAGGAGCGCGCCGAGGAAGAAGGGGAGCGCCGCCAGCTCGACATTGATGAGGTCGCCATCGAGAACCGGAAGGGACAGCACGACCCCCGTCAGCCCTCCGGCCAGTGCCGCCGCCGAGGGCCGAAGGAACCGGCGGGACACCTCGAACGTGAGCACTGCAGCCACCGTGGCCGCGACTGTCGCCAGGAGTTGAACGACCGAGTGCTGCTCGAGCGAACCGAGCGCCTGCGCAAGACGGAAGAGCCAGTAGATCATCGGCGGCGCGTTGTCGTAGACGCCGGAGTAAAGGGCGCGCCCGTGCCCGGCCGCCCAGGCCACGGTCGTGAAGATGCCCTCATCGGAGTACCACCGCGGCTCGAACAGGCTGGGCAGGCGGACCAGGGCCACGAGCAGGACGAGGCCGAGACGGATGCGGGTGAGCGCCGGCCGGTCCGCCCCAACCTGGCTGGTCAGCAGTGGCGTCGTCCCGCCCGCCGTAATCCTCAGGTTGCGGTTCAGAAGAGTCGACCCGTCAGGCTGCCGGGGTCAGGCCGGTGTAATCGTTGGTGATCAGGTAGCCGTCGCCGATCCTGGTCAGCTCCCAGACCTGGGTGTAGGGCGAGTCCTTTTCCGATAGCTGGTGACCCGCGCTGTCGTAGGTGGTCTCTCGGGCGGTTCCGATGAGGGACGTACCGACTAGCCGGGGCGCCTGGGTCTTGAACTTCGGCAGCAGGAGGACGAGCTCAGCCCGGTTGAAGGTGTAGACCGTGGTCACCACCTGGCCGGCGGCGCGATCGGAGTTGATCGCCGCGGTGAACGGCGCGAGCCCATCCCCGCTTGCGGCCGTGGAGGCCAGGGTCGTGTTCAGCTCACGGCGTGCCTCGGCCTCGACGTTGAGGTCCCCGGCCAGGTTGTACGCCATCGCCGACCCCACCGTCGGCGTGAGGCCGGGGTCGTAGGCGGCCACGCTCGGTGGAATGACGATGGCGGTCAACTTGGGGATCCCCCAGACGTAATCCGAGGCGGCGGCAGCGACGGGAGCCTTGCTGGTCTGCCCGCTGGCCGGCAGGGAGTCGAGCGCGGCCTTGGTCAGGGCGGTGGCAAAGCCCGGTCCGGTGCCCACCTGCAGCCGGGTGGGTGCGGTGGCCGACTCGCCGGGCAGCCAGGCCACCAGCTGCGGGTTGCGCGCGGGAAGGGCGGTTGAGAGCGGGAGAGACAGCAGGCAGACCGCGCCGGCCACCGCGGCGCCGGGGATCCGCCAACCCCAGCGCAGCTGGGCGAGGCCGCCAAGCGGAAACCGAAGCGCGCAGGCGATGACGAGGCTTGCCAGGATCGCGGTCTTGGTCCAGAACTCGGTGCCGGTGGGCCCGAGCAGGAGGGCCGAGAAGAAGGCGACCGCCAACCCGAAGAGGATCCGACCGGCCGGGGAGGAGGGGACGGTCCTCGGGTCGGAGAGCATGAAGAGGGCGAAGACGAGCACCTCCGGGGAGATGACCAGGATCTCCCAGAGCTGTCTCCCGCAGATCGGCGCGTAGGCCCAGCTGGCGGTCATGCAGTGGTCGGGAACCAGGCCCAGGGAGAGGACCAGGAAGGCGGCGAAGCCGCCCAGGAAGGCAAGCTCCAGGCCGAGGAGGTTCAGCCGAGCGCCGATCACCAGGCCGCCGACGACAATTACGGCGTAGGTCAGGATCAGCGCCGGCGAGAGCGGGATCCACCAGAGGTCCTGGGGCTCGGTCAGCTGGGGGCCCAGCACAACGAAACAGCCGACCAGGCCAAGGTTGGAGGGGTTGAAGATGTGCTGCCCGCGCCAGCGGATCAGGTACTTGGAAGCCATCGAGATGACGACCGCCAGCACGAAGATGCCGGCTCCCCGCAGGCTCCACCACTGACCGTGGGCGGTGCCCGGCACCCTGAGGATGAAGGCCACGCTGTTGCCGGTCAGCAGTCCGCTGGCCGGCCACATCAGCACGCGGTCTTTGAAGAAGCCGACCAGGAACTCGATCAGGGCGGCCGCCACCAGGCAGACCAGGATCTGCGCGATCGAGACCCGGAAGCCGAGCACCGTCTGGCCCAGGATCTGGAGGGTGAAGATGACGGCCGCCACGTGCAGGCGGGGATCCGAGATGCTGGGCAGGAGCACGGGGTAGGTCCGGCCCCAAAGCTGAAGCGTGCGCCGCCCGGCCGGGCCCTGGCTTGTCCTGGGAGCCAGCGCGGCCCAGGGGCCGACCGGCCAGGATTCTCGGATTGACTTCACCGCCGTTCCAACGGTTCCCGACACCCCATCGCTACGCGATCTCTGAAGCCTCCCGAACATGAGTAACCGATGCCTGACCCGATCGTTCCTGAGAGTAGGACACCTTGGGGGCTCGAGAATTGCGGCTGTCTCTCGCTGACGGCAGCCCCGACAGATCCGGGGCTGGACCCTTGATGCGGCGGCTGCTGGTTGGGCTCGTGGTCGCGATCCTGGCCTCCGCCTGTGAGCTGCCGCTGGGCCTGGGGCTGCCCACGACACGGGAGCTCGAGAATGGCGCCATCACCACGCTCACCTCCGCCAGGAGCCTGGAGGTCGCCGGCTCATACCAGGAGTCGAGCGGCCGCTGGGACTTCGACGTCCAGATCGCCCGGCCCGCGTCCACTCACATCGTGGCGTCCAGGGACGGCGTTCCGCTGGAGGCGATCCTGATCGGCAAGGACGGCTACTTCCGTGGCCGGGAGCTGCTGGCCCTGCAGTTGAACGGAGACGAGGCGTCCCGGAGCCTGGCGACCGCGGCCGGAAACGGCTGGTGGAAGGGGCTGCTGCCGTCGCCGCCCGATCTCTCCGACTTCACCGATGCCGCCAAGGTCAAGGCCACCTTCATCAACCCCAGCCTGGACACGCGCCGCGATCACCTCGTGGACCGCGGGGTACGAGCGGTCATGCTGTCCGGGCCCCGTGCCGACGTATTCATCCGGGAGGCCGCGCCGCACGACCTGCTTCGGCTGCGCATGCACGCGGGGACGACCGTGGCCGGGATCTCCCGGGCGGACCTCTTGTACAGCCACTACGGCACGGACTTCAAGATCGTGCCCCCGGCCGACGTGATCAACTTCGCCGACCTCTCGACCCTGCCTCCCATCTACACGGTCCTGTCGGTGGACGCGTCCGGCTGCGCCTCTCCGTGCCTGGTGCAGGCGGCGCTGAAGAACCTCGGCGGCAGGACGGGTGCGAAGGCCCCCTCGACGATAACCTTCGAGATGACCAACCTGGTTTCCGGAGGCGTGATCGGCAGCTGCACGGCCACCGTTGCTCCGGACGTCGACTACAACGCGACCACGACGGTCTCCTGCAGCATCGCATCGGCCACGGGCGTGGACTTCGGCGCGGCCAGGGTCACCGCCACGCCGAACAACCCGGGCCACGCTTGAACGCGGTCCTCTGAGTGCGCGTCCTGGTTGCCTCGACCGCTGGAGCGGGGCACTTCAACCCCCTCGTCCCGTTCATCGACGCGCTCGCGCGGCGCGGTGACCAGGTGCTCATCGTCGTCCCGCCTGAGTTGAAAGCCACGGTGGAAGTGATGGGCACGCCCTTCCGGGTCGGCGCGGCGCCTCCTCGGCCGGAGTGGGATGCGATCTGGGGCCGCGTCCCGACGGTCTCCCCGCAGGAGATGGCCGTCCTCGTGAACCGCGAGATCTTCGGGCGACTCTGCACCGCCGCGATGCTGCCGGCGGTCGATGAGGCCGTCGCTGATTGGAGTCCCGATCTGCTGCTGCGCGAGCCGTGCGAGTACTCCTCGGCCGTCGTTGCCGACCGCCGTGGTATCCCGCACGCCCAGGTGGCCGTCTCGCAGGCTGAGATCGAGGCGGGTGCGCTGGACCTGGTGGCGCCGGTGCTCGAGCGGTACAGCGGCGGGATCGTGCAGAGGATCCGCGCCGCGCCGTACCTCAGCCGGTTTCCCGTCGCCCTGGATCCCTCTCCGTTCGCCGACACGCGCCGCTTCGCGGAGGCCGGTGCCGATCGCCGCCGGCCGCTGCCCGACTGGTGGGAGATGAGCGACGGTCCGTTGGTCTACGTGACGTTCGGCAGCGTCGCGGGTGGCCTGCCCGTGGGTGCCGCGGCATACCGGGCGGCTCTCGCCGCCGTGGATGGACTGGAGGCGCGGGTGCTGCTCACGGTGGGCCGCGCAACCGATGTGGCGGCGCTGGGCGCGGTACCGGCAAACGTCCACATCGAGGCGTGGGTGCCACAGGGCGATGTGCTGGCGACCGCTGCCCTGGTCGTCTGCCACGGTGGATCCGGAACGACCTTCGGTGCGCTCGCGGCCGGCGTGCCGCTGGTCATGGTTCCGCTGTTCGCCGACCAGCCCGCCAATGCGCGCGCGGTCGCAGGAGCGGGAGCCGGCCTGGTCGTCATCCCGGGTAGCGGGGGCCGGGACACGATGGGCGGATTGGAGCCTGAGGATGCGCCCCGAATCCGGGCCGCGATCGAGTCAGTGCTGGGCGACGAGTCAATTCGGCGGG
>DATCOZ010000265.1:0-8054 GCA_036564345.1 Candidatus Dormiibacterota bacterium | reverse complement strand
TGTGCCGTCAATCCCTCCAGGTTGGCGAGCGCCACGCACGCCTCCCGGAGCAGCTCGAGGTCGCCCCGGTTGAGGCTCGCGACGCTCGTCCGCTTCAGGAAGTTGTACACGCCGAGGGGAGAGCTGAAGCGAGCCGCGCCGGCGGTGGGCAGAGTGTGGTTGGGGCCGGCGACGTAGTCGCCGAGCGAAACGGGAGCGTAGGGGCCGACGAAGACGGCCCCGGCGTTCTCGACCTTGGCGGCCAGCGGAGCGGGGTCGGCGGCGATCAGCTCCAGGTGCTCGGGCGCGAAGTCGTTCGCCACCTGCATGGCCAGGTCGAGGTCGGCGACCACGACGATGCAGCAGTGGGCGGCCCCGATGACCTCCGCCCGTTCCAGCCCCTGGACGAGGCTCGCGAACTCCTCCTCGACCCGGTCCGCCAGCTCACCCGAGTCGGTGACCAGCACCGCCCAGGCCATCGGGTCGTGCTCCAGCTGGGAGGCGAGATCGGCGGCCACGAAGTCGGCCCGGGCCGCGGCGTCGGCGACGATCATGATCTCGGTGGGACCGGCGAGCGAGTCGATCCCGACCGAGCCGAAGACCTCCTTCTTGGCCAGCATCACGTAGACGTTGCCAGGTCCGACCAGGACGTCGACGCGAGGCACGCTCTCGGTGCCGTAGGCGAGGGCCGCGATCGCCTGGGCGCCGCCCAGCCGGTAGACCTCGTCCACGCCGGCGACAGCGGCGGCGGCGAGAACAGCCGCTGGGACCGAGCCGTCGGTCGCCGGCGGCGTGGCGACGACGACCTCCTTCACGCCCGCCACCCGGGCCGGGATCGCCCCCATCAGGACGGTCGACGGATAGGCCGCCCGGCCGCCGGGGACGTAGATCCCGGCACGCCGGACCGGTCGCGTCAGGAGCTTCAGCCCCGGTGTGCCGGTGACCGGCTCGAAAACCTGCGTCTCGTGGAAGGCGCGGATCCTCTTGGCAGCGAACTCGAGTGCGGCGCGATCGCCCGGCGCGAGCCGGCGGAGCGCACCATCGATCTCCTGCTGAGGGACCCGGAAGCCATCCTCGGGCGCCGGCCGCCAGCCGTCGAAGCGGAGGCCGTACTCGGCCAGCGCCTGATCGCCATCGGCTCGAACCCGGCTGCAGATGTCGCGGACCGCGGCCTGCTCCGCGGCAAGTCCCGCAAGGTCGAGCCGGCGGCGGCTGAGCGGGCTGTCGAGCCAGCTCCCGAGGTCGTAGCGGCGGATGCTCATCTCGCCCGGGCCGCCTGCGCAAGCCGGGTCACCAGGGACTGGACCTCACCGCTGCGGGTCTTGAGGCTCGCCTGGTTGGCGATCAGCCGTGCCGTCGACGAGCCGACCTCAGCCACCACCCGGAGCCGGTTCTCGCGAAGCGTCGCGCCGGTCGCGGTCAGGTCGACGATCGCGTCCGCCAGGCCCACCTGGGGCGCCAGCTCGACCGAGCCGTGGAGGCCGACGATGTCGGCTGCCTTTCCGCTGGCGGCGAAGAAGGCGGCCGTCGCCCGGGGGTACTTGGTGGCCACCCTCAGCACCGGCGGCCAGGTCTCCCGCGCACCCAGCTGGGACCCCTCGGGCACGGCCATGACAAGGGTGCACGCGCCAAAGGCGAGATCGACGAGCTCGTAGTGGCTGCCCGGGTTCTCCCAGAGCTGGTCCTTGCCGACCACCCCGAGGTCGACGGCGCCGAAATCGACATAGGCGGCCACGTCGGCAGGCCGCACCAGCACGACCCGCACACCGTCCCTGTCGAGCAGCAGCCGCCGCCCGAGCTGGCCGCGGTCGATCCTGGTGATCCCGGCCTCGGCAAGCAGCGCGAGGCTTGGCTCGAGCAGGACTCCGGTGCAGAGGGCGATCGAGACGCTCATGGTTTGATCTCCACCCGGAGGCTGGGTGGGAGCTTCTTGGTCATAGGACGGCTCCTGCCATCTGGCCTACGACATGCTCGGGCGGGAGGCGCCTGGTCTTGCCGGCCGCGTCCACCCAGGCCACCTTGCCCTCGCCCGTGCAGTGGAGGAGGTTGACCGCCCCCACCTGGCCGTGCCAGGTGCGTGCTCCGGGGAGGGGGCGTGGCTCGCTGTCGACCACCGCCCGCATCCCGAAGAGGCGAAGCGATGACGCCAGCCGCAGGGCTGCCGGGAGGCCCGCCGCCGTCCAGCAGACGGCCGCGTCAAGCCGCGGCAGCGCCGGCCGGCCCCCTGAGCGTGAGATCGCCTCGGCCACCAGGTCCAGGTGGACGACGAAGCCGGTAGCCGGCGCCGCCCGGCCGAAACGCTCGAGCAGTCCGTCGTAGCGACCCCCTTGGGCCAGGGGCCGGCCGAGGTCCGGCCCGTAGGCTTCGAAGATCACTCCCGTGTAGTAGTCGAAGTCGCGGATCGCCCCCAGGTCGAGGTTGACGACCTCGCCCAGGCCGTGGGCGCCGAGCAGCCGGTGGACCTCGGCGAGCTCCGCGAGCGCGGTCTCCGAGCGGCGGTTCGCCACCAGCCCGGCCGCGGCCTCCAGGATCTCGGGGCCACCCCGCAAAGCGGGGAAGCGGAGCAGCAGCTCCTGCTCCGCGCTGCGAAGGGGGGTCGAGGCGAGGAGCTCCTCGAGGGCGACGAAGTCGCGGGCGGCCAGCGCCCGCTTGACGCCCGCCTCCACCTCCGGGTCGAGCTTGAGGCCTCCGAGCAGGCCCTGGAAGAACTCGGAGTGGCCGACATCGACCTGGTAGCGGCCGAGCCCGGCGGCATCCAGGCAGCGGACGGCCAGCGCGATCACCTCGGCGTCCGCCACCGAGCCGGCGGCCCCGATCAGCTCCGCCCCGGCCTGGTGCTTCTCGCGGCGGCTGGAGAAGCGCCCGCCGTCGTTGCCGAGGACGGAGGCTGCGTAGCAGAGCCGGAGCGGCAGTGGGCTGGAGCGCAGGCCGGCGGCGGCAAGGCGCGCCACCGGGACGGTCTTCTCGCCCACGATCGCGAGCACCGACCCGTCGGCGTCGGCGAACTTGAACAGCCTGCGGCGCTGGTCGGGCCCCAGCCCAAGGCTCAGCACGCCCTCCGACTCCAGCGTCGGCGTGACGACGAACCGATAGCCCCATCGCCGCATCTCAGCGAGGATGGCCTCCTGGCCGGAGCGCATCGACTCGGCTTCCTCGGGCAGCAGGTCCCGGAAGCCGGCCGGCGTGTCAATCGGTGTGAAAGGACTCCTTTGACGCGCTGCTCACTCGTCGTCGTCCTCGTCGTCGTCGTTGTCTTCGGCAATGTCGGTCTCGGCTTCGTCGGAAAAGTCGAGCGTCTCGTCGGCGTCGTCGTCGACGACGTTGAGTCCCTCCAGCTCATCGACGGCGCCCTCGGCGTCCTCGCTGTTGCGGGGCTCGTCCTCGTCGTCGTCCCGGAAACCGTCGAGGTCGCGGGTGAGCAGCAGGCTTTCCTTGCTGTAGGGCCGGAAGGCCTCCGCCTCTCGCTTGCGACGCTGCGGGAAGCTGGGCTTGCCGATGAACTTGGGATCCTGGTAGGTCTCCCGGATCATCAGCTTGACGGCGCCGGGCTCGACCGAGGTGACGGCGGCCAGGTAGCGGTTGCCGCCCTGAATGAACTTGATGAGCCGCCGGGCGAGGCGGGCTTCGATCGTCCCCAGCTTCACCCCGCGGACCGTCTCGGCCATGATCGAGTCGCCCGTGATGCGGAGCTCGGCGATGTCGCCGGAGCCGATCTTGTTGTGCACGTTGGGGTCGTCAACCGAGTCGAGCTGGGTGCTGCTCGTCTTACCCTGCTCCTCGACGAAGAGGTTGAGGTCGACGCGGGTCGGGCCGACCTTGATGTCCTTGGACTGGGCCAGGACGTCGAGCTTGGCCCGGTTCTTCTGGGCGATGGTGTTGAGCGGGTTCAGGGCGAGCGTCGCCTCATAGGCCGCCTTGGCCTCGTCGAAGCGGCCCAGCTCGGTCATCGCCTTTCCCAGCCGGTTGTTCGCCTCCTCGTCGGAGCCGAACCGTTCCAGGATCGCCTGGTTGATCTCGGCGGCATCCTCCCAGCGGCCGGCAAGGGCGGCCTGGACGGCCTCGTCCACGAACTGGCCCTTGGGCTTGAGGTGCTCATTGAAATCCGTCTTCAAGTACGTGCTCCGATGGGAGAGGAGGGGCGACGACAGAAATCCGAGTATACCGACGGGCTCAAATTGACACCCCACAGATCATCAGCTATACAGTCTCCAACTTCGGGCGGGTTAAGATTCGCACCGTCCGGAACCCTCGTAGGGGGAGTAGATCTAGTTCCCGGGACATTTTCAGGAGGACAAGCATGCGCACAGCTCGACTAGGTCGGGTCGCGGCCATCGCATCTCTGGCAATCGTCGCAATGGCGTGCGGCGGCGGCTCGAGCAGCACTGGCGGCGGCAACAAGGGCACCATCTCGATCGGAGTGGACCTGCCCGAATCCGGAGCGGCGGCCTCGTCTGGCCTCCCCACGCTCAACGGCGTGAAGTTCGCGGTCCAGAAGGCCGGCGGCTCGGTGAGCGGCTGGACGCTAACGGTTGAGAACCGTGACGACGCTGTGGGCGGCGCCTACAACGCCGACAAGGGCGTCCAGAACGTGACCGACCTGATCAACAACAACGCGGTCGTCTCGATGGTCGGGCCCTTCAACTCGGCCGTCGGCAAGGCCGAGATCCCGATTGCGGCGCCGGCCCACCTGACGATGATCAGCCCGTCGAACACCAATCCCTGTCTCACCAAGAACCTGGGCAAGCCGAACTGCGACTATGCCCCTGCCGACCTTCGCAAAGGCAACCCGAACAACTACTTCCGAGTCGTCGCCACCGACGACCTGCAGGGACCCGCGATGGCCGACTACGCGTACAACACACTGGGCATCAAGAAGATCGGCGTGATGGACGAGAAGACCGTCTTCGGCGTCGGCATCGCGAACACCTTCGAGGCCCAGTTCAAGAAGGACGGCGGCACCACACAGCGCCAGTCCTTCGACCCCAAGACCACGACTGACTGGCGATCGATCCTCAACGGCTTCAAGGACTTCGGCGCCACCGCCATCTACGTCGGCGGCACCGACGACCAGAGCGCCTGCAAGCCCCGCGGCCAGATGACCGCCCTCGGGATCGGCAGCTGGCCGTACCTCGGCGGCGACGGCATCGAGACCTCGCAGTGCATCGATGACGGAGCCGACGCGGCCGCCGGCGTCTCGGCGACCACCGCCGGCGCTGACGCAGGCCAGATCTCTTCCGCGGCCTCGGTCATCACCGACTTCAAGAAGTCGTTCACCGGCGCCAACGACTACGGCTCATACACGATGTCCGCGTATGACGCGGCCACCATCGAGATCCAGGCCATCAAGAAGGCGATCGACGCCGGCAAGGATCCCAAGAAGATCAACGACTTCCGTGAGGCGGTCCGTGTCAACGTGGCCGCGACCAGCAACTTCCAGGGCGTCCTCGGCACCGTGACCTTCGACGCAAACGGCGACACCTCGGCCAAGATCATCTCGGTCTACGCCGTCAAAAAGCAGGACGCTGCCCGCGTGGCGGTCGGCGACCTGACCTGCGGCAAGGCCGGCGGCGCCAACGCTAGCTTCTGCTTCGTCTGGGTCAAGCAATTCAACTTCGGCGCCTAGTCATTCGATAAACCTGGGAGGGGGCCAATGCGGCCCCCTCCTATTTTGTGTAGGGGAGCGGGAACTTGGAATCGATCCAGCGACTCCGTGCCACGTTTGCCGGTGACCTTGGAACGGCCCTCTTCTCGACCATGGGCATCGCCGCCCTCGGCTGGATCGTCATCCTGGCCATCCAGAGTCCCCGGTCCCTGATCGCGACGATGGTCATCGGGATCACCGACGGCGCCATCTACGCACTGATCGCGCTCGGCTACACGATGGTCTACGGCATCATCGAGCTGATCAACTTCGCGCACGGCGACGTATTCACGCTGGGCGGCTTCGTCGCCCTCCCCCTCTTCGCGCTCTTCGGGATCGGGCCCGGCTCCCACTACGCGCTGGCTTACGTCCCGGTCCTGGTGCTTGTCTTCGTCCTGGTCATGGCGATCAACGGGCTGGTCAACATCACCATCGAGCGGGTCGCCTACCGACCCCTACGCAGCGCACCCCGGCTGGCACCCCTGATCACAGCAATCGGGATGTCCTTCATCCTCGAAGGCATCATGTACCTGTGGCGGGGGCCGGTGAACCTGCGCTTCCCCGACCTCATCTCGGAGGATCGCTATACGACCTCGCTGATCGACATCGGTGTGAAGGACGTGATGGTGGTCGCGGTGACGATCTTCCTGGTCGTGATGCTCTCGCTCTTCATCAATCGAACCAAGCTCGGCAAGGCGATGCGCGCCACGGCCCAGGACCGGGACGCCGCGCAGCTGATGGGCATCGACATCAACCGGACGATCGCCGCCACCTTCTTCATCGGCGCGGCGCTTGCCGGCGCGGGCGGCCTCGTCTACGCGCTCTACTTCAACTCGATCAAGTTCGACCTCGGCTTCTCGGCCGGCCTCATCGCCTTCACCGCCGCCGTCCTCGGCGGTATCGGCAACATCGAGGGCGCCGCGCTCGGCGGGCTGGTGATCGGGATCATCCGGGCCCTCAACGAGCGCTACGTGTCGGCCAGCTGGTCCGACGTCGTCATCTTCGCGATCCTCATCATCGTGCTCGTCTTCCGCCCGACCGGCCTGCTGGGCATGCGGGTGCCGGAGAAATGATCGCGACCCTGCGCGACCGCAAGCAGCTGCGCCGCAAGCTCCGGGACTGGTCCCGCGATCCCAACATGGTCGTCTTCGGGGTGCTGCTGATCGGCGCGATCGTCTTCCCGCCGCTGGCGTCGTTTGCCACCGGCACCAACACCCTGACCGGCCTCGCCGCCGACGCCGGGGTGTGGGTGCTGCTCGCCATCGGGCTCAACGTCGTGGTGGGCTTCGCCGGCCTCCTCGACCTCGGCTACGCCGCCTTCTTCGCGATCGGCGCCTACACCTATGCGCTGCTCGCCTCGACCCAGTTGGCGGCCAGCCCGCTCCAGCACGCGATCCACCTGCCCTTCTGGATCCTGCTCTTCTGCGCCATGTTCGTGGCGGCGACGGCGGGCGCCCTGCTCGGGGCCCCGACGCTGCGACTCCGGGGCGACTACCTGGCGATCGTCACGCTCGGTTTTGGCGAGATCGTCCCGCGCGTCTTCCGCAACGACCCCGGCCACTGGACCGGCGGCATCAACGCGATCGGCAATATCGACCAGCCGACGCTGCCGATCTGCCTCGACGGTCCCTGGTCGCGGGGCGACGATCTGAAGCTCATGTTCGGCACCAGCAACTGCTCCTTCAGCATCACCGACCCCACCGCCTATTACGTGCTGATGGTCCTGCTCATCGTCGCCTGCGTGATCCTCGTTTCCAACCTCCAGGTGTCCCGCCTCGGCCGGGCCTGGGCGGCCGTCCGGGAGGACGAGGTTGCGGCAGCCGCGATGGGCGTGAACACGCGGAACATAAAGCTCCTCGCCTTCGCCATCGGAGCCGCCTTCAGCGGCTTCGGAGGCGCCTACTACGGTGCCAAGCTCTCCCTCGTGAGCCCCGACAACTTCGACTTCACGGTCTCCATCACGGTGCTCGTGATGGTTGTCCTGGGGGGGATGGGCAATATCGCGGGCGTCATCGTCGGCGCCCTGGCGGTCTACTTCCTGGAGTTCAAGTTCCTGACCGACCTGCCGAGGAACACGCACGCCATCGTGGACGCGATCGGGCTCGGCCCGCTGCTCGACCCGAGCAACCCCGCGACCGGCTGGCCCGGCATCGAGGACTTCGTCGGCCGACTCAACTTCCTGGTCCTTGGCCTGATCCTGGTCACCATGATGCTGCTCCGGCCGCAGGGCATCCTGCCCAGTCGCGTCCGGGCCCAGGAGCTGAAAGCCGAGGGCGCCCAGGACGACACCGTCTTCGACCAGCGGGCGGGTCAAACGTGAGCGAGCGCACCGGCGAGACGATCCTCAAGCTGGAGGGCGTCACCAAGCGCTTCCTCGGGCTGGTGGCGGTCGACAACGTCAGCTTCGAGGTCAAGCGGGGCGAGGTCTTCGCCC
>DATCOZ010000255.1:0-14750 GCA_036564345.1 Candidatus Dormiibacterota bacterium | reverse complement strand
TGGGCGACGGCGCTGCTGATTGCCGTGATGGCGGCACTTCTGCCCATGCGGCAGATCGCGGGCCTGGATCCGGTGACTGTCTTCCGGAGGAGGTACGCGTGATGGCTGCAAGGCTTGTGGTCGAGAACCTGACCAAGCGCTTCGGCGCGGGCGAGACCGAGGTGGTGGCTCATTTCCTGGTTCAGCCTTGTGCTGGCGTGCCCCCCTGATGATCGTGTTCATGCACGGCGGCCACGACCACGGGGCTGGGCAAGACAATCCAGTGAAGCCGGGAGCACAAAATACCCCTCGGGGGTAGAGTAGCCACATGGCAGGCTACAAGTCGCACAAAGAACAGATACAGGCCCGGCTCAGGCGGATCGAGGGTCAGATCCGCGGCGTCCAGAAGATGGTCGACGAAGATCGCTACTGCATTGACGTGCTGACCCAGGTTAGCGCCGCCAAGGCGGCGCTCGATGCGGTCGCTCTAGCGCTGCTTCAGGACCACACCGAGCACTGCGTGGCCGAAGCGATCCGGTCAGGTGACGGGTCGGCGAAGATCAAGGAGCTCAACGATGCCGTTGAGCGGCTGGTCAAGGCATGATCGCCGATCTCGCCGTCATCGCCGGCGCCGTGCTCCTGACCGCGGCCCTCGGCTGGTTCTTCTTCGGACCGAAGAAGGCGAGATCGGCGGAGCTGGTCGGAGACATCCAGGAGGTGAGGATCACGGTCAAGGGCGGCTACTCACCCGACCTCGTGCGTGTGCGCCAGGGCGTCCCACTGCGGATCGTGTTCGACCGCCAGGAGAGCGGCGAGTGCACTTCCCGGGTTGTCTTCCCGGACTTCAGCCTCAACCAGTCGCTCCCGGCCTATGGGCAGACACAGGTCTCCCTACTTCCCGACCGGGTAGGCGAGTTCGGCTTCGCCTGCGGGATGAACATGGTCCACGGCAAGCTCGTAGTCGAGCCCTCGGCCAACGGCCACGACCACGGCGACGGACACAAGACTCAGGCGCCACAACCACCTCAGCCAATCCCTTCGGCGTCTGAGACGCAGGAAGCCGATGCGCTGCGTGAGGACCATGAGATGGCCGAGCGCAGGGCCGAGATCAAAGACCTCACGCGGCGCGTCGTCATCGGTGCCGTCCTGACCGCGCCCGTGCTGTTCGCGGTGATGGCGGGGCAGTTCGTTCCGGTCGGGATCCTCGCCAACCATTGGATCGAGCTGGCATTGATCACTCCGGTCATGTTCTTCGTGGGCTGGCCGATCCATCGCACCGGCTGGCTGAGCCTGCTCCATCACTCGGCGGAGATGAACGCCCTGATCACTCTTGGCACCTCCGCAGCGTTCGGCTTCAGCCTGCTGGTCACCGTCGCGCCGGCGATCTTTCCCGCCGGACTTCGCGACGTGTACTTCGAGGCGGTCGGCGTGATCATCACCCTGATCCTCCTCGGCCGGCTCTTCGAAGCGCGCGCTAAAGCCGGCACAGGTGAGGCGATCCGGACCCTGATCGGCCTCCAGGCGCGCACCGCGCGCGTCGTCCGCGATGGCCAGGAGATCGACATCCCGAGCGAAACCGTCGCCGCCGGCGACATCGTCATCGTCCGTCCCGGCGAGAAGATCCCGGTTGACGGGGAGCTGGTGGAGGGCGAGTCGGCGGTCGACGAGTCCATGGTCACCGGCGAGCCCATCCCGGTGACCAAGCGGGCCGGCGACACGGTGATCGGCGCCACGATCAACCGCACCGGCGCCTTCCGCTTCCGCGCCACCAAGGTCGGGCGAGACACGATGCTGGCCCAGATCATCAAGCTCGTCCAGCAGGCGCAGGGCTCGAAGGCGCCCATCCAGCGGCTCGCTGACACGGTGTCGGGCTACTTCGTCCCAGCCGTGATCGGGATCGCCATCTGGACCTTCGTCGCCTGGTTCGTCTTCGGGCCCCAACCCGCATTCACATCGGCCATGGTGGCCGCGGTGGCGGTGTTGATCATCGCCTGCCCCTGTGCGCTGGGCCTGGCGACACCGCTCTCGGTGATGGTCGGGACGGGCAAGGGCGCCCAGCAGGGGATCCTCATCCGCTCGGCCGAGGCGCTCGAGACCGCGCACAAGCTCGACACGATCGTCCTCGACAAGACCGGAACGATCACGCGCGGCGCTCCGGCCCTGACCGACGTGCTGCCGTCGGGCGGCATCAAGGAAGAGGAGCTCCTCCGGCTGGCGGCGTCTGCCGAACGGTCGTCAGAGCATCCGCTGGCCGCCGCGGTGGTCGACGGTGCGCGTGCGCGGCAGATCGCGCTGGCGGACCCCTCCGCTTTCGATTCGGTGACCAGCCACGGCATCCGGGCCACGGTCGACGGACGGTCGGTGCTGATCGGCAATCCATCGCTGCTGAGGGACGCGGGCATCGATACCTCCGGTCTCGATCGGGACGCGGATCGGCTTGCGACGGACGGCAAGACACCGCTCCTGATTGCCGTCGACGGCAAGGCGGCTGGCGTTCTCGCCGTGGCCGACACGCTGAAAGAGGAGTCCGGGGCGGCAGTGGCAGCACTGCGAAAGCTCGGTCTCGAGGTCGTGATGATCACCGGCGACAACCGGCGCACAGCGGCTGCCATCGCGCGCCAGGTCGGCATCGGGCGCGTCCTGGCCGAGGTGCTGCCCGACGGCAAGGCGGCTGAGGTGAAGCGGCTGCAGTCCGAGGGCCGGCGGGTTGCGATGGTCGGCGACGGCATCAACGACGCTCCTGCCCTGGCACAGGCGGACGTCGGCATGGCCATCGGCACCGGCACCGGCACCGATGTTGCCATCGAGTCGTCCGACATCACCCTCATCTCGGGGGCGTTGATGGGAATCGTTACCGCCATCCAACTCAGCCGTTCGACGATGCGCAACATCCGCCAGAACCTGGTCTGGGCCTTCGGCTATAACGTGATCGGCATCCCGCTCGCTGCGGGGGCGCTATATCCGTTTCTCGGCCTGCGCCTCAGCCCGATGATCGGGGCCGGCGCCATGGCGCTCAGCTCGCTTTCGGTGGTGTCCAACGCCAACCGCCTGCGCGGCTTCCGGATCCGCCCGGCGACAGGCGGTGCTGCTGAGCCGGCCGGCGAGCCGGTCGTGGAGGTCGGCAACCCAGGCCCGGTCAAGGCGATCGACCCGGTATGCGGGATGGAGATCGACACCGAGGACGCAGCGGCGACCGTCGACTCCGATGGGACGAGGTACTACTTCTGCTCGACCGGCTGCCGAGACGAGTTTCTTGACCGAATCCGGGCCGCCGGAACCGACCACAAGCCGGAGTCATCACACGAGGCCGACGAGGCCCACACAGCCGAGGCGGATCACGGGGATGGCGGGGGGACAGGGGTGGATCCTGTCTGCGGAATGACCGTGGACCCGACGACCGCAGAGCACCGCACCGTTTACCAGGACACGACCGTCTACTTCTGCTCGGCAGGCTGCAAGCAGTCCTTCGACAAAAATCCCAGCCATTACCTGGCCTCAGCCCACCAGCATCAGGGCCACTGAACGAATCGGTGTCGCCAACGACGGTCGTCCTCCATACCGGCGGCCTCAGCTACTCGGGTGAGGCGGCGATCGTCGAGCGGGCCCTGAGCAGCCGACCGGGCGTGGTCAAGGTGGAGGCCAATCCGGTATCCCAGACGGCGAACGTGACCTTCGACTCCTCGAAAACGAACGTCGCCGAACTCAGACGCTGGGTCGAGGAATGCGGCTTCCACTGCGCCGGACAGTCAGTCCCGGGCCACCTCTGCGACGCGATGGAGGAACCGGCTCCGGCCCGGGCTCAAGAACCGCACGCTGGGCACGAGATCTCGAAAGCGGGTGCAGTGAACCACGCCGCAGTGCCTAAGCCCGGGCAGGGCGACATGGTTATGTCGCCGGCGGAGGCAATGGGACACGGCGGTCACGCCGGCATGTCGATGGACTCGATGGTGCGCGACATGCGGAATCGGTTCCTGGTCGCGCTGGTGCTTTCGGTTCCGATCCTGCTCTGGTCGAGCATCGGCCGGAACGTCCTCCACTTCACCGTGCCGGCACCGTTCGGCATCCGCGATGACGTGCTCCAGCTGATCGTGAGCCTGCCGGTCGTCTTCTACTCGAGCTGGATCTTCTTCGACGGAGCTGTCCGCGCCCTCCGCAACCGGACCCTCGACATGATGGTCCTGGTCGCGGTCGCCATCGGAACCGGCTGGACCTACTCCCTGGTGGTCACCCTCACCGGCGGCGGCGACGTCTTCTACGAGGCCGCGAGCGTGCTGGCGACCTTCGTCCTCCTCGGCCACTGGTTCGAGATGCGGGCCCGCGGCGGTGCCAACGACGCGATCCGCAAGCTCCTCGACCTGGCGCCGCCGATGGCGACCGTGTTCCGCGACGGGAAGGAGGTCGAGGTCCCAACCCGCGAGGTCGTGGTCGGAGACCTGCTCCTGGTCCGGCCCGGCTCCAAGATCCCAGTCGATGCGGTTGTCGAAGAGGGCGAGAGCGAGGTCGACGAATCGATGGTCACGGGCGAGAGTCTGCCCGTTTCCAAGGCCCCGGGCTCCGAGCTGATCGGCGGTTCCATCAACAAGAACGGCACCCTGCGTGCGCGGGCGGTTCGGGTCGGCTCGGACACCGCGCTAGCCCAGATCGTCAAGCTCGTTCAACAAGCTCAGAACTCGAAGGCACCGGGACAGCAGCTCGCGGATCGAGCTGCCTTCTGGCTGGTGCTGGTCGCGCTGGTTGGCGGCGTCGGCACGCTGATCGCCTGGATGCTGGCCGGCGCCTCCCTGCAGACGGCAATCCTCTACGCAATCACCGTGGTCGTCATCACCTGCCCCGACGCCCTGGGCCTGGCCACCCCGACCGCGATCATGGTTGGCACCGGGCTCGGCGCCGGCCGGGGAATCCTCTTCAAGAACGCAATGGCCCTGGAGAGCGCTGCCAGGGTCCAGCTCGTGGTGATGGACAAGACCGGCACCCTGACCAAGGGCGAGCCTGAAGTCGTAGAGGTGGTCACACGCGGCCTGGCCGAACCTGAACTGCTGCGCCTCGCCGCGGCCGTGGAGCGGGAGTCAGAACATCCGCTGGCACAGGCGGTGGTGAAGCGGGCAGCCGCTGCCGGTTTGGAGGAAATACCAGCCAGCGGGTTCACCAACGTGCCCGGACATGGAGCAGTCGCGACGGTGGACGGTCGCCGGGTGGCGGTCGGGAACGCTCGCCTCCTAGAGCGAGAGAAAGTGAGCATGAACGGGCTGGGAACGGAGTTGATACGGCTATCGGCGGAGGGAAAGACGGTGGTGGGGGTGGCGGTCGACGGAAAGGCGGCCGGCCTGTTTGCGATCGCGGACGCGCCACGGCCAACCAGCCGGCGAGCGGTGGCCGTCCTCCACGAAGCCGGGCTCGAGGTCGTCATGCTGACCGGCGATAACCAGGCGACGGCGGAGAGGATTGCCGGTGAGCTCGGCATCAAGACAGTGATCGCGGAGGTGCTTCCGGGCGACAAGGCGGCGAAGATCGTCGACCTTCAGAAGACTGGCAAGAAGGTGGCGATGGTCGGCGACGGCGTCAACGACGCACCGGCGCTCGCCCAAGCTGATCTCGGGATCGCGATCGGAGCTGGGACCGACGTCGCAATCGAGACCGCCGACATCGTGCTCATGCGGTCCGATCCGCTCGATATCGCGACAGCGATCGCCATCGGCCGCGGGACCTTGCGCAAAATGCGCCAGAACCTGGCCTGGGCTGTGGGCTACAACGCGATCGCGCTCCCCATCGCGGCGGGTGTGTTCCAGCCCGTCTTTGGATTAACCCTTCGACCGGAGATCGCGGCTCTGTCAATGTCGGGTTCCAGCGTGCTGGTCGCCGTCAACGCGCTCCTCTTGAAGAGGCTGCGTCTACCGACCGAATGAGAAACTCGACCGGCGTCAACTGGTTCAAGTATGGCGATCTGCTCGACCGCACCTTCGCCGTCGGGATCATCCTCAAGGGACTCGACGGCGTCCTTGAAGTCTTAGGCGGTCTGCTTCTTCTGGTCCTCAGCCCCGCCACGATCGACCAGCTGACCAGAGTTCTGACTCAACACGAACTCTCGGAGGATCCTCACGACTTCCTCGCTACGCATCTATTGCTTGCCGCCGGAAGCTTGACGGGATCTTCCGTCCGATTCGGCGCGGCTTATCTGATATCGCACGGTGTGGTCAAGATCGTGCTGGTCACGGCCCTGCTCAGGAACAAGCTCTGGGCCTACCCCTGGATGATCGCCTTTCTACTCGCATTCATCGCCTACCAGGTGTACCGAATGACCTTCGCGTTTTCGATTGGACTTCTTGCGCTCACTGTCTTCGACGTCTTCGTGACATGGCTCACATATCTGGAGTACGGAAAGCAGCGCGCCCGGCGAAGGCCACTCGTACTAGAGGCTAGGTGATGCCAGACAGGGCCGCCTACGGGATGTCCAAGGTAGGGTCGGCCCCTCGGCTGGCCACGGGCCAGGGTCGGTCTTCGCCCAATGGCACGGTCCATGACGCGGTCGGAAACGCCTCCTCGAGGATCCGCGGTTTCCCGACTCCCGGTGAGGTCTCGGTCACGGGCGGGTGAGGAAGAGCCGCTTCTCCGTTGTGAGGTGGGGTGCCCACTCGAGGCGGTCGGCGCCGGCGAAGCGCAGGTAGGCGCGGAGCGCGTCGCGCATCGCGTCGACGAACCCGTCGGCGCGGCGCGCCGCGAAGCCGTCCTCCCACCATACGTTGAGCACCTCCACGCGGGCTCCTTCCCGGTCGATCCGCGGTTCGATCCGGCCGACGAAGCGGTCGCCAAAGACGATCGGGAGCACGTAGTAGCCCCAACGGCGCTTCGCCGACGGAAAGAAGCCCTCCCACACGTAGTCGAAGTCGAACAGGCTTGCGACAAGGGCGTTGTCCCACAGCAGCGAGTCGAACGGGGCGATGAACGCGACGGAGGATCTCGGGGCTGGCGGCGCCTGCAGCAGCGCCAGTTCCTCGGCAAGGACGAAGCGGTTGCCGCGCACGCCCTCGACTTCGACGGGCACGAGCGCGCCGAGTTCGACCAGTTCCCCGCGGAGTTCGTTGCGCCCCGTCCGTTTCGGGGTTGAATTCGGCGGCGCGATGCGGTCGAACGTGCCGCCGGCGCCGCCGGCGCCGAGCAGGCCGTGGGCGCGGTACCGGGACAGGAGCTTGTGCCGGAGCTGTTCTCGCTCCGGCACCTCGTGCGCGAGCAACTTGGCCGGGAGCAGCCGTTCGAGGAGGTCGTAGTACCGGCGGTTGCCGTCGCGCCGCGCGAGGCCGATCACGCCCATGACTGTGTATGCCTCGAGCACGGCGCGCACGACGTTCTCCGGCATCCCGAACCAGTCCTTCGGCGCTCCGTGCTCGGGTTCGAAATCGAGCGTCGACAGCGCGCCCTCCGCGCGGATCCGCCCGAGCACGCGCTCGGCCACCGCGGCGTTCTCGGAGAGCATTCCGCGGTGGAACCGGGGCCCCTTGCGGCCCCAGACGTGACGGAACCAGGGGAACTCGCTCGTCGAGACGAACGACAGCGCCTTGTTGGTCGCCTCGAAGATCTCACGGCGTTCGTAGAGCAAGTCGCACCAGGTGGGCTCGTAGCCGGCGACGCGCGCGTGCAGCATGAGGTCGTGGTTCCGGCCGGCGACCGCGATCGGGTCGAACTGGATCGACCCGAACTTGCGCAAGACCTGCAGCACGGCGCCGGGGCCTCCCGCGACAGACCTCGCAGGCGCGAGGAAGTGCCGCGCGACGAGAAAGCTACGAGCCGCCTCAGCAGTGACCTTCACCCGCAGGACACTAGCCGAGATTCAACTAGGGGAACAGCGCTGCGGCGCCGGCAAACGGCTCCTCCGGTTCGCACGCACCGCGAGCGCCGAGCCAGAAGGTGCACGGATGATGGAGCGGCCTGCTTTCACATTTGATAATGGTTCGCGCGACGACCAAGAAGTGCGCCCGGGGCCCGGCAGGAATCGAACCTGCTCTCGTGAGTGCTAATGGACCGAAAGGTCGCCGCCAGACAGCGTCTGCTCCACAGTCTTTGTCCCGTTCCAGTCGCTCGAGAACCACATCCCGCCCGACTTGTTCCACACGGTGATACCGATCGTGTCGAACGCACCAGGGCTGCCGCAGTCGTGCAGTCGGCGGCGCCCAACACCGCGCCGTCGATCAGCACCACGGCCACCGCGACCTCAGGCGAAGCGACGATCAAGGTGAAACCCGACCTAGCTCTGTTGAACCTCAGTATGACCGCGGACTCGACCAGCGCGGCAGACGCCCAGGCCCAGGTCGCCCAACGGGTGGCCAATGTCCTCAAGGGGGCCAAGGAGCTCGGCATCGCGGACCGGGACGTCAAGACTTACGGCTACAACCTGAATCCGAGCTACCAGCCGAACAGCTATCCGAAGATCTCCGGCTACACGGCTTCCGAGCAGATCAGCTTCACGCTTCGGGACGTCAGCAAGGTCGGCAAGGCTCTCGACACCCTCGCCGGTGACGTGGGCGCCACCAACGCCTGGATCCAGTTCGCACTCGACGACCGCAAGCCGGCCGAGGCTGAGGCACGCACCCAGTCGATCGGCGACGCTCGTGCCAAGGCCGAGGCGATGGCCAAGGCCGGAGGCGTGAGGGTCGGCGCGCTGCTCAGCGTCACCGACCAACCTGGCAGCTCCGTCGGGCCGACGATCTACGGAGCGGCGCAGGCCGTCTCCGGTCGGGTCGACACCGTCGTCCCGGTGGGCGACCTGGACGTGGTTATCCGGGTCCAGGTTCAGTATGCGATCGCCTGAAGGCCCCTATCCGGCAGGACCGAACGCGATCAGCACCGAACCTGCCGGGACGTAGAGCCGGCCGTAGCCGGCTGACACCGTCGCGAAGGCAGCCGCCCCCGGCAGCGTGGTGCGGGACTTGACCGCACCGCTGTCGAGCGCCACTTGCACGAGGGTCGTGCCGCCGATCGTCCACAGCCAGCCGCCGGCGACCACCGGCGTGTTGCCTCCAGCGGCGACCTTCCAGGCGATGTCGAAGCGGCTGCTGCCGAGCTTGAGGGCGGTCACCCCGACGTCGCGGCAGGGAACGTAAAGGAAGGGCGGCGCATACGCCACCGCGCCATAGTCGAGCCCGTTGCAGACCCGCGAGCTGAATACCTCGCCGCCCACCCCTCCCATCGGGTTGGCGCGGATGAGGTAGCCAATCCCTGCCTTCCCCGCCTGAAAGACGAGGTTGTTCTGGAGCAAAGCCGGAGTGATCGAGCCGACGTCGGTGTCGGAGGCGTTGAGAGAAGCCCAGTTCGCAGGCGCCCAGTAATCCGCCTCGGCCAGGTCGGGGGTGAGGCGGATCACCGCGTTGCCGTAGTTGACGCCCGGGCCCTCCGCGTTTCCGACGGAGACGAACAGGTTTCCCGCAGGGTCGACCGCGGCGCCGCCGGGCGCCCAGATACCGCCTTCCCGGCTCGATTTCACCCGGTAGCTGAGGAGATCGCCACTGCCATCCGCAGCGGACGCTACGACCCAGCCGCGGTAGTCCCCGCAGTCCCCCCAGAGGCCGCCGTAGGGAACGTAGACGCGGCCCTTCGAGAGAGTCAGCGCCGAGCGCTGCTGATGGACCCGCGGGCTCAGCGCCGGCGGGTCGATCGTGCGCTGCCAGCGGATCGCCCCGGTTGCGGTGTCGAGCGCCCAGAGCACGTGGCGGCCCGGTTGGACGAAGCCGGCCGCGTAGATCGTCGCCGTGGCGGGATCGACGACCGGCGTGCTGGTGATGCCGGAGGGGTCGATGTTGCCGCAGGGCAGCGATCCGCCCCGGATCGGATCGCCGAGGTGCTGGCGCCAGGCGAGGGCGCCCGTCGTCGCGTCGAAGGAGTAGACGCTGTCGTTCTCGGTCGCCGCGAAGACGTGACCGAGGGCAAGCACCGGCTGGGCGTACTGGGCGGCATCGAGTGAGGCCGACCAGGCCGGTGTGATCGAGTCCAGCGCCGGAGTGGAGGAGCCGACCCCGAAGCGGGCCACGCTGCCGAGGTAGGTCGGCCAGGGCGCGTCGGCGCTGGCCGGCGCGGGTGTGGCGACCGGCGAGACGGGTGGCGACGGCGACGCCTTGGGCGTTTGAGCGGTCGGGTTGCCGCAGGAGGCGGCGGAGAGCAGGACGAGGACGGCGGCGATCGCGCCGGTCAGTCGCAGTGTGGCGCGAGCCTCAACCAGAAATCCGCCAGCTGGCCGACCTCGGATTCGCTGAAGTTGCTCAGGAACCGCCGCCGGATGCCCTCGAAATGGGTCCCCTGGGCCTCGACGAGCCTTTCCCGGCCGAGCTCGGTGATCGTCGCGTTGATGGCCCGGCCGTCGGTCGGGCAGGCGACCCGCTCGATCATCCCGTCCGATTCGAGCCGGTCGACCAGCCGGGACAGCCCGCTCGGGCTGAGCAGGACCAGCTCGGCCAGGTCCGTCATCCGCAGCCGTCCGTTGTCGGTGGCCGCGACTCGCCACAGCACCTCGTAGGCCGAGAGGGAAAGCCCGTGGGCCGCGATCAGCTCGGTGTCCAGCTGCTTGACGAGGCTGGCGTACGCGTGGAGCAGCCCAACCCAGGCGCGGGACTCGGTGTCACTGAGGGTGGTTGCGGTCGGCACGGACACAGCATAAGTAGGAATCCTCGATTCCGATCGACTGTTCCTAAATCGCGTCTCGCAGCCGCCCGAACTCAGTCGCGAGAGCATCCAGCTGGTAGTGGGCGTTGAGCCCGCTGGGGTTGGGGAGGAGCCAGACACGGGACGGGCCCAGCCTCCCCGGCTGGTGCCCCAGCGCAGCAGCGGGCCGGCCGAAGGCGGCGCGGTAGGAGCCGAGGCCGAGCATCGCCAACCAGCCGGGCCGGTACTCCTCCAGCCTGGCGACCAACAGGGACCCGCCTTCGCGGAGCTCGGCCGGTGAGAGCTCGGACGCCACGGCGGTGGTCCGACCCACCAGGTTGGTGATGCCAAGGCCGAGTGCCAGGAGCTCACCCTCCTCCCAGGGCGCGAGCTGGCGAGGCGTGAAGCCGGAACGGTGGAGGGCGGGCCAGAAGCGGTTGCCAGGCCGGCCGAAGTGGTGGCCGATGGCTGCGGTGTAAAGCCCCGGGTTTATCCCGCAGAAAAGCACCCGGAGGCCGGGCCCCACCACGTCAGGCACCGTAAGGGCACGAGCGGCTTCCAGCTCGGCGCGGGTTGGTCGAAAAGGCGGCTCGAGGGATGGCACAGGGCGGCTTTCCTACCGGATGATGACGCCGTGCACTTCGGCGTCGCGACGGCGGACCACCAGTGCGAGGCGTTCGACCCTCGCTATCCCGACATCCGCGACGAGTGGGAGCGCAATCCGGGGCAGACTCCGCGCGGGCGGGCGACCGACTTCTGGAATCGCTACGAGGAGGACGTCCGGCTCGCGGCCGGCCTCGGCTGCACCATGTTCCGGTTCAGTGTCAGCTGGGCGCGGGTCGAGCCCGAGCCCGGCGTCTTCAGCGAAGCTGCGCTCGACCACTATCGGGCCGTGGTGGAATCGATCCGGGAAGCCGGCATGGAGCCGATGGTCACCCTCCTCCACTACGTGTGGCCCCTCCACGTGGACCCGCTCGACGAGGACTTCCCGAACCGCTTCGAGAGCTACACCGAGCGCGTCGCGGCCAGGATGGGCAACCAGGTTCACTGGTGGATCACGCTCAACGAGCCGAGCGAGATGGTCTTCGGCTACCTGAAGCCGTGGTGGCAGCCCCGCCATCGGATGCCACCCGGCCTGCCGCCGGGTGCGACCAGCCATCTCCAGATGGACAGCTGCGCGCGGCTCATCCGGAACCTCTTCCGCGCCCACCGGGATGCGCGCCGGGTCATCAAGCACCATCATCCTCACGCCCTGGTGGGCGCCAACCCTCTTCTCCTCGGCCTGCCGGGCTGGCTCCAGCGGCTTGTCGACTGGCGCGCCACGCGGATCTCCACCTTCGAGCAGATGATCGGCCACGGCAAACGGATCGCGCGCCGCACGCGCGCGAAGCGGGCGCTCGAACGTTTGCTGGGCCCGCTGCCGCGGGTGCTGACCTTTCTCCCCACGGTGCTCGCCGCCGACTGGTGGAACCTGGGCATGTCCGGCAAGCTCGCCCATTTCCTCTGCCCCGCCGACTGCAGGGGACAGATGGACTTCGTCGGCTTCGACTACTACTGGGGCGTCCGGAGCTTTCAGATCGAGGGCTTCCAGCGCCTGTTCGACGCGGGCATGGGACGCTTCGAGCGCGCCCCGGTCTGGCCGGCGGGCCTGGGCACGATGCTCCGCCGCTACGGCAAGATGTTTCCCGACCTGCCGATCGTGGTGGTCGAGAACGGCTGCGTCACCGTGGCGGACGGGATCAAACGCGCCGACTACCTGGACCGTCACGTCCAGGAGGTCGAGAAGGCCGCCGCGGCAGGCTGTGAGATCGCCGCCTACCTCTGCTGGAGCATCACCTCCAACCGCGAATGGGGCCTCCCCTTCAACGAGCACACCGACTTCGGGCTCTACCACATCGACCTTGACACCGACCCGGAGCTGGGGCGCCATCCGACGCCCGCGGCGGAGTCCTATCGGCGGCTGATCGCTGCCTCGCCTACCAGGGACGCGCGACCGACATCGCCTGGGCGAGCAACTCGTCCTGGCTGATCGAGCCGCCGGTGGCGCCGGCCCGAACCTTCACCTCCAGCGCCCGCCGGACGGCCTCGGCGATGTCGGCGCCGCTCAGCCCCTCCGTCGCCAGCAGCAGGCGCTCCCATCCGCCCTCGTCGAGGCCCTCGAAGACCGGTCTCCCGGCACGCTTCTCGGCCTTTGCGAGGTGAACGGCGAAGATCGCCCTGCGCCCGCCCGCATCGGGCAGCCCGACCTCGACCAGGCGGTCGAACCGGCCGGGCCGGGTCAGGGCTTCGTCGACCGCTTCGGGACGGTTGGTGGCGGCGAGGACGACGACGCCCTCGACCCCCTCGAGCCCGTCCATGTTCTCGAGGAAGGTGCTGACCAGCCGGTGGGTCGCCTCGTGGGCGAAGTCGCGGGAGCGGCCGAGGGCGTCGATCTCGTCGAAGAAGAGGACCGCCGGCCGCTCGCGGTGGGCCCAGTCGAAGGCCTCCTGGAGCTTCTTCTCCGCCTCTCCGTACCACTTGGAAACGACATCGGTCGCGCGTACGTGGATGAAGCGGGCGCCTGACTCCTTGGCCAGGGCCCTCGCCAGGAGCGTCTTGCCGGTGCCTGGCGGACCGAAGAGAAGCACGCCACGAGGCGGCCGCACACCCCAGCGCCGATAGCTGTCGGGCTCCTTGATGGCCTGGCAGACCGCCTCCAGCTGGCTCACCGCCTCGGCCTGCCCGCCAACATCGGCGAAGGTCGCCGCCTCATCCTCATCGCCTTCGGCGGGCGGGGTGTAGACGCGGCCCGGAGGCTGCTGGCCGGGGACGCGGGAGGCGATGTCGGCGGCGCCCTTGCGGAGCCTGCGGAGCCCGGCCAATGCGGTCTCGACACCGAGCCCGGTCGGAGCCAGCACCAGCTCGCCCTCGGGGACCTCCTTACCGGCAGCCTTGTAGATCCCTTCGACCACGTTGGTCAGGACTGTTCCGAAGAGGTCGAGACCGCGCGCGATCGCCCTCGCGTCGGGCACCGGGTAGGCAGGCGTGCTCGGGTTCAGCAGCGGCACTACCAGGGGCCAGGCTCCACAGGCGACGACAAGCTGGTTGAGGAGCCCGGGGGTGACCGCGAAGCTGTCCGCGACGACCGTGCCATTCCGCCGCCGCGCGGTCTGCAGCCCCTCCAGCTCCGGCACCCGAAGCAAGGTCCGCGGTTGGAGTACGGCAGCCAGCGACAGACCACCGGGAACGGGGCCGCCGCGGACGAGCACGACGATGCCGGCAAGGGGCGAGGGCAGGCCGATCTGGCCCGCGACGGTCAGCGGCAGGCCGCGCCCGATCGCCTCGGCGAGGTCAGCAGAGGGCCGGACCTTCACCTTTAGATCCTACCCAGCAGATTCCGCTGGAAATCCGCAACTGGCGCGTTACCCTCGACATGAAACGGACCCTGATCGTTTTCTTCGCCCTCGTCGGCGTCGTTTTCGTCTGCGACCAGGTCTCCCGACGGATTCTCGGGCTCGACTGCATCGGGCCTGTGCTGCCCGCCTGGGGATGCGTCGCCGAGCCCTACCCGACGACCTTCGCGGCGGCCGGAAACCTGAGCGGCAGCCTGCTCTTCTACGGCGCGATGATCGCCGGCGGTCTCCTGGCTGCCTTCGCGGTGCGGGACATCGTCTTCAGTGGAGCCGGCTACCTGCTCGGCCGCTACCGGCCCGACCTCGTCAAGAAGATCGCCGAGGAAGAGGAACCCCGCTCCTACCGCATCCGCTGACGCAATTCGCGGCCACAATAGGTTGGACCGTGAAACGGCCGGCGGAGCCAGGAACCTGGCTCGCCGGCCGCTGAAATATGTCGGTTCTGAGGCCTCAGGCGTTGAGGGCCGTGACGATGTTCGAGAACACGTTGGCGATCTGTCCGCCCATGGTAAGAAGAATGACGATGACGACGATCGACACGAGGACCAGGATCAGGGCGTATTCGACCATCCCTTGGCCTTGCTGAACGTTTTCCGGCTTACGAAGCTCCACGATTTGTTTTCACCTCCACTTTCGAAATTTGCTCGGATCTAAGAAGGAAACCGACATCAGAACAGAATCTTGCATCCCGGAGTCAGGGCGGCGTCCTCCCGGAGTGCTATCGGGCTCATCTCCGACAGCGACGATCGTAGATGG
>DATCOZ010000249.1:0-1830 GCA_036564345.1 Candidatus Dormiibacterota bacterium | reverse complement strand
TGGAATAGCCGCCGATGCCGAGCCGGATGTACATCCCGTCGGCCTGGTAGCCGAGTTTGAGCAGGGAGTGCCAGAGGGCGAGGCTGTCCTTGCCCCCGGAAACGGCGACCAGCACCTTCTGTTGGGTGGTGAACATGTCGTGCTCGGTGATCGTCCGTTCCACCTGGTGGCGGAACCAGCCCGGGTAGCAGGCGGCACAGAAGGCCGAGCGGTGGCGGCGGACCTCGACGTTGGCCGGCGCTCGGCAGCGGATGCAGTGCATCTCAGCCTCCGCTGATGACGGGCCAGACCTCCACCGAGTCCTCGGCGCGGAGGCGGACGTCGCGGGTGAGGATCTGGTCGTCCCGGATGACGATGAAGGCGTCCTGGTGGAGGCCCAGCTCGCGCAGCAGGTGGCCGACGTCGGTGGCCCCGACATCGCGCGTCTCGCGGTTTGGAAGAATGGTGACCCGCAACCTCTCCCATTGTTACCATGCGGGCCTCCGTGCGGGAGCGCGATGCGACTTACGCGGTGGTTTTCGGCGTGCTGGGGATGTTCTGCGGCATCTTCGGCCCCATCGCGCTCCAGGTCGGGCTTCGCTCGCTCCGCAACATCAACAGCTCACATGGCGCGCTGACGGGTACCGGCTCCGCCCTCTTCGGCGTGATGGCCGGCGCCGTCGCCAGCGGCTTCCTGCTCGCCGGAATCGCCTGGTTCCTGCTCGTGGGGGTCTTGTGAGGAGAACCCTCGGGCGCCTGCCCGGCGCCCTGCTGGTGGTGCTGTTCGCGATCGTCAGCTATCCCGGCGCCGACCTGGTCGCGCTCCTGACCCGGCTGGCGCCCCGACCCGCCGCATCCCTGAACGTCCCGGGAGGGGCGCTCGAGTGGCTGCACGTCGAGCACCCGCACGGCGGCACGCCCTTCATCGCCGATCCCGAGGGCCGCCGGGTCGAGCTCCGGGGCACCGTCGCGGCGGGCCTGGTCGACTACTGGTCGGGCACGGCGGACGTCAACTCGGAGCCGCCTCCCTTCTTCCCCATCGGGCCCTCCGGCTACGCCGGCGGCGCGTGCCCGGCCAACTCCCTGACGATCCGGGTGCCGCCGCTCTGCCAGAGCGACTTCGCGGAGATGCGCGCCCTCGGCTTCAACGTTGTCCGTCTCGCGCTCAGCTGGAGCCTGCTCGAGCCCCAGCCCGGCCAGTACAGCACCGACTACCTCGACCGCATCGCGCAGGTCGTCGGCTGGGCGCGCGACGAAGGCATCTACACGATCCTCGACATGCAAGAGAACGCCTACTCGCGCTACATCCCGCGGCCCGCCAAGGTGACGCTTCCCGGCGGCAAGCTGCCCTCTCTCTTCGACCAGACCGGCGCCCCCAAATGGGCCACGGTCGGCGATGGGCTGCCCGGCGACAAGTTCCTCAACCAGCGCGAGATCAGCCCCTCGGTCGGTGCCGCGTTCACCAACTTCTGGCTCAACACCAAGGTCGTCGGTGAGGGGCTGCAGGACCATTACCTGGGCGCCGTCGCCACCCTGGCCCGCCGTTTCCGGGAGGAGAGCGCGGTAGTCGGCTACGGGGCCTTCAACGAGCCCTGGCCGGGCTTCGTGCCGCCGCCGCTGAGCGACGACCTGCTCATCTACCCCTTCTATCGCCGGCTGATCGACGGCATAACCGGCGTCGCTGACGGCGTCCGCTGCCCAAGCGGCTTCCCCGCCCTACCGATCTGCGGCCACTCGAGCCTGGGCGTCGGCGACCGCCGCCACATCTTCTTCCTCGAGGCGGACCACCTGCGCGAGGTCACCGACTTCCCGACCGCGTTCGGGCTGCCGGTCAGCTCCTATCCCAACCTG
>DATCOZ010000236.1:0-8622 GCA_036564345.1 Candidatus Dormiibacterota bacterium | reverse complement strand
TTGCGCAGCTCGCCAGGGGAGGGCCGGCGCTCGGGCCAGCTGTCAGGGACGCTCTGCTGCTCCATGGCCGGAGCCTATGGCCGAGCCCGTTGGGAGCCCGTTGGTGTCCGGCTAGCTCAGCGTTTGGATCTCATTTGGATTCCGGATCGTCAACTCGGAGCCGGTAGCCGACACCCGGCTCGGTTGCGATGTAGCGAGGCCGGGCGGGGTCGTCGCCGAGCTTGCGGCGGATCTGGGCGACCACGTAGCGCGTGTTCTGCGCCTCGCCTACCGCATAGGTGCCCCACACCTCGCGGAGCAGGATCGTATGGGTGATTAGCTTGCCGGCGTGGACGGCCAGGTAGCGGAGCAGCTCGTACTCGGTCGGCGTCAGGTGGACCTCCCGGCCGGCCACCGTCACCAGGCGCTTCTCGAGATCGATGGTCAGGTCGCCGGCCTTGACCAGCGCGGCGCCGGAGGCGACCGCGGCCTGGCGGCGGACGACCGCGCGGATCCTGGCCAGGAGCTCCTCGAGGCCGAAGGGCTTGACCAGGTAATCGTCCGCGCCGAGGTCGAGCGCCCGGACCTTGTCCCGCTCGTCGGCCATCACGCTGAGCACGATCACGGCAGCGCGACTCTGCTCGCGCAGGCGGCCTAGCACCGCGAACCCGTCGAGGCCCGGGAGGCCGAGGTCGAGGAGGACGATGTCCGGGCGGCGAAGGGTCGCCGCCGCGAGGGCCTCCTCGCCGGTGGCGGCCGTCTCCACCTCGAAGCCGTGGTCGCTGAGGCCGGTCTTGAGGGCGCGGCGGATCTCGACCTCGTCGTCGACCACCAGTACGCGACCGCTCACTTCCTGGGCACCGCGACCGCGAGCGGCAGAGTGAACTGGAAGCGGGGGCCGGTCCGCCGGTTGCGCGCCTCGATGGCGCCGCCGTGGCGCTCCACGATGAGTCGCGCGATGGCGAGTCCGAGACCCGTGCCGGAAGCCCTGCCCGTCCAGAACTTGTCGAAGATCGACCCCAGCTCGGCCGCCGGGATCATCGGCCCCTCGTTCTCGACCCAGGCGAGTAGGTGGCCATCCTCGACCCGGGCGCCGAGCTCGATCGCCCCACCTGCGGCGGTGAAATCGATGGCGTTGTCGAGCAGGTTCGTCAGCAGCCGGTCCACCTGGAGCTCGTCGATCTGGACCGCCGGCAGGTCTTCGGGCAGCCGGATGACAAGCCGGCGGTCGGCCAGCTGGGGCGCCATCCGCTCGAGGACGGCGCCGGCCAGCTCGGGATAGGAGCGTGCCTCGAGGACGAGGTCCTGGCCCGACTCCAGCCGCGACATCGTCAGCAGCTCGCCGACCAGGCGGTCGAGGCGGGTCGCTTCGCGGTCCAGGCCCTGGACCAGGTCGCGATGTTCGCTGTCGAGCCCGGTACCCGGCCCGGCGAGAGCGGTCAGTCCTGCCCGGAGCGCCGCCAGCGGGCTCTTGAGCTCGTGCGAGAGAGAGGAGAGGACCGCCGCCTTGAGGCTGTCGGAAGCCTCCAGGGTGGTGGCGCGCTGAGCCTGGAAAGCCGCGGCGCGGCGATCGAGGAGCAGGGAGCCAAGGCTCAGCTGGGCGGCGAGCAGGCGGCGCTGTCGCTCATCCGGATCGGCCGCGAGCGTAAGCACGGCGACCCCTCCCGCGAGTGGCAGGATCACCGGTTCGCGACGACCTCCCGCCAGCTTCACCAGGCTCAGCCCCTGGGAACCGATCGAGCCGCCGACCGGGGTGCCGTGCTGGAAGCTCCATTCGCTTTTGCGGAGGAGGTCGGCGGACAGCTCGTCACCTCCGGCAACCCGCGCGCCACCATCCTCGATGGCCAGGAGGGAGAAGCGCTCCACCGCGGGGGTGTCGCGCGCCCGCCGGCAGAGGAGGGCGATCGCCGAGTTGACCTCCGGCAACCGCAGCGCGGCGGTTGCCAGGTCGTAGAGAGCGGTCGCTTCTTCAGCGGTCGCCGAGGAGCGCGCCGCCGCCTGCCGCAGGGACGCGGCGAGCTGCCCTGTCACCAGGGCTGCCGCCAGTAGCAGCACCAGTCCCAGCAGCTCGTTCGGCCCGCGCACCGCCAGGGTGCCGGGCGGCGGCACGAAGAAGAAGTCGTAGGTGAGGACGGCGGCAACTCCCGCGAGCGCGGCCGGGAAGATGCCGTGGCGGGCGCCCAGCCAGAGCACCAGGACCAGGTAGACCATGCTGAGGTCGGGGACGGCGTACCGAGACCGGACCAGGCCGATCAGGATCGTGATCACGGCGACGCCCGCCAGCGCGTAGCCGTAGGGCGCCAGGCGGCGGAGCGCCGGGCTCACGAGCGGCCGGCTAACCACCGGGACCGAGGTCCAGCCCGGGGTCGGGCGGCTCCTCGGGTCGGCTCCAGCGGATGTAGGGATAGCCGGTCACGACGTGGAGCTCGTTGGCCCGCGCGACCGAAGCCTCGTACAGCCTCTCGAAACCGTCGAGGTCGCGCGCGATGAGCGCCTCGCCGATCGGCTCGAGATGGTCGCGCTCGTATTCGGCGAGCTGGGCGGCGTACTTGGGCCGGGTGATCGACAGGTTGCGGAGCATCGTCCGCGTCCTCCGGAAGTAGAAGGAGGCGAGATCCCAGTTACCGCCCTCGGCGGCGTGCCAGAGGTTCCCGTAGAGGCGGCTGACGACGACCATGATGTCGCCCGCGCCGGGGAGCAGGGCGGCGATCTCCTCGAGAGACACCTCGCCGTGCTTGGTCCTGATCTTCGGCTCGTTCTCGCCCATCCGGTGAAGATCGTACCGGCGGTTTGCTCCGCCTCAGCGCCAACGGCCCCCGAGCCGAATTCTTTTCTGGACGGCGTCCGCCGGACGCTGGATACTGGAAAGCGGAAACCATGGCTGGGCGCCCGGTCGCTTCGCTGGCCGTACTCGGCGGGTTCGCCCGCCACTTTTCAGCACTGCTGACGGAGCCACCCGCCTGCGCGATCTGCGGCAGGGGCCCCGCCTCGACCGGCTGGCTGGTGGATCCTTCCGGCCGGATCAACGGCCGCTGCCGGGGTTGCCTGGACGACACAGCGGGGCGACCTCCGAGCAAGCTTCCTGCGCGAACGAAACGTCCTGACGAGACATAGTCGGCGGGCGTAGCCGGACACCGATCCGAAACGGAGCCGACGGGGGGATTCGAACCCCCGACCTGCCACTTACGAGGCGGCTGCTCTGCCAGCTGAGCTACGTCGGCATCTCCAGGCGGTGGGGAATGACCCATGCTACCTGAGCACCCCAAATGGTCACCGACAGCGTCGAGATCGACCCGGCGGAGTTTTTGCGCTCGACCGGCTGGGAGCTCAAGCCCGAAGGCGCCTGCCGCGGCGACGTCTGCGTCCCGCTCCCCGAGCGGTCGCTTCGCGAGGTCGCCCGGCGGCTCGGCATGCCTCTCGTCCACGACGCGGCGAACGGGCTCTGGAGCCTGGGGCCCGCAGTCGAGCCGATCCTCCCCGCCGGCGCCGAGGCGCCGGACTTCGCGCTGCCGGACCTGGCCGGCCGGGTGCATCGGCTCAGCGAGCAGCGCGGGCACAAGGTGCTGATCCTGGCCTGGGCGCCCTGGTGAGGGTGCCGGTTCGACCTGCCCGTGTGGCGGGAACTGCGCGATGAGCTTCATCCCAACGGATTCGAGCTCCTGACCGTCTCCCTCGACGCCACCGGCGGCCGCCACTCGAGGCGCTGGATCGAGGCGGCCCGAGCGGAGCATCCGAGCCTCATCGACGCCGGCCACCTGCTCGACCGCCTCCTCGGCGTCACCAACGTCCCCAGCGGCATCTGGGTCGATGAAGAGGGGAAGGTGGTCCGCCCGGCTGAACCCGCCTTCCCCGGTCGCCCGGGTTACCTCGAGCAGCCGCAACCCGCGGTCCTCGACGCCTACCTGGAGGAGTCGCTGGCAGAGTCGCGCAAGATCCGTGCCGACTACCGGAAGTACCCGGCCGCGCTCCGCGACTGGGTCGCGACCGGCGCTCTCAGCCGCTTCGTGCTGGGCCCGGGCGAGAGCGCGGCGCGGGCGGGAGGACGGACAGCCGAGGCCGCCCTCGCCGCGGCGCACTTCGAGCTCGGCAGCCACCTCCTCGGCCTGGGACGTGAGGAGGCAGCCGTGCCTCACTTCCGGGAGGCGCACCGGCTGCAGCCGGGCAACTGGACCTACAAGCGCCAGGCCTGGACGCTGGCCGACCGGCGGCAGGGTCCGACCGAGCTCTACGACGGCGACTGGCTGGGCGACGTCCGCAAGATCGGCGCCGAAAACTACTATCCGCCCCTCGATCTTTAGCGGACCGCTGAAAGAGGGCGCCGGAGCTTTGGCGCCCAACGGCCGCGTCGCTTCGCGCCGGGCTGGCCTCCGGTCTCTCGCCGACCTCCATCAGCGCCCCGCTAACCTGCTCTGGTGGCGCCTGCCGTCGAACGCCTGGACCCGGACGAGCACGACCTGGTCCGGCCGCTGCTGATCGAGCTCTACGCCTACGAGCAGCCCTTCTTCGAGGAGCATCCCCAGCTGTCCCAGGACGAGCTGGAGAGGACGGTGCAGGACATCCCGGCCCGCTTCAAGGGCGACAATGTGATCCTCGCCGTGCGCGCCCCCGAAGGCCTGGCCGGGTTCTGCTGGTGCGTCCTCTTCGATCCCGGTACGGGGTTGGAGGGCGAGGTCGCCGAGGTCTACGTCGCCGAGGGCCACCGCCGTGAGGGCGTCGGCCGCGCCCTGCTCGATGCGGCCGTCCGGCTCTTCGAGAAGGAGGGCGTCACCCTCGGCTACGTCTGGACCAGGCCCGAGAACGAAGCCGCGGTGAAGCTCTACCAGGAGGCGGGCTTCACCGCCAACCGGCAGCTCGTCCTCACCTGGTATCCGGAAATCCCGAAGTAAATAGAATTCTCGGACAGTGATCGACCCCGAAGGGGCCGAGTCACCGCCGGAGGTGCCGGCCGGCAGTCGCCGGTCAAGCGCCGTTGTGGCGCTCGTCGTCATCGCGGCGATCGTGAGCGGAGCCGTGTCCGCCGGTGTGACCCTGGCCGTACTCCGTTTCCAGTCCCGGACCAACCCGCAGACGGTCGACCTCGGGTCGAATGTGCGGATAACCGAGGACAGCGCCATCATCCAGGTGGCGGACAAGGCCGCGCCCGCGCTGGCGACCATCGTCACCGGCCGGACCGATCAGGGGCTGGGGTCGGGCTACCTCACGACCAGCGATGGCTACGTCGTCACCAATGCCCACGTGGTGGCCAACGCCACCGGGCTCGCCGTCATCTTCGCCGGCAGCAGCGACCGTCACGATGCCCGCCTGGTCGACTCCGACTGCCAGACCGACGTGGCCGTCCTCAAGGTCGACGGCGTCACCAACCTGCCAACGCTCGCGTTCGGCGACTCGACGGCCCTGCGCGCCGGTCAGAGCGTGGTCGCGGTGGGCAGCCCGCTCGGCCAGCGCGCGGTGGCGAGCGGGATCGTCAGCTCGGTCCACCGGGTGATCACCGTCGCCGACCCGGTTGCGCCCGCGGTCGACCGTACCTTCTCCGACACGATCCAGAGCACCGCCGTCGTCGACCAGGTCAGCTCCGGTGGGCCGCTCCTCAACGTCGCCGGCCAGGTGGTCGGGGTCAGCGTGGCGGCTGCCTCGAGCGGCGGGCAGGTCGCTTTTGCCATCAGCTCCGCGGACATCCGGTCCGAGGTCGAGCAGATCGTCCGCGACGGCAAGCTGGTCGTCCCGAGCCTGTGGATCGCCAGCCACGACCTGACCAGCCAGGACGCGGCGCTCGAAGGGACGCCGGTGGGTGCGAGCGTCGTCAGCATCACCGCGGGCGGACCCGCCGATGCAGCCGGCGTAAAGGTCGGCGATGTCATAACCGCCGTCGACGAGGTGAAGCTGGACGACGCGCATCCGCTGCTCCAGGTCCTCGTCAACCAGTTCCGACCCACCCAGCGGGTGACCCTGACCCTCTCGCGGCAGGGCACGCCCACCCAGGTCCAGGCGACCCTCGGCAGCCAGCACCCGGTGTGCGGATGACGGTTCGCCAGGCGATCGCCGGTGCGCTCGAGCGCGCCGCGCGCGAGATCGGCGCCGAGGGCGAGCTTCCCGACCTCGAGCTCGCCCGGACCCGCAACGCGGAACACGGCGACTTCGCCAGCTCAGCCGGCATGAAGCTCGCCCGGGTCCTGAGGCGAAGGCCCGACCAGATCGCCGAGGAGCTGGTGGCGGCGATCCGGCTCCCGGGTGGCGAGGCGGAGGCCGAGGCGGACAAAGGCTACGTCAACTTCCGGCTCCGACCGGAGTGGCTGCAGCGGCTGGTCGGCGAGGTTGTCGCGGCCGGTCCTCGCTACGGCTCGAGCGACCTGGGCGGCGGAGAGCGCGTGCAGGTCGAATACCTCAGCACCAACCCCACCGGCCCGCTCCACATCGGTCACGGGCGGGGCGCGATCCTGGGCGACTCGCTGGCCTCGCTGCTCGGCTTCACCGGCCATGCGATCTGGCGGGAGTACTACGTCAACGACCACGGCAAGCAGGCCCACCTCTTCGGGGCATCGATCCTGGCCCGGCTCCGCGACCAGGACCCGCCCGAGAACGGCTACGTCGGAGACTACGTCAACGAGCTCGCCGAGAAGGCCCGGACCGCCAGCGTGGGGCAGTCGGAGGAGGAGCTGATGGAGTTCGGCCTGGCGCTGATGGTGGAGCGCTTCAAGGCCCTGCTCGAGCGCCTCGGCGTGCGCTACGACGCCTGGTTCTCGGAGCGGTCGCTCTGGGAGACCGGTGAGGCGCAGAAGGCGATCGAGCGGCTTCGCGAAAAGGGCCTCCTGAAGGAGAGGGACGGAGCGACCTGGTTCGCGCCCGCGATCGACGAGGAGGGCGGCGACGCCGACGACAGGGTGGTCTTCCGCTCCAACGGCGTTCACACCTACTTCGCATCCGACCTCGGCTACCTCCTGAACCGCTTCGAGACGCGCCGTTTTCAGCGGGTCATCGAGGTCTGGGGCGCGGACCACCACGGCTACGTGCCGCGGATGAAGCAGGCCTGCGCCGCGCTCGGGATCGAGCCGGATCGGCTGGCGATCATCCTCAACCAGTTCGTGACACTGAAGGAGGGGAAGATGTCGAAGCGGGCCGGCCGCTTCGTCACCCTCGAGGAGCTCCTGGACGAGGTCGGCTCCGACGCAGTCCGCTGGTTCTACCTGTCGCGCGCGCCGGAGACGATGATGGAGTTCGACCTCGAGCTCGCGACCACCCACAACAGGACCAACCCGGTCTACTACGTCCAGTACGCCCACGCCCGCTTGGCCGGCATCGAGCGGACCGCCGCCGGACGGGACCTTCCCGCCGAGGCGGACGTGACGCTGCTCGACAAGCCCTGGGAGCTCGACCTCGCCCGCCAGCTGGCCCACTGGCCCGACACCGTCGCCGAGGCGGCGCGACTGATGGAGCCACACCGGCTGGCCTACTTCATCTACGAGCTTGCCGACCGCGTCAGCACCTTCTACGAGGCGGGCAACGACAATGGTGACTTCCGGGTCGTCGTCGACGACGCGCCGCTCACCCGAGCCCGGCTCGAGCTCAGCCGGGCCGCCCGCGCCACCCTGCGCAGCGGTCTTGACCTGGTCGGGGTGACCGCGCCCGAGAAAATGGAACGGATACCGGAAGAGGAGTAAGCACTTGGACGTCACCTGGCACGGGCAAAGCTGTTTTCGGCTCCGCGGCCGCAACGCGACGGCGGTCACCGACCCCTTTCCGCAGTCGATCGGCATCAAGCCGCCCAAGCTGGAGGCGGACGTCGTGACCGTCAGCCATCCCCATCCCGGCCATTCCAACGTCGACGCGGTCGTCACCAAGGACGTCTTCATCGTCGACGGACCGGGCGAGTACGAGGTGAAGGGGATCACCGTGTTCGGTATTCGGGCCTTCCACGACGCCCTCGAAGGAGCGCAGGAGGGCGGCAACACGATCTTCGTGCTGGAGGTAGACGACATCCGGATCTGCCACCTCGGGGACCTCGGCCACGCGCTCGACGACGAAACCGTGGAGGCGATCGGCACCCCCGTCGACATCCTGATGGTCCCGGTCGGCGGCGGCAAGGCGCTCAGCGCCGACAAGGCTGCCGAGGTCGTCCGCAGCATCGAGCCGCGCTGGGTGGTGCCGATGCACTACCGGGTGCCCGGCCTGAAGCTGGACCTCGACGGGGTCGAGACCTTCCTCAAGGAGATGGGTGTGACGGAGGCGGTGCCGCAGCCGAAGCTCGTCGTCCAGTACTCGGGTTCGGGCGACACGGAGACCAAGGTGTTCCTCCTCGAGCAGCGCGTCTAGTGGCACACCACCAGGGTTGGTGATCGGCCCGTTCGCTGATAACATTTGAAAAACCCCGGGAGGTCCAGGTTGCCGAAATACGTCTTCGTGACCGGCGGTGTCGTCTCGTCGCTCGGGAAGGGGATCACAGCCGCGTCGATCGGGTCGATCCTCAAGGCCCGCAAGGTCTCCGTCACCATCCAGAAGCTCGACCCCTACCTCAACGTCGACCCGGGGACGATGAGCCCCTACCAGCACGGCGAGGTGTTCGTCACCGACGACGGCGCCGAGACCGACCTCGACCTGGGCCACTACGAGCGCTTCGTCGACGAGAACATGTCCGCCGCGTCGAACGTG
>DATCOZ010000224.1:0-1812 GCA_036564345.1 Candidatus Dormiibacterota bacterium | reverse complement strand
GGAAGGTCGGTCTCCTCGACGTCCGGACGGACGATGTAGAGGATTTCGTAGTCGCGCTGCAATTTGGGTTGGAAATTCTCCTCTCCGTGGATCAGGCCCCGGGCTCAACGGAAACACTCCGGCCGGGACCAGAAAGGAACCCCGGTATTCTAACAGGCACCGGTGAGCCGGCCCGCCCGGCCGCCGAGTCCACAAGCAATGCCCCTCCTGGAGTTCAGTTGAGCAAGACCAAGGTCCGCAAAGGCGCCGCCCGCAGGTATTCGCGCGTCCAGACCCGCAAGGCCTGGTACGAGGACCTGCCCCTGCTTCCGATCGTCGTGGGAGGCCTGCTGCTGGTTGGGACGATCGTCCTGATCGTCGCCTATGCCCGGAGCGGGGGAGGAACCTCGGCTGATCAGACGATCGATGGGATCCCCTGCCAGACGAACGAGCAGCTGGCCGTTCACTACCACGCCCACCTCTCGATCATCATCAACGGCAACGAGACCACCCTCCCCGCCGGGGTCGGCATCGACCAGACGACCCAGTGCCTCTACTGGATGCACACGCATCCGAACGACGGCGTCATCCACATCGAGGCGCCCAAGACCTCGGCCGCCCGCAAATTCACGCTGGGCAACATCTTCGACATCTGGAAGAAGCCGCTGAGCAATACCCAGATCGGCGCGACGGTGCTTACCAAGGACCAGAAGCTGGAGATGTTCGTGGACGGCAAGCCGTACACGGGCAACCCGCGCAACATCGTCCTGGGTGCCCACACCCTGGTCGTGCTGGAGGTAGTCCCTCCCGAGGTCACGCCGCCGCCGACCTTCACCTTCCCGTCCGGGGAGTAGCCCCACCCGCGTCCCGCGCCCTCTATCCGCCCAGGAGGATCCGGGCGGCTCGGAAGTGCTCGAGTGCGGCCGCGCCATCGCCGTCGCGGAGCAGGGCGACGCCAAGCTTGGCGTGGGCCTCGGCATCGAGCCGGTGGCTGTCCCCGGCAAGGATGGTGTCGAGGCGCTGGAGCCGGTGCTGGTCGGCGTGTGCGGCGATGACGGCGCGCTGGCTCTCCAGGAGGCGGGTCGCCTCCTCGCCGCGGCCGAGCTTCAGCATCGCCTCGCCGGCGCAGAGCCGCGCGTCGACACCCAGCGGCCACTCCTTGGCGTCGAGCGCCGGCTCGATGATCGAAAGGCACCGCCGGAGATCCCCCCTGGCCAGCTCCAGGCGGGCCTTTTCGAGCGCGATCTCACGGTCGAGGCTGGGCGTGGACCCGTCGAGGAGGTAGTCGACGGGGGTGCCGAGGCGGTCGGCGATCACCCGCAGGACGCGCACCGAGGGCCGGCTCTTGTTCAGCTCCACCTGGTTCAGGAAGGCACGGCTGAAGTCGGCGCCGGCCACCTTGGCAAGGCTAATCCCGCGTTCCATCCGGAGCTTGCGGACGCGGTCGCCGAGGCTTTCGCCGGCGTCGCGGTCGGGCCTCATGTCAACGCATACTTTACATGGCCGCCTGCCCGGCGACTACATGTAAGCGCGGGGATCGAGGCTCCGGCTGATCGAGGTGAAGTTGCGAAAGCCTGTCGCGGTGACGATGCCGGTGTCCTCCACCCGCAGCCCTCCCAGCCCCTCGAGGTATAGACCGGGCTCGACCGTCACCACGTCTCCCTCCTCGAGCGGGACGTCGGTCGGCCGCAAGTTGGGCAGCTCGTGGACGTCGAGACCGACGCCGTGGCCTGTCGAATGGATCATCATCGGCGTACCCGGGGGCGCTTCGAAGCCCTTGTAGGCGGCCCCGAAGCCGCCTTCCTTCAGCACCCGGCAGACCTCGTCGTTGAC
>DATCOZ010000210.1:0-10306 GCA_036564345.1 Candidatus Dormiibacterota bacterium | reverse complement strand
GGGTGGATGGCTCCCAATTTCAGCCGCCAACCTTAAGCCTGGATGAGCTGCCCTTGCGCAAGAAAAAGTGCAAAATAATTACTGCTTTTGTTTCGATCTCGGAATGAACCTGAGCCAGCCTGGGGAAATCCACCCGCAGGGAAAGGGGTCTGGGATGCTGCAGCAAGCCAACGTCGACATCAGCAAGGCGCTTCGCGTCGAGTCGCGGCGGCGGACCGATGAAATTCGGCTGAACGACCTCATCCACCAGATCGACGATCTTCTCTGGGAGCTTGAAGGTCTCAACCTCCAGGATCGCCATCTCGTCCCGGACGAGATGCTTCCGAGGATAACCATGGTCGTCGCGGCGGCGACCGAGAGCGATCCGCCACCGGCAGACGAGGTGCGCGAGCCGCTGGCGGCGCAGGATCGTCTCTTCGAGGTCCAGGGCCGGCTCACCAAGCTGAAGTGCGAGCGGCAGGGCTTCGAGGTCCTCGATTGGGAGGACGGCGACGACACCGTCGCTCCGACCTGGGTCGGCCGCCGCCGGATTCGTCAGTAAGGGGCCGCCGGCCCTCGCTCCCGGTTCTCGGTTCAGTCCCTCTGGGCCAACAGTTCGCGTCCTCGCCTGGCCCACCGGTGATGGCGGGCGGCGAAGAACTCGGACCGAGCCGCGAGAGCTGAGATCTCCCGCTTGAGGGGCGGCCCTCTGCCCGGCCTCCCTTAGAGTTGTCTTCCCTGAATGCGCACCGTAGATCTCCAGCAGGCGGTCGAGGATGCCGCGGTCCGTCTGGCCCCGGTCATCTTCAGGGCGCCCCTCCAGCGTTCCAACCGGCTCTCGAAGCGCTACGCCGCTGACATCCTGATCAAGCGGGAGGACCTCCAGGAGGTCCGCTCCTTCAAGATCCGCGGCGCCTACAACCGGGTCGATTCGATGTCGCCGGAGGAGCGCGAGCGCGGAGTCGTCTGCGCCAGCGCGGGCAACCACGCCCAGGGCGTCGCGTTCGCCTGCGAGGCGCTCGGCATCCGGGCGACCATCTTCATGCCCGAGATAACGCCGACCCAGAAGATCGACAGGGTCAAGCACTTCGGCGGAGAGGTGGTCGAGGTGCGTTTGGTCGGCGACTCCTACGACGACGCGAACGCGGCGGCCCAGGCCTTCTGCGCGAAGCGTCACGCCGTATTCGTGCACCCCTTCGACGACCTCCTGACGATCGCGGGCCAGGGCACCGTCGGCAAGGAGATCCACGACGAGCTCGGCGAGCGGCTGGAGGTCGTGGTCACCGGCATCGGCGGCGGCGGGCTGGCCTCCGGCATCGCGTCCTACCTCGAGCGCCGCAGCCCGGCCACCAGGATCTTCGGCGTAGAGCCGGCGGGTTCGCCGTCGATGTACGAATCGATCCGCCAGGGCAGGGTGGTGAGCCTCGACCAGATCGACACCTTCGTCGACGGCGCGGCCGTCAAGAAGGTGGGCGACCTCACCTTCGAGCTCTGTCGAAGGCTGCTCGAGCGTGTCGTCGTGGTGCCGGAGGGCAAGGTCTGCACGACCGTCATCGAGCTCTATCAGAACGAGGGGATCATCGCCGAGCCCGCCGGTGCGCTGGCCGTCTCGGCGCTCGACGACCTGGCCGATGAGATCCGCGGAACGACCACCGCCTGCATCCTCAGCGGCGGGAACAACGACATCCTCCGCTACCCCGAGATCATGGAGCGCAGCCTCGTCCACCAGGGCAGGAAGCACTACTTCATCGTCGAGTTCGCCCAGAAGCCCGGCCAGCTCCGCCAGTTCGTCGATCGAGCGCTCGGGCCGACCGACGACATCGTCCGCTTCGAGTACATGAAAAAGACGAACAAGGAGCGGGGAGCGGCCCTCGTCGGCATCGAGCTGAAGGACAAGGCCGACCTCGAGCCGCTGCTCCAGCGGATGGACGAGATCCAACTGAACCACCGCCCACTGGAGAGCGAAGAGCTTCTCTACGACTACCTGATCTAGCCGCCGGCAGTCGCCTAGGCAGCGCTCTTCTCGTCCTCCTCGTCGCCGAGCTTGCGGCCATACCACCAGCCGGCGACGAGCAGGATCACGACCAGGATCGCCAGGGGTACCCCCACCGGTCCGAGGTATTTCGCCACCACGTCGTAGTGCTGTCCGAGCTTGTAGCCCGCATAGGCGAGGGCGAAGTTCCAGGGAATCGCGCCCGCCAGGGTGGCGATCGTGAACGTCACCAGCTTCACCCGGGAGAGGCCGGCGGGAAAGGAGATGTAAGTCCGGACGATCGGCAGCAGCCGGCCGAGGAACACTGCCCACACGCCGTACTTGCCGAAGAACCGGTTGGCGAGACGGAGGTGGCCGCGGCTCAGGCCCATCCACCTGCCGGCGCGGCTCAGGATCACCTGCTCGCCATAGCGTCGCGTCAGCAGGTAGGCCACGAGCGACCCGGCCAGGTTGCCGAGGCTGGAGGCTGCGACAACTGCGACGAAGGACAGCTTTCCCTGGGCGGCGAGAGCGCCGCCGAGAGGAACCACGATCTCGCTCGAGATGGGCACGCCGGCGCTCTCGCCCGACATCGTCAGGAAGATCGCGAGCAAGCCACCCGACCCGACGAGCGAGATCAGCCAGTTGGTCAGCTGCGAGGTCATCTGTCCACTGAGGTTAGGTGTCCGACGCCATCCGCCGCTCTGTGCGGGTGCTTTCAGCGGCGCGAAAGGTCCTCGGCCCAAGGGCTGGCGCGAGAGAACCAGGCGACGCGATTCGGCTGGGTGCGGAGGTCAGCCCTTGGCGCGGTACTTGAAGGAGACGTTCACCCTGGCGCGATAGCCGGTCACCTTGCCCTTGTCGATCGTGACGTCGAGCTTGACGACCTCACCGATGCGAAGGTCCTCGAGGCTGCCCGATGCCGTCTCGACAGCGTTCTGGACTGCATCCTCCCAGCTCTTGGGGCTGACGCCGATGAGCTCTGTGACCCGATAGACGCTGTTACCGGCCATCGTTCTCTTTTCCTCCAGGTTGCGGCTTCAAGAAGGTTCGCCTCGAATTGTGGCACGGACCTCGTCGGAGGCCTTCACGTCAACTTCACAGCAAGCGCACAAGGCTTCCCGAGGTGGCGCCGCCAGGGTGGGGTCCATTGTCCCCGGCGGAGATGGACAGCCCAGCCGCCACCCACCCGAAGAGCTTCAAAAGGAGCAGAGCAATGAACCGTCTCAAGATGGCCCTGGCGGGCGGCGCGGTCGCCGCCTCGATGTTCACCGGAGGCGTTCTCGGCGCCGCCCTCTGGGGAACCAGCGCGGTAGCCGCGAGCGCCGCGACGACCACGGCGGCCACCACCGCCACCGCGGCGACCCCGGGCACCTTTACGCCCAACGAGGACGCCACCCACGAGGCCGGCGAGAGCGCCGCGCGTGAGGCCCAGGAAAACGCCGGCCAAGTCCCGACCGTCCCGTAGTCGCCTTCCGAGTTCGGGGAAAAAAGACGAGCGTGCTGCGGCCGGCGCCGGCCGGCCGCCAGCACCTCGCCACCGGAACTCACACGAAAGGTTCCGTAGGCTTAATCGTTCCTTCAGGAGCCCTCTCCACACTTCGCCCACAATTCCAATGCTGAAACCGATCCACTTCCTTCTCGCGGCCGCACTCCTCATCCTCGCGGGCTGCGCCGGCCCGGGCGTCCGCTTGGCGACCGCGGCCGAGACCGCCCAGGCGACCGCCCGCCAGGCCCAGGCCAGGGCCCAGGCCTCGCCATCGCCCTCGCCTTCTCCCTCGGCATCGCCGGAGGCATCTCCTTCGCCCGGCACCGGCTCGAGCCCCGCGCCGTCGCCCGCGACCGGGTCGGGCGCCCTCGCCCAGTTCCAGGCGCAGCTGGAGGCGGTGGCCAAGTCCATCCAGCCTTCGATCGTCCAGATCAACACCAGCCAGGGCCTCGGTTCGGGGATCGTCTACGACGCCGCCGGCGACATCGTCACCAACAACCATGTCGTGGAGGGCGCGACCTCCTTTACGGTCAAGACCTCGGACGGCAAGACCTACACGGCAACGCTGGCCGGCAGCTACGCCTCGAACGACCTCGCCGTCATCAAGGTGGCCAACGCCACCGGGCTGACTCCGGCCAAGTTCGGCGACTCCTCGAAGATCCAGGTCGGCGAGGTCGTGCTCGCGGTTGGTAGTCCATACGGTCTCACCGACACCGTCACCGAGGGCATCGTCAGCGCCGTCGGCCGGACCCAGTCGGAAGGCAACGGCGTGACCCTCACCGACCTCGTCCAGACCAGCGCGCTGATCAACCCCGGCAACTCGGGCGGCGCGCTGGTCGACCTCAACGGCCAGGTCATCGGGATCCCGACCCTTTCGGGATCCGACTCCCAGGGCCGCCAGACATCGTCCGGGATCGGGTTCGCGATACCGAGCAACCAGGTCACCGACGCGGCCCGGCAGATCGTCGGGAGCGGCAGCGTCACCCACACCAACCGGCCCTACCTCGCGATCACGACCCGCGACAACGCGACCTCGGGTGTCGACGTGGTCACCGTCGTCGCCGGCGGACCCGCCGCCCAGGCCGGCATCCAGGCGGGCTGGGTCATCACCGCGATCGGCGGCCATGACGTGGCCGACAGCAGCGGCCTCAGCCAGGCACTCGCCGGCTACAGCCCGGGCAACCGGGTCGGCGTCACCGTCCGGCTGCCGGACGGCTCCACCAAAACCGTCACGGTGACCCTGGGCGAGCGCCCGGTCACCCCCTGAAACCAGTTAAAGAAGGAGATCCGATGGACCCCAGGGCACCCCGCCAACACCCGGACGAAGTGCCGATCACGGTCCTTCCGTCGGCGAGCGCTCCCGGCCCCGGCACACCCCTCGAGCAGGTCCTGTTCGAGGTCAAGCGACTGATCGTCGGCCAGGACCGGATGCTGGAGCGGATCCTGGTCGGGCTCCTCGCCGGCGGCCACGTGCTCATCGAGGGCGTGCCCGGCATCGCCAAGACGGCGACCGTCAAAGCGCTCAGCACCGCCCTCGGGTGCAGCTTCGGGCGCGTCCAGTTCACCCCCGACCTGGTGCCCGCCGACCTGATCGGCACCCGCATCTACAACCCGAAGAACGCCGAGTTCTCGACCGAGTTGGGCCCGGTGTTCTGCAGCCTCCTGCTGGCCGACGAGATCAACCGCGCGCCGGCCAAGGTCCAGTCCGCGCTGCTCGAGATCATGCAGGAGCACCAGGTCACGATCGGCAAGGAGACCTTCGCCACCCCCGAGCCATTCATGGTCCTGGCGACCCAGAACCCGATCGAAGCCGACGGCACCTATCCGCTGCCGGAGGCGCAGCTCGACCGCTTCATGCTCAAGGTGCTGGTCGGCTACCCGTCGCTGACCGAGGAGATCGTCGTCGTCTCTCGAATCACCGGAAAGCCGATCGAGCTCCGCCAGATCCTGAGCGCCTCCCAGCTCCTCGAGCTCCAGGCCGCGGCGTCCGCCATCTACGTCGACCCGGTCGTCCTCGCCTACGCGGTGAAGCTGACGACGGCCACCCGCAAGCCCGCCGAGTCGGGGCTTCCCGAGTTCGCCGCCGCGATCGCCTACGGCGCCAGCCCGCGGGCCACGATCCACCTGGTCTCCGCCTCCCGCGCGCTCGCGCTGATCCGCGGTCGCGAGTACGTGCTGCCCCAGGACGTCGCCGACCTGGCGCCGGAGGTCATCCGCCACCGCCTCCTCCTCAGCTACGAGGGGATCGCCGCCGGCGTCGACTCCGAGCAGGTGATCGGGGCCCTCCTGGAGCGAAACCCGCCACCACGCATCGACCTCCGCGACAGGGCCGTCTGAAGGACACTCTGAAGGTGACCTTCAGGAAGCCGAGCATCCGGGAGCGCCTCGGACGCGTCCACTGGCCCGTGATGGGCTCGCTCGGCGTGCATCCCGCCGGTGACTACCGCTCCCGCGGGCGCGGGCCGGGGGTCGAGCAGGCCGACGTGCGGGAGTACGTGGCCGGCGACGACCCCCGCCAGATCGACTGGAACCTGTCAGCCCGCTCCGACCGCACCTACGTCCGGGAGGCGAACCCCGACCGCGGCCTCGACGCCTGGCTGATCCTCGACACCAGCCGCTCACTGGACTGGGGGACCGCCCGCTGCCTCAAGCGCGAGGCAGCCGGCGAGCTCGTCGTCGCCGCCTCCATCCTGCTCGGGCGGCGGGGTAACCGGGTCGGCGCGCTGATCTTCGACAACGGCCTCCAGCACATCATCCCGCCCTCCTCCGGACGCTTTGCGCGCTCGACCCTGATCGCCGAGGCCACGCGTGATCGGGGCCCCGGCGAAGACGGCCCGACCGACCTCGCGCGAGCTCTCAGCCAGGCCGGCCGCCTGATCCAGCGCCCTTCGCTGGTCATCGTGGTCAGCGACTTCCTCGCGCCGACCGGCTGGCAGCAGCCGCTCAAGATCCTCGGCGTCCGCCACGAGGTGCTGGCGGCGGTGGTCGGCGATCCCCGCGAGTCGGAGCTCCCCGATGTCGGTCTGCTCCGCCTCGAGGATCCCGAGACGAAACGCCAGATCGAGGTGGACACCGGCAACCGCAAGCTCCGCGAGCGCTTCCGCGCAGCGGCCCAGGAGCAGCGGCGCCAGCTCCTCGCCGACCTTCGCGCGGCTCGCGCCGCTGTCCTCGAGCTGAGTACCTCCGAGGACGTGCTGGCCCAGCTCCTGAGGCTCTTCCAGCGGGTGGAGACGGGCCGCCGCGGTCACGCCGGAGCGGTGCTCCAGTGAGCTTCCTCAACCCGGTTTACCTGCCGATCCTGATCCTGGTCCCGGTCCTCGCCCTGCTCTACCTCCTCGCCCAGCGCCGGCGCAGCTCCTACGCGGTCCGCTTCACCAACCTCGACCTGCTCGCGTCAGTCGTCGGCAAGCGGCCCGGCATCCGACGCCACGTTCCGACCGCCCTCTTCCTGCTCGGCCTGACCGGGCTGGTGCTGGCGGCCTCCGACCCAGTCCTCAACCTCGAGGTCGCCCGCAGCAGGGCCAGCGTGATGCTCGTCATCGACGTTTCCGGCTCGATGGACGCGACCGACGTGTTCCCGTCGCGGCTGGTCGCGGCGCGAAGCGCGGCACGGCAGCTGATCGACCAGCTGCCGCCGGGCGCCGAGGTGGGGTTGGTCAGCTTCAACACCAAGGCCACCCTGCTCACGCCGCTGACGACCAACCACGACAACGTCACGAGCGCGCTCGACAGCCTCCGCGCCAACGGCGGGACCGCGATCGGGGAGGGGATCACCGCGGCGCTCGACGAGATCGCGCGAAGCGTTGCAACCACGCCCGAGGCGAGCCGGCCGCCGGCGATCATCGTCGTCCTGACCGATGGGGCTTCGAACGCCGGAATCGATCCCCAGGCGGCGGCGGAGAACGCGAGGGCGGCGTCGATACCGGTGGTGACGGTCGGGGTCGGGCAGCGCGACAGGAACACCACGGTCCACGGCCAGCCGGTGGGCGGCGTCGACGAGCCGACGCTCCAGAGCATCGCCGCGACGACCGGCGGCAAGTACTACTACGCGTCGGCCGCCGGCCAGCTCAGCAAGATCTACAGCTCGCTGGGCTCCAGCTTCGGCTGGCAGTTCCTGAGGGTCGACATCCTGGTCCCGATGCTGATGCTGGGCATCTTCGTCCTCTTGCTCGGGGGCTTCCTCAGCATGCGCTGGTTCCGCCTCTTTCCTTAGGCCGCACGCACAAGCAAGTCTTGCCTCCCCACCGAGTGGGGAGGTCCTCCTCGCGGCGGCGAGGAGGGGAGGGGCGTTCTCCGACCACCACCTGAGCACCCCGTCTTTTGACTCACGGTGGTCGGTGATAGCCCCTCCGGCCCCGTACGGCGGGGCCACCTCCCCATGAAATGGGGAGGCAAGGCTGGCCTCGGCGTTTGAGGCACGACTTGCATTTGTGCTCACAGGAAACTCCCAGCCGACTCACAGGTGGGTCAGAGGGCCTGGCTTCAACCTGTGACCGGTGAGCACGACCTACCTCTGGTACGCGACCCGCGGCGCCGGCGCCGTGAGCCTCCTGCTCCTGTCAGCTGTCACCGTGCTCGGCGTGCTCAGCGTCGCCCGCTTCGAGAGCGCCGGCTGGCCGCGCTTCGTCACCACCGGGTTTCATCGCAACCTGTCGCTGCTGGCGGTGATCTTCCTCGCCCTCCACATCGTGACGGCGGTCGTCGACCCCTACACCAACCTGGGCTGGGCGACCGCCGTCATCCCCTTCGTGTCCAGCTACCGGACGGTCTGGCTGGGCCTCGGCACTGTCGCCTTCGACCTGCTGCTGGCGGTCCTGCTGACCAGCCTTCTCCGGAACTTCGTCGGCAGGCGCACCTGGCGGGCCGTCCACTGGCTCGCCTACGCCTCCTGGCCGATCGCCGTCGTACACGGCTTCGGTACTGGAACCGATCGCTGGTCGGATTGGCTGCTCGTCCTTGACGCGATCTGCATCCTGGCTGTGGGCTGGGCGGTCGCCGCCCGGCTGATGCTGCCCGGAACGGATCCGCTGGCCGCCGAGAGGGCACGCTTCCGCGAATCGGCTCGGGGCCGGAGCGCCCGCCCATGACGAACGCGGAAGGTGGCGTGGCGATCGCTGAGGGAACCGCGCTCGGCGGCGCGGTCCGACTCGTCGTGACGCGGAGGGACGGACTGGAGGCCGCCTGGGCCGCGGTCGAGGCCACGCTTCGCGACGTCGACCTCGCCTACAGCCGCTTCCGCTCCGACAGCGAGCTAAGCGCAGTCAACGCGGGCCCCGGCCGCACCCACGAGCTCAGCCCGCTGCTGGCGACGGCCATCGCGGCCGCCCTCCGCGCCGCTCGACTGACCGACGGCGCGGTCGATCCGACCGTGGGCGGCGCGATGCGTGTCGTCGGCTACGACGTCACCTTCGCCGAGGTCGCTCCCCGCGGACCCGCGCTGAACCTGGTGATGAGTGCGGTCGCCGGCTGGCGGCTGGTCCGCTTCAACGAGAGGGAGCGGACAGTTCACCTGCCGGTGGGCGTGGAGCTCGACCTTGGCGCGACCGGGAAGGGCCTTGCCGCCGACCTCGCCGCCGCAGCCGCACTGGCGGCAGCCGGTCAAGACGCCGGCGTGCTGGTCAGCCTGGGAGGCGACATCGCCACCGCGGGGCCGGCGCCGGCCGGCGGCTGGGTGGTCCAGGTCAGCGAGGACAGCCGCTCCGCGATCAGTCCCGGTGAGGAGGCGATCGGCATTCTCTCGGGAGCGATCGCGACCTCTTCCACGACGGTGCGCCGCTGGATCCGGGGCGCGGTCGTCCTCCACCACATCATTGATCCGCTGACCGGCCGTCCCGCCGCCGGGCCCTGGCGCACCGCCAGCGTCGTCGCCCGAACCTGCCTCGATGCCAACGTTGCCGCGACCGCCGCGATCGTCAAGGGGCCGGACGCCGTCGCCTGGCTCGATACCGCCGGCGTCACGGCGCGCCTGGTCGGCGACGACGGTGTCATACAGCGGATCGGCGGCTGGCCGGAGGTCGGCACCGCGTGATCGAGCTGACCACCTCCGAGCCCCGGCTGCTGGCCGGCCCTGACCCTGGGCTGGGCCCCGAGCCCTACCAGGCTCATCTCCGCCGGCTGGGGACCCTGCCTGGGCCCGTGGGGCTCATCGATGTCCTGGAACGGAGCGGCCTGGGCGGCCGCGGCGGAGCGGGGTTCCCGGTCGGAACCAAGTGGCGCTCGATCGCCGGCCGTCCGGCCGGCGCCCCGGCGGTCGTTCTCGCCAACGGCTGCGAGGGCGAGCCTTTGAGCCGCAAGGACCGCTTCCTGATGACCGCGCGACCGCACCTGGTCCTCGACGGGGCATTCCTCGCGCAGCGGGCCCTGGGCGCCGAGCGGGTCATCCTGCTGGTTGCGGGCGACCTCGGCGAAGCCCATGCGGCGATGGCGGTCGCGCTCGCCGAGCGCCCGGAGGAAGAGCGCCGCTCTGCGCTCCTCATCACTGCGCCGGCCCGCTACGTCAGCGGTGAGTCGAGCGCGGCCGTCAACCTCGCCAACACAGGCATATCGGTTCCCACCAACGTCCCCCCGCCGCCCCGGGAGCGTGGAGTCGACGGCGCGCCGACGCTGGTCCAGAACGTCGAGAGCCTTGCCCACGTCGCTCTCATCGCCCGCCGCGGCGATGCCTGGTTTCGATCCGCCGGCCGGGGTTCGGCCGGCGGCACGTTCCTGGCAACCCTTTACGCGACGGGCACGCCGGTCGTCCGCGAGCTCGACGCCGGGTCCTCGGTCGGCGAGGCGCTGGAAGCGAGCGGCGGCTCCCTCGAGGAGACCCGCGCCGTTCTCCTCGGCGGCTACTTCGGGTCCTGGCTGCCGGCCGCCGACGCCTG
>DATCOZ010000201.1:0-10858 GCA_036564345.1 Candidatus Dormiibacterota bacterium | reverse complement strand
GCGCGGATCCAGGCGGGCGCCCTCGGGCCGGGCCTGGAGGCACAGCTGAAGCCGCACGACCTGACCCTCCGCCACTTCCCGCAGTCGTTCGAGCTCTCCACCCTCGGGGGATGGATCGCGACCCGGTCCGGAGGGCATTTCGCGACCCTCTACACCCACATCGACGACTTCGTCGAGTCGCTCCGGGTGGTGACGCCCAGCGGCGTCGTGGAGACGCGGCGCCTTCCCGGTGACGGCTCAGGGCCTCGTGCCGACCGCCTCTTCCTCGGCTCCGAGGGCACCCTCGGCATCATCACCGAGGCGTGGGTGCGCCTCCAGGACCGGCCGACCCACCGGGCCGGCCTGACCTCCGAGTTCGAGCGCTTCGAGGACGCCGTCGCCGCCTGCCGGGCGGTCGCCCAGGCCGGGCTCTACCCGTCCAACTGCCGGCTCCTCGACCCGAGTGAGGCTCTCTACAACGGGGCCGGCGACGGCTCCCGGACGCTGCTGCTGATCGCCTTCGAATCCGCCGACCACCCTCTCGACGCCTGGATCGCGCGCGCCGCCGAGTGCTGCCGCGACCATCGCGGCCAGGTGCCGGACGAGGTTCGGACGCGGGCGGGCGAGACGGGCGCGCGCGAGGGCGCAGCCGGTGCCTGGCGAAGCGCGTTCATCCGGATGCCCTACTACCGGGACGCCATCGCCGGGATGGGCGTGATCAACGAGACCTTCGAGACCGCCTGCACCTGGGACCGGTTCGAAGCCTTCAATCAGAAGGTGACGGCCGCCGTCCGGTCGGCAATGGATACGGTCGGCGCGGGCCGGGGTTGGGTGTCCCTCCGGTTCACCCACGTCTACCCCGACGGCCCGGCGCCGTACTACTCGGTGACCGGTCCGGCGACCCGGGGCGAGGAGATCGAGCAATGGCAGGTGATCAAGGACGCCGCCTCAGCGGCGATCATCGAGATGGGCGGGACGATCACCCATCACCATGCGGTCGGCCGCGACCACGCCGCCTGGTACCGGCGGGAGCAGGCGCCTCTCTACCTGGAGAGCCTGCGGGCGATGAAGGGCGTCCTCGACCCGCAGGGCATTCTGAACCCCGGGATCCTCTTCGCCTGATCTGGAGATAGGTATTCGCTTCCCGGCGAGGGGACTTTCGATATCCGGCCGGGGTGCTTTCCAGGGCCACCCGATGTCCACATGTCCTCAGCCCCTAACCGCTCTTGACCCGCCCCGTTGCGGAACCGCAATGACCCACCGGCAAGCTCCGCTCCAGTGTCACCGACTGCGAGGGGGTCTTCGATTCAGATGGCTGTTCGACAGAAATTCTCTTTTCTGGTTTCGGCATTGCTCGCGGCAGCCTTCATCGCCGCGGTTCCGACCTCCGCATCGGCGGCGGGGACCGTCCCCCAGAACGTCGTCGGCTCTGACATCTCCTGGCCGCAGTGCGGCACCGACTATCCGGGCGGCTACGGCTTCGGCATCATCGGCGTCACCGGCGGCCATCCCTTCTCCACCAACGACTGCTTCGCGAGCGAGTTCACCTGGGCGGAGGCGACGGGGACGCCGCAGATGTACATCAACCTCGATTACGGGCTGCGCCAGGACGGACCGCTGAACTGCGCGACCGACGACACCGGCTGCCAGGCCTACAACTACGGCTACGACTCCGCCCAGTGGGCGCGCGGCTACGCCAGCTCCCAGACCGGAGGGGCGTCGGAACGCCTCGGCACCTGGTGGCTGGACGTCGAGACCGAGAATTACTGGTCCGAGGACACCGAGCAGAACAGCTATGTCATCCAGGGCGCGCTCGACTACCTGCAGCGCTCTTCCGGCCGGACCGTCGGCGTCTACTCCACCTCCTGGATGTGGAACGAGCTCGCCGGCAGCTTCGCACCGCCGAACACGCCCAACTGGGTCGCCGGCGCCAGCGGGCTCGACGACACCGCCAAGTGCCAGGCGTCGCTCTGGCCGGGCGGGCAGGTCTGGGTTTACCAATTCCTGAACCGCGACATCGACCTGGACCAGAACCTGGGCTGCTGATCGCGCGACGAGAGCGAGGGAGAGGTGGAGGCCGGGGCGAAAAAGCCCCGGTCTTCTATCTTTTCGGGCAATGAAGATCGGGGTCGCGGGGGGAGGACCGTCGGGCCTTTACTTCGCGATGCTCGCCAAGCGCGCCGATCCCAGCCACCAGGTGACCGTCTACGAGCGGAACCGGCCCGACGACACCTTCGGGTTCGGCGTCGTCTTCTCCGAGAAGACGATGAGCTACCTGCGTGAGCAGGACCAGGCGACGCACGACGAGATCCTCGCCAACGCCAACGCCTGGGACCCGATCGAGGTGCGCATCCACGGCCAGGTGCTGAGCTGCGGCGGCATCGGGTTCTGGGCCATCTCCCGCCGCCGGCTGCTCGACATCCTCCAGCGCGGAGCTGCCCGCCAGGGGGTCGAGCTTCGCTTCGAATCCGAGATCCGAGATCCGGAGGCGATGCTCGCCGAGAACGACCTGGTCGCGGCCGGCGACGGCGTCAACAGCGTCTTCCGCAACCAGTGGGCGGAGCATTTCGGGCCGCAGGTCGAGGCGGGGCGGACGGTCTTCGCCTGGTACGGCGCGGCGCTCCGCTACACGTCTTTCACGTTCCTCTTCGAGGAGAACGAGCACGGCCGGTTCTGCGCCCACATCTACCCCTACGAGGACGACCTGAGCACCTTCATCGTGGAGATGGACCCTGAGACCTGGCGACGAGCCGGGCTCGAGGAGTCCAACCGGGCGGTCCAGGCGCCGGGCCAGAGTGACCTGTACGGGCTGGAGTATTTCGAGCGGCTCTTCGCGCGGCACCTGGAAGGCCGCCGGCTGCTCGGCAACAACTCCAAGTGGGCCGCGTTCAGGACCCTGCGGAACCGCTCCTGGCACCACCGCAACCTGGTCCTGATGGGCGATGCCGCGCACACGGCGCACTTCTCGGTCGGGTCGGGGACCAAGATGGCGATGGAGGACGCGATCGCGCTCGCCTTCTCCCTCGAGCAGAACGGGCCGGATATCCAGCGGACCTTCACGGCTTACGAGACCGAGCGGCGGCCGCGGGTCGAAGCGATCCAGCGGGCCTCGCGCCCGAGCATCCGCTGGTACGAGCAGTTCCGCCACTATTGGGACTTCCCGACCGAGCAGTTCGTGTTCCATTTCCTCACCCGGGGCAACCTCGACTACCGGGAGCTGCGGGAGCGGGACCCGCTCTTCGTGGGGCGGGTGGAGGAGGCGCTCCGCCCTCGCCTCGACCCGATCGCGGAGCGGATCATCAGGCCCTCGGAGGTGACCGAGCTGGTCGCCGTCACACCCGAAGGGCGGCTCCATCCGGGCACGCCCACGACGCCGCCGGCGGGGGACTCGAGGCCGATCCTCCAGCTCGGCCACGCCGGGCCGCGGGGCGCCGTGCGGCCGCCCGCCGAGGGCGCCGACCTCCCTCTCGGCGCCGACGGCTGGGACCTGTTCGCCGCCTCGCCGTTTCCCTATACGAGACGGAGCCGGACGCCGCGGGAGATGAACCGGGAGGACATGGATCGGGTCCGGGATGCCTTCGTCCGCTCCGCCGCGGCGGGCGAGGCAGCGGGCTACCCACGGCTGCTGCTCCAGCTGGCGCGCGGCCAGCTGATGGCGTCCTTTCTCTCGCCGCTCAGCAACCGCCGCTCTGACGGCTACGGCGGCTCGCTCGAGAACCGGCTGCGCTATCCGCTCGAGGTCGTCACCGCCGTCCGGGCCGGCTGGCCGCGCGAGCTGTGGGTGGCGATCTCCGCCACCGACTGGCTGCCTGAAGGCTTCAACGACGACGACGCCGTCGCGGTCGCGCGCGAGCTCAAGGCGGCAGGCGTGGACGTGGTGCTGGTCGAGAGCGGCCACGCTGTCGCCAAGGCGGTCCCCTGGTACGGGCGCTGCTTCAACGCCCCGCTGAGCGACCGGGTTCGCAACGAGGCTGGTGTCAGGACCGCCGTGGCGGGCGGGATACTCTCGCTCGACGACGCTCGCAACGTGCTCCTCGCCGGCCGGGCCGACCTCGTGCTGGCCGACCGGGACTTTGCCTAGGCTGCTATTCCTTCACCGCGCGGTTGACGAGCGAGCCTATGCCCTCGATCGAGCAGCGGATCGTTTGGCCTGGCTTTAGGAAGACCGGCGGCTTGCGGGCGAAGCCGACGCCTGAGGGCGTCCCGGTGGCGATCACATCGCCAGGTTCCAGGCTGATCATCTGGCTGATGTAGGCCACCAGCTCGACCGGGCTGAAGAGCATGTCGGAGGTGTTGCTGTCCTGCATCACCTGACTGTCCAGCTCGGTCCACAGCCGGAGGTTGCCGGGGTCGACCTCGTCCCGGCTCACCGCCACCGGTCCCAGCGGCGTCGATGCCTCGAAGGCCTTCCCCTGCATCCACTGGGTGGTCCGGAACTGCCAGTCGCGGATCGATGTGTCGTTCAGGATCGTGTAGCCGAAGATCGCCTCCTCGGCCGCGGCCCCGGTGACGTGGCGGGCCTCCTTGCCGATCACGATCGTCAGCTCCACCTCCCAGTCGACGCTCTCCGAAACCCGTGGCAGCACAATCTCATCGTTGGGGCCGACCAGGCAGCGGCGGAACTTGTTGAAGAGCGTGGGGTAATCGGGGACCTTGGCGCCCTGCTCCTCGATGTGGGCGAGGTAGTTCTGGCCCACGCAGATGATCTTGGGCGGGTCGAGGATTACCGGCGCCAGGTCCAGCTCGGACAGCGGCCGTCCGGGGCCGGCGGCGCTCCGCGCATCCGCCAGGCCGGCGTCGCCGCGCGCCAGCAGCGCGCCGACGTCGGCGTCCGCCAGCTCGACCACCCGGTCGCCGTCGAGCCGCCCGGCCCGGGTACCGCCGTTCGTTCTGAAGGTGAGTAATCGCATACGAGCGAAAACGATAGGCGAAGTCCCCTCCCCACCCGGTGGGGAGGGTTCTTCATTCGGGTAAGACTTCAGCTTGTCGAGGCCGCAGCCGCCTCCTTGGGGAGTTGGTCCACGCCGGCCTCGCCGCGCGCGAGCCTGCCGCGGAGGACCAGGAAGTACCAGGCCGCCGCGACGGCGATGACGACGACGACGATCGCGTCGGTCAGCCAGAAGATCTTCGGGATCATCAGCAGCCCGAGGGCGATGAGGGTCCAGACGAGCGCCGCATACATGACCGGCTTCGCCCAGGCGCCAAGATTGAACGCCTCGGGAAGGCTCGCCATCCGGTCGCGCCGGAGGACGTAGGCCAGCACGGTCAGGAAGTAGACGATGAAGGGAAGCGTGGAGGTCGCTCCGACGAGGGCGAAGAAGGCGGCCTCGCCAGTCCCGGACACCGTGATGTAGTAGCCCAGGAGCGTGAACAGGAGTCCCAAAATCGATGCGGTGACAAGCGCCCGGATCGGCGTCCGGGTCTGGGGATTCACCTGCCGCAGGAAGGTCGACGCGGGCAGGATGTTGTCGCGCGCCATCGCGAAGACCAGGCGCCCGGTGGCGGCAAGGCCGACCACGTCGAGGGCGAGGATGGAGAAGATGACGAGCACCAGGAAGACTGTCGCCGGCCAGCTGCCGAGCCACAGGTTGACGATCTCGACGAGGGGCGTCGACGAGCTTGCGATCTTGCTGAAATCGTTGGGGAGCGCGATCGTGAAACCGATCAGGGCGATGATGCCCAGAACGGCTGAGCTTGCGACCGACCAGATGACCGCCTTGGGGACGGTGATCCGGGCGCCGATCGCCTCCTCGCCAAGATCCGCTGCGAGCTCGAAGCCGACGATCGTGAAGATCCCCATCAATGCCGCCGCGGGAAGCGCCGCGACGATGAGGCCGCCCGTGTTGGCCGAGCCGGTGGTGAAGAGGAAGCCGAAGCCGTGGTTCGGATGGATCGCCCAGGCGATGAAGACGACCACCGCGAAGCCGACCATTCCGACGATCTCCGTGAAGACGGCGACGTTGTTGATCCGCGCCGCAAGCGCGATGGAGAGGATGTTGACGACGAGGTTGGCCGCGTAGATCACGAGCGTGATCAGGAGGTTGGTGCCCGGGTTGCCCGGGTCGGTCTTGAGGACCGCCTGGAGGAGGGTCGCCACCAGGGGCGCGACGACGAGGAAGTTGATCGCGGCCGCGCCGACCGAAAGATAAGCCAAACCGATGAAGCCGGTGAACCAGCCGTAGGCCGTGTTGACGAGCCGTGCGCCCCACTGGTAGGAGTAGCCGGCCAGTGGTATCCGGGTGCCGAGCTCGGCGACGACGAGGGCGACCAGCATCTGGCCAAGCGCCGCCACGATCCAGAGTCAGATCGACGCCGGTCCGAGGGCGCCGATCGCCGCGGCGTAGTTGAGGGAGATGCCGGTCGTGATCGAGATGATCGAGAAGGCGACCGCGTAAAGGGAGAAGAGCCTCAGAGCTCTCCGGAGTTCCTGCTTGTAGCCGAACGACTGGTTGATCTGGTCGTCGGCAAGTGAGCCCTGCTCAGACAAGTCCACACCCTCCTCATCTGTTGGTTGGCGAACGCCGCGGAATCGCGGCGCCCCGAAAGGGTCACCCCGCAGCGCTTATCGGCGCACCTCCTCCGCCTTCATTCCCAGCACGCGCTCGAGATAGGCGTTGCCGAAGATGCCTCTCGGGTCGAGCCGTTCGCGCACGGCGATGAACTTGTCCCAGAGGGGGTACCGAGGTCGCAGCGTCTGGGCGGTCTGGAAGTGGAGCTTCCCCCAGTGGGGCCGTCCCTCGACGCCGTTCATGATCGCCTCCACCTCTCGGAAGTAGGGCTCGTACTCGAACTTGTGGAAAACGTGGACCGCGATGTAGCCCGTGTCACGGCCGTAGGCTGGACTGAGCGAGATGTCGTCGGGGGCGACCGTCCGGACCTCGACCGGGAAGCTGACCATGAGCCCGGTCCGCTCGATCATGGCGCGGATGTCACGCACCGTCTGAACCAGGTGCTCGCGGGGTAGCGCGTACTCCATCTCGGCAAACCGGACCAGGCGCTCGTTGGCAAAGATCCTGTCGCTGCGGTCGGTCAGCTCCTTGCGCGTCATCGTCCTCGCGGTGAAGGCGGCCAGCCGCGGTATCCAGGACCGGTTCATGGTGGCCGCCCGCTGGATCAGCCCGAACGCGTGGTTCTCGATCAGGATGTCGTTGACGTAAGCTCCGAACCCGGCACGCCGCTGCGAGTCCGAGGGCGGATCCTGGGTGCGGGTGTTGGTGATCGCCTGGGCCCAGTCGGTATGCGGCCACCAGAAGAATTCGAAGTGGTCGTTCTCGCGGCAGCGCTCGTCGAGGCTGTCGAGAAGCTCGTCGACGCGGGTCGGCTGCTGGACCGAGCGGATGTTGTAGGCGGGCACGACGCCGAGCGTCACGGTGGAGATCACGCCGAGCGCCCCAAGGCTGACCCGGGCCGCCTTGAACACCTCGGGATCCTTGTCTGCCGAGCAGTCGAGAACGCTGCCGTCGGCGAGCACCAGGGTCAGGCCGACGACCTGGCTGGAGATGTTGCGGAGCTTTTCCCCGGTCCCGTGGGTGGCGGTCGAGATCGCCCCGCTGATCGTCTGGTAGCCGACGTCGCCCATGTTCTCCATGGCGAGTCCAAAAGGTGCGAGCGCGGCGCTCAGCTGGAGGATCGTGATCCCAGCCTGGGCGGTGATCGTCGCGGCATCTCGGTCGACGTCGAGGACCTGGTTGTAGCGGTCGAGCTTCACCATGCAGCCGTCGGTGCAGCCGATGTCGGTGAAGGAGTGGCCGCTTCCGATCACCTTCACCCGCTCGCCCCGGTCCGCCGCCCCGCGGACGATGGCGACGATCTCCTCCTCGCTGACCGGGGACTGGATCCGGGTCGGGCTGCAGCTGTAGGTGCCCCCCCAGTTGGTCCAGCTCTCACGCTGTTCGTTCACCACCCGCGGAGGTCCACCGCCCAAGTCTCCAGCACCGCGTCGCCGGCGACCAGGTGTAGCTCTTCGTGGAGCGCTACGGTGGGGTCGCAGTGGGCGGGCAGCACGCGGACCAGGTCGCCGACCTTCACCGCCGTTTCGGGAACGAAGGTGATGTGCTCGTCGGAGACGACCAGGACCGTGCCACCGCCGTCGATGTCCGGCTTGCCGTGGTCCATGCCGAGGGCTTTGAGCCCGCAGTTGGCGACCGCGTAGCCGGAGCCGGAAACCGAGATGACCCGGGCGAGCACGGCGAGCGACTGCCGGAAGGGGAGCTCGAGCTTGGCGTAAGCGGTGTCCATGAAGACATAGGATCCCGCCTGGATCTCGTTTGCCCAGGTGTTGATGTCGTAGGTGCCGGTTCCCCCGGCTGAGATGATCTCGCCGCCGACGTCGGCATGGGCCTGGAGAAGGAGGGCCATCGCCTCCGATGCGAGCTCCTCGCGGAGGGCTCGGTCGGGGAGCCCGACGACGTGCCCCTCGTAGCCCATCACGCCGCGGACGGTCAGTCCCTGGGAGCGCGCCAGCTCGGCGAGCTCGCCCGCCTGCTCGGGCGGGATCCCGCAGCGGGGCAGTCCGACGTTGACGTCGATGAGCACCTCGTTGACTCCGCCCCTGACCGTCGCGGCGACGGTCTCCGGGGAGTCCACGGCGACGGTGATCCGCGCGTCAAGCCGGCCGAGGCGGGCCGCGTCAAGAACCTCGTTGGCGAGGAGCAGGTCATCGCCGAGTCCGGCGGAGGCCATGCCCTCCATCTCGCGGATGGTGGCGCAGGTGAAGCCGCGATGGCCGGCCGCGGCCTGCCGCGCCGCGAGGGCGGTGCATTTGTGGGCCTTGATGTGCGGCCGCAGCCGGGCACCGGGCAGGGCGGCCGTCATCGTGAGGAGGTTGTGCTCGAACGCGTCGGCCTCCATGACAAGCGCGGGCGTCACCAGCTCATCGACGCGCATCCGCGTCAGGATAAAAGTTCTGGCCGGCCAGGACGGAGATCAGGTTGCCGTAGATCAAACCTTCCCCCGCCGAGCGGAGGAGAGTTTCTTGGCCGGACGGGGGGAGAATACTTTCGTACCAGGCAATGGCTGAGACTGACGCGCCCGCCTTCCGCCAGCAGCTGGAGTCGCTGTATTCGATCTCGATCGAGATCGCCCAGCTTCACGAGCTGCCCCCGGTCCTCGACCGCGCCCTCGGGCGCTGCCTCGAGCTCACCGCGTCGTCCTTCGGCTTCATCGGCCTCCTCAACGGCTCCAACCAGCTGGACGTGGCCGCGATCAAGGGATTCGAGCCCTCCGACCCGAAGTTCTACGAGCGGTTCCGCCTGATCCCGGTCCGGCCCAGCGTGTTCGGCGTCGTGATCACCGAGGGCCATTCCAACGTCTCCAACGACGTCCTCCACGATCCCGGCCGCGTCGGCCAGCCGAAGGGCCACCCGCCCGTCCGCACCTTTCTCGGCGTCCCGCTCCAGGTGGGCGAGAAAGTGGTCGGGATGATCGGCGTCGCCAACAAACCGGGCGGCTACACGCCGGACGACGAGCGGTTCCTCTCCACCTTCGCAAACCAGGTCGCGGTCGCGGTCGAGAACGCAAGGCTCTACGAAAGCCAGCGGGAGATGATCGGCCGGCTGGAGCGGCTCCACCAGGAGCTGAACCAGGCCGAGCGCGAGCAGGTGAGGATGCAGGAACGCGAGCGCATCGCCGCCGACGTGCACGACCAGATCGGCCAGGCCATCTTCACGATGGGCATGAAGGTCAACGGCATCCTCGAGCGGGAGGACGTGCCGCCCGCGGTCGTCCAACGGCTGGAGGAGGTCAGCCGGCTCGCGGGCAGCTCGGCCGAATCGGTACGAGAGGTGATCTTCTCTCTGACCCCTTCCCCCACCGGACCGGGATCGGGCCACCTGGTTTCTTCGCTGCGCAAGCTCGTGAGGACGGCCGGCCGAACCTACAACCTCGAGACCGACCTGGTCGTCGGCGGCCGGGAGACAAGGATCAGCCCCGAGATAGAGCGCGTTCTGCAGGCTGTCGCCAAGGAGGCGATCAGCAACGCCGCGCGTCACGCCCGGGCCAAGATGGTGCTGGTCACGCTGAGCTTCCTCGGCAACAGCGTCGACATCGTCATCCAGGACGACGGCGATGGCGCGTCGGAGCTGATCCTGCGCAACTACCAGGAGAGCAGCACCCATTTCGGGCTGAAGGGCCTTCGCAAGATGGTCGCCGGCGCCGGCGGCCGGTTCGAGGTCGGGAACGGGGAGGAGAGCGGCCTCGTCGTCAAGGCGCGCTTCCCGCTCGCCGCGGGCGCACCGGCATGACCCCGATCCGGATCCTGCTGGTGGACGACCACGAGATGGTTCGCGAGGGACTGAAGGCGATGCTCCAGTCCGAGTCGGACCTCGAGGTGGTGGCCGAGACCGGTCTGGGTCGCGAGGTGCCCACGCTCCTCGAACAGACCCGACCCGACGTCGTCCTGCTCGACGTCCGCCTCCCCGACATGAGCGGAGTCGAGGTCTGCCGGCAGGCGGTACGCTCCGACCCGAACCTGAAGGTGATCATTCTGACGACGTTCGTCGACCCCGACCTGGTCGACGAGTGCATCGAGGCCGGGGCCCGCGGCTATCTCGTCAAGGACGTGCGCGGCATGAGCCTCAAAGAGAACGTCCGGGCGGTCAGCCGTGGCCAGGCTGTCCTGGCGCCCGAGATCGCCGGCCCGATTCTCGACCGGGTCCGCGATCGGCGCTCGGCGGAGGCCACGCGAGCGCCCGCCCTCACCCAGTCGCAGGTCGCGATCCTCGGCCTCATGACGCGTGGTTTTTCGAACCGCGAGATCGCGGCCGAGGTCCACCTCAGCGAGAACACGATCAAGACCCACGTCCAGGAGATCTTCCGCAAGCTCGACGTGCACAACCGCGTGGAGGCGGTGATGACGGCGACCAAGAACAACTGGCTCTGA
>DATCOZ010000198.1:0-3720 GCA_036564345.1 Candidatus Dormiibacterota bacterium | reverse complement strand
GGGTGAGGTTGCCCGGGCCGCGACGTGGGCTCCCTCGCGCGCCGCGTCGCCGGTCGCCGCATAGAAGAAGAGGGCGCGGCCGAAGTCGAGGATCCCGAAGGTCAACAGGAGGAGGACCGGCGCCACGAGGGCGAACTCGGTCATCGCCTGCGAGCGCTGGGAGGTTCTCCTCATCCGCCCTGGACCCGGACGTGCCAGTTCGCCGCCAGCCCGAAGGCGCCGCCGAGCGGGGTCGGCACGGCCGCCGTCAGGGGGCCGTAGGCCATCACCAGGACCACGTTGAGGTCCTGCCCTGCGAGGTTGGCAGCCGGCGTGGACGGGTAATCGGTGGCGCCGCTGTTGGCGTAGCAGATGTAGAGCCAGGGTTGGTTCGCGACGCCCGGAAAGGCGGCATTGGCATAGGGCGGGTTGCGGACGGCGTTGCCGTCGGCCACCGCCGGGCAGTCCACGCCGGGGTTCTTGAGGATCGAGGCGGCCAGCCCCCCCGCCTTGAGCTGGTCGTCGACGACCGCCTTGATGTCGGCGTCGTCCAGGTTCAGGTTGCTCGCCGAGCCGGTGTCGAAGGCGGCGCCCGCCCGCGCCCCCTCCCGGGCGGCGCTCTGGAGGACGTCCGCATAGTGGATCGCCCGTGTCAGGTCGACGAGGCCGCCGAAAAGGAGCACCAGGACGACCGAGGAGAGCGCGAACTCGACCAGGGATTGCCCGCCCATTCTTCGTCGCTTCGGAACCGGGTGCACTAGAATCTCCGCCGGGCTCGTAACCGCCCAGGAGGGTCAGTCTTGGTCAACATGCAGGAAGCAATCACCACCGCCCGGCAGCGCCGGCCCTTCACGATCCTGGGGATGGTCATCGCCCTCATAACGCTGGCTGCATTCATCGTGCTCGCCCTGCGTTCGGGGACCGCAGGCACCGTGATCCCGCTCACCGGCGACGTCTCGGTGGTCGTCGCCAAGTCCGACATCCCGGCCCGCGCGACGATCACGGCCGACCTGCTGACGATCGCCAAGCTGAACGCGACGGACGTCCCGCCGCAGAGCTTCACCACTATCGCGGACGTCACCGGCAAGACCGCCCGCTTCGCCCTCATCGAGATCAAGACGGGGCAGCCGGTGCTGGCCAACGCGATCGCGACCTCCTCCGACACGTTCCCGGCGGAGCCAAGCTTCCTTCCCATCCCTCAGGGCTTCGTCGCCTACACCATCCCCACCAGCGAGCAGCAGGGGGTCGCCGGCGCCATTCAGCCGGGCGATTATATCGGCATCATCGCGACGGTCGACAAAGGCGGAACGACCGCCTCCAAGACGATCTTAAACAACGTCCACGTGATCCAGGTCGGAACGACGAGCGTCAGCATCACCCAGGGACGCAACGGCCCGACCGCCACCCGGGTGGCGGGCGCCGGGCAGACCAGCCTCACCGTCGTCGTCAACGAGTGTGAGGCCGAATACCTGACCTGGTTCCTCGCCAAGGCCAATCTCCGCTACACGCTCGAGAACTTCGCCGATTACAACAAGGGCACCACCAACAACCCGCAGCAGGACACGGCCTGCCCGATCGACACCGCCACCGGGGTGACCAACGCCGACGTTGCGAAGCGCTACGGCGCCGCGCTCGTCCCGTGAACCTGGAACCTTATCTGACGATCCTGGTCGGGCTCTGCCTGGCGGCCGCGATCGCGGTCTTCTTCTGGAGCCTGGACACCGTCCGCCGGGAGCGGACGAACGCCGAGCTGGTGATCTCCTCGCTTCCCCGCCGGCGCTCCGGGATCGACTTCCGGGACACCGTGGACTGGGTCATGCAGCCGATCGCCGACACCCTGAGCGATCGCAACCGGCGGGCGGGCAAGGTCACCCTGGCCGAGGAGCTGGCAAAGGCGGGCATGCGGCTGACGAGCTCGGAATACCTGCTGATCCAGTTCTCGCTAGCCCTGGCGCTGGCGCTCCTCGGGCTCTGGATCTTCGGCCTCGGCCTGCCCTTCCTCCTGCTCGGCGCGGCCGGGTTCCTGGCCCCCCAGATCTACATGCGGCGGCTGCAGGAGCAGCGCCAGCGGGCCTTCACCGACCAGCTGGGCAACATGATCACTCTCCTTTCCAACGCGCTCAAGACCGGCTACTCGCTCGGCCAGGCGATCGAGATCATCGCCAAGAAGGCGCCGCCGCCGGTCTCCGACGAGTTCGAGGTGGTGACCACGTCGATCCACTTCGGGACCTCGGTCGAGGAGGCGCTCGCCGCCCTCGGGAAGCGCGTCTCGAGCTCCGACCTCGACTTCATCATCGTGGCGATCCTGCTCCACCGGAAGGTCGGCGGAAACCTGCCCGAGATCCTCGACAACATCGCCGACACGATCCGCGACCGCCTCCGGATGAAGCGCGAGATGAGCGTCCTCACCGCCCACGCGCGCGGCTCGGCGACGCTGATCAGCGCCCTCCCGATCGTCCTCGGCGTGATCATGTACACGATCACGCCGAAGTACTTCACGCCGATGCTGCAGTCGCCGATCGGCTGGTTCCTGATCGTCGTCGCGGCGGCGCTGGTCATCGTCGGCAACGTGCTCATGAACCGCCTTGCAAAGGTCGATACTTAGTGGACCCGATCGCCTCCGTGGCGGGCCTGATCTGCGCTTCGGCGCTCTTCTTCTACTTCGTCCAGCTCGACAAGCAGCAGGAGGTCGCCGCCGAGCTGCCTCCGCCCGACGAGTCGGACTCGATCTCGCTCCGCCGGCGGAGCCTGGGCTACCGTCTCGACCGCCTCGGCCGGCGCCTCTTCGGGAGCCGGGTGAGCGGCGCCCAGCGAACGTCGGTCCAGGTCAAGCTGAACCTTGCCGGCAACCCCGGGCACGTCACCCCGCCGGCGTTCGAGGCGATCCGCTACGGCGCGGCGGCGGTGCTCGTCGCGCTTCCCCTGCTGATCGGCCTCGCCCTCGGCCGGCCCGTCACCGGCCTCGTCGCGGCGGTGATCGGCGGAGCGATCGGCTTCTGGCTGCCGGTCGTCGTCCTGAACCAGATGGCGAGCGCCCGGCGGACCGCGATCGAACGCAACCTGCCCGATGCGGTCGACCTGCTGACGCTGGCGGTGGAGGCCGGCCTCAGCCTCGACGCGGGGATGGCGGACATCACGGGGCGGTTCCACAACGCGCTCGGGGACGAGTTCAGCAAGGTCCTCCGCGAGGTGCGCCTGGGGCGGCCGCGGATGTTGGCGCTGGAGGACATGGGCCGGCGGTCCGGCGTCGCCGAGCTGCACAACCTGATCCAGGCCATAACCCAGTCCGAGCAGATGGGCATCGGGATCAGCCGCTCGCTCCGGATCCAGGCCGGTGAGCTGCGCCGCAGCCGGCGCTCCTTCGCCCAGGAACGGGCGGCCCAGGCCTCGCTTCGGATGATCTTCCCGATGGTCGGCTGCATCTTCCCGACGATCTGGATCATCCTCCTCGGCCCGGCCCTGCTCGGCATCATCAAAGCCTGGCGCTGAAGATTCCCCCGGACCCGGGCGAGGCGGAGGCGGCCTTCGGTATACTTTCCGGCGTTCGGTGGCTATGGCGGAGGGGAGACACCCGTTCCCTTTCCGAACACGGAAGTTAAGCCCTCCTGCGCCGATGGTACTGCCAGGGTTACCTGGTGGGAGAGTAGGTCGTTGCCGAGCATTCTTTACAAATCCCGCGGCCCGCGAGGGCGGCGGGATTTGTTCTCAGGGGGGTAGGCCGCGCGGAGGCTGGCCGAGCAC
>DATCOZ010000334.1:0-4255 GCA_036564345.1 Candidatus Dormiibacterota bacterium | reverse complement strand
CCATCGTGAGGAGGTCCGCGGGTCCGGGCAGAGCATCGCACTCGCCGGCCGAGGTGTCGAATTCGATCAGTTCCTGTTTGGAGGTGGTCGCCGAGATGCCCGGCCGCACCACGCGGGCTTCTATCTGATATGAGATCGCTGCGCTGCTCACTGGTTCAGGTTGACAGCCGTATTTGGCTCGTCGGCAGGGCCGAAGGTCCCGTTGTTGAGGTGAAGGAGTTGCGGCGAAGACCCTGACAGCGGGCTCCGCTACAGGGTCGCGGCCGACATTTCCACACACTGTTCGACGGCGGCGACCAGGCCCTCTGGAAATGGTCCCGGTCTCGACGGCGGGTCGGAGTGATCGATCTCGACTTCCACGAGCCGGGCACCCGGGATCGCCGCGGCCAGCTGGCGCTGACGCGCAGGGGCCACCACGGTGTCTCGCGTGGTCACTAGGACCACGACTGGAATCCGCACCTGGGCCAGCCACGGCTCAGCGTCGAACCCGTGCATCGCGATCAGGGCCTGGGCAAGGTGAGCAACCGAGGTGTGTCTGAGTTCCCCGTGGATCCAGCCATCCCGCGCGGCCTCCCCACTCAGAATCGACCTGGCGCCCCAGCGCAAGAGAGGCCGGGCCGCCACCATTCCCAGGCGCCCAGCCACCTTCAGCAGAAAGTTCGGCGGGATGCCTGGCCAACTCGCCTGGGTGGCCATCAGAACCAAGCCACGAACTTGGTCGGGATGGTGCCTTGCGAGGGTCAGCGCAATCGAACCGCCCATCGAATGACCTGCCACAACGACCTTCTCGGCTCCGGAATCCTTAACGAGACTTGCTGCCGCATCGGCGACGCCCTCAAAGGTGAAGGCGATGTCTCGGGCTCCATGGCCGTGACCCGGTAGATCGGGCGCGACGACTCGATAACCGGCCGCCACCAATGGCGCGTAAACATGAGACCAGTTCAGCTCCGCCGTGCCCGCCCACCCGTGGAGCAGAAGTACGGTCGCCTTCTCCGGCCCGAGGGGCCGCTCATCCCGGTACCTGCCAACGCCGCTGTCCGCGGTGCCGAAGAGGTAGGAGGGGGTCGAGCCCTCGAGAGGACCGGCGTTGGCGACCGCCTCTCTGCCCAAAGCGCTCAGCCTGCGGCGTCCGCGGCGAGTCGATCGGCCACTCTGTGGAGCCGCTGGGCGGCATCTGCCGCAATCGGCTTGAGGTCAGGATTGCCGACCATTCCCAATGCCATCTCGGGGTCGAGGAAGGAGACCCGCGAACCGCCTGCGGGGCCGGCCTCGACCACCACGTTGCAGGGCAGGAGCAGACCGATGCTGGGCTCGGCCAGCAGGGCGCGATAGGCCAGGGGCGGATTGCAGGCGCCCAAGATCCGGTAGGGCCTGAAATCGACCGCGAGCTTGTCGCGCAGAGTATTTCGGACATCGATCTCGGTGAGCACGCCGAACCCCTCGTCCTTGAGCAGCTCTCTCACTTTCGACTCCGCCGCATCTACGGTCAGCTCAGTGTCGACGCTGAATCCGTAGCTCGTCTTCACCTTTATGCCTTATCCCCCGCCGCCAGCTGAAGCACTGATTCGACGAACGTCGCCTCCGGGAGGGCGCCCACGAAGCCGCCGGACCTGTTCACCACGGTGCGCGGCACGCCCTGGACCTGGTGGCGCTGGGCAAGCTCAGGGTACTCATTGGCCTCCACGACGATCGCGTGAACCCTCGGAGATGCGAGAGCCATCCGGTTGGCCATCGAGGCCGCGCCCGGGCAATAGGGGCAGGTGGGTGTGACGAAGACCATCACCTCGACCTCGGTGTCGAGTTCGCTGAGTCGCTCCGCGACCTCCGGCGACAGTCCGTCGCCCTGGCCGGACGTCCGCTCGATCGCATCCAGCAAGGTGGCGAACTCGTAGCCGGCGGGCAGACCCTGGAAGGAGATCCGGCCCTCTTCGCCGGGCGTGGATACGGTCAGGCTAGGGACGGCCTCGACCTCGGCGGGTTCGAGGCTGGTATCGATCACCGTCAATCGCAGCTTGTCCGGAGCTGCCTCGGTAAGCGTCCGTGCGAGCTCCTCCGCCTCGTTACAGTTGGAGCAACCGAGGCCGCCGGGCAGAATCAGCCGCCCGCTGTCCGGCCGCCGGTACAGTCGCAATTCGACAGGACCGGTCAGGGTCTTGGCGAGTCGCTCCCGGATCTGTCCTTTCGTCTCTTCGTCGATCAGAGCCATCTCGTCGTCTCCTTTGTTCCGCTTCTCAACTGCGTATCTCAGCCAGCGCCTTAATGCCGCGATCGAGGCGGTGCATCACCTCGGGCCCTAGCTCGCCATCCTCCAGGCACGCCCGCAGGTTGCTGGCCACCAGACGATGGTTGAAACGATCGACTGCCCCACGGATGGCGGACACCTGGCGCACGACTTCGTCGCAGGGGCTCCCTTCCTCGATCATGCGCTGGACGCCGCGCGCCTGGCCTTCGATGCGGCGCAGAGCCGCGAGAAGTTCGGGTTGGTCGGCATACTCCACGTCGACCTATACCCCCAGGGGTATGTGATCTATTCCCGCTGTCGCCATCCGGGCTCCCAGCCGGTGGGGTCAGCCCGAACTTGCTATGCCCGCGTGGACGTGGTGCGAGTAATGCTCTCGTCGGAAATACATGAGCGCCACCATGGGAGCCGTCATGGCCACCAGCGCGATCGGAAAGATCACGTCGAGGCCGAGCCCTACAGGGCTGACGTCCGATGCGCCGGCGCACCCTGCTGATACCGGTGGGATCGACGGGATGCTTCTCCGTGAACGGGCGGAGCGGACGGGTCCCGATCTAGACCCGGCCCGGCAGCTTCAGGCGAAGGAAGGACTCGGCGGGTAGACGATTCGTTCCCTTCGCTCCACGGTCGGCGTTCGGACAAGAGTGCGACCGGTCTTCATGGCCTTCCTGATCGCGTTTTCCGCGGCCAGCTGGGCATCGCTCGCTCCCGTCTCGGTGTCAGCCTCTTGCGCGTATCTGCCTGGTCAGGCGCCTGGCGGCCTTTCGGCTGCGCCGGTCCTGTTCGTCGGCACGGTCACCTCGACCGGGAACGGCGCGCGGGTGGCGACAGTGAGGGTCGAGTCGGTCTGGCGGGGGCCGGAGATCCCAACCTACGTGCGCGTGGTGGGCACCCCGGTTTCGGGATTCAACCAGGCCAGCTCGGTCGACCGCACCTACCAGGCGGGCCAGAGATACCTCTTCGTGCCGACCAACTCGAGCTCCCCGTTCCAGGACAACCGCTGCACGGCAACCCAGCCATTCACCTCCGCGACCGCATCCCTCGCCCCGGCGGATGCCCGAGCGCCCCTGCCGGGAGGTGATCCTGGCCCGCCATGGGTTGCTGACGTGCTGCCCTGGATTGTCGCGCTGGTGGCACTGGTCGCGGTCGGGGTGGCGGCTGGTCTGTGGATCCGGCATCGGCGTCGGCACCGCGCGGCATAGGCCGCAATCGGCCTCACGCCGGATCGTTGAAGTGCTTCACAGGTCCTTCACAGCGCCGGTCCAATCTGACTCCACAAGGGCGGGCGCAGATCCCGTCAAAGGAGAAATGGAAATGATGTGGTACGGCGGATTCGGTGCGATGGGCCTGCTTTGGTCCCTGATGATGCTCCTCTTCTGGGGCGGAGTCATGTCGGAGGCCGAGGCGATCGAGTGGCTGCCGCGCCGGTCACGGACGCCCTCGTGTTCAGCGGGATCACCCTCGCCCTACTGGGCGCCACCAGGAGCGCCGGCATCGCTCTGGTCCTGGGCTTCTTGGTCGGCAGCTCGCAGGCAATGTTCATGTCGATGACCCTTGCCATCATCCAGTCCTCAGTCGAAGACGAGTACCGAGGACGGGCGACCAGCTTCTACCAACTGATCACCCTAACTCCGATGGCGCTCTTCGGCTGGGGTAGGGGCGGCCTTGCTGACATAACCGAGCCGCGGCCGCTGATGATCGCGGCCGGCATCACCTTCATCGTCTCGATGGTGATCTACGGCTTCTTCTCGTCCTGGCTGCGCGGGTTACTAGGGCCGACCGGTTGACGGCCGACGTCAGCAGCCGGCGAGTCCGCCGGGATCTGAGTCAACCGCCAGCCGATCGGCGCGACGACTCGCTAGACCAAGACGTTCTCCGCCGATCAGGCGAGCGCGCTGACGACAGAGAGCCGATCGGCTGCCTCCTGGTGACCCAGATGCGCCAAACCGAGCTGAACGAGGCGGGCGACGTGCTTGTCATCCAGGGTGTAGAAGACCACTTTCCCATCTCGCCTCG
>DATCOZ010000183.1:0-19848 GCA_036564345.1 Candidatus Dormiibacterota bacterium | reverse complement strand
CACCGCGGTCCTGATCGGAGACGTCCGGGTCGGCGCCGGCGCCAGCATCTGGTTCGGGGCGGTGCTCCGCGGCGACGAGTCGCACATCGAGGTGGGGGAGGGCAGCAACGTGCAGGACGGCTGCATCGTCCACTGCTCGGAAGGCCTGCCCACGATCATCGGCCGGGAGGCGAGCCTCGGCCACCTCGCCTGCATCGAGGGCTGCACGGTGGAGGACGGCGCCCTGGTCGGGACCGGCGCCATCATGCTCCACCGGAGCCGGGTGGGAGCCGGCGCCGTCCTGGCCGCCGGGTCGGTTCTCCTCGAAGGCCAGGAAGTACCGCCACATATGCTGGCCGCGGGTGTCCCGGCGGTCGTCAAGAAGGAGCTCTCCGGGTCCTCGGCCGATTGGGCGGGCAGGCCCGCGGCACACTATCGTCACAACGGAATCGCCTACCGGAAGAGTCTCCTCCGGCTCGATTGACCTCTTACCTGATGCCGCCGGCCAAGCTCAATCTCGAGCTGGAGGTGCTCGGGCTCCGGCCCGACGGCACCCACGAGGTGAGCACCGTGCTGCAGGCGATCAGCCTCTTCGACCTGATCACGATCACTCCGGCAGCCGAGTCGTCCCTGCTGACGGGAGGCAGCTTCCCGGTCACGACCGGGCCCGACAACCTGGTGCTCCGGGCGGCGGCCGAGATCGAATTGACAGCCGAGTTCTCTCTCGAAAAGTCGATACCGCCGGGTGCCGGTCTGGGCGGTGGCAGCTCGGACGCGGCCGCGGTGCTTCGGGCAAGCTGGCTGCCGACGTCCCACCTCGAGCCGCTCGCCGCCCGCCTCGGCGCTGACGTCCCCTTCTTCCTCCGCGGCGGCAGGATGCGGGCGACCGGGCGGGGAGAGGTTCTCGAGCCGCTGGCGGTCGAGGAGGCCTGGTACGCGCTCGCCTGGCCCGGCTACGAAGTTTCGACGGCGGCCGTCTACCAGGCCTGGGACCGGGTCGGCGGCGAGGGCCGCAACCACCTCTTCCGCCCTGCCTGCGCGGTCGAGCCCCGGCTTGCGGAATTCGCGGCGAAACTAGGCGACGGCTGGGTGATGACCGGCAGCGGCTCAGCCTTCTTCAAAGAAGCAGCGACCGAGGCGGAAGCGCGAGCGCTGGCGGCCGGCCATGAATGCTGGACAGCGGTCGCCGGCGCCCTCGACCCGTGGGGCTAAGTCCCGCGGATGATGGCGCTGGCCAGGATCTGCTTCAGGAGGCTGGAGTCGGCCTGCGGCTCGCGGAACACAAAGCCGAACGCCCGGCCGTTTGCCCAGAGGAAGCTCAGGAACAGCTCCCAGCCGCCGGCGTCCAGCTTGTAGTAGGTGAGGACGGGACTCTTCCCGTAAACGTCGAGCGGCCCCTCCTCGTGGTCCGCCTTGCCGGCCGCCGTCGGTTCCGGCGGGAGATGGGCGAGGCTGTCGGCGACCTCGACGGTCAGCTTCTGCTTGCCATCGGCCGAGCTGAAGAAGCCCTGCGACGGACCGCCCGAGGAATAGGTCCAGGCGGTGGGGAAGAGGAGCGAGTAACCGAGGCTCGCGTCGTCGTGCTGCTGCATCGGGATGTCGGTCACCAGAAGCGGGTCGTTGACGACCCAGCCGTCGAGGGACGAATCGGCGTGGGCGTGGACGTGGACCCAGGCCGTCGTGCCCACGGTCCGCGCCTCGGTCACGTCGAGCTGGGCGCCGGGGCGGATCACGGTCACCACTGTCGAGCTCGGGTCTGGCGCCTGGTGAAGGCGCAGGCCGAGGGTCGCGAGCACCCAGTAGGCGGACGCGGCGGCGGCCGCCGACGGGCTGGGCGAGACGGCGCGCCCGGGGGAGGGACTATGGGCGGCCGGCTTCGGGCTCGCGGAACCGAAACTACAGCCGGCGAGCGCCAGCAGAGCGACCATCGCCAGACCTGCGGCCGCGCGGTGGCCTCGGCCGCATCCCGTAAACTGGAGTCCCCTCGGGGGACCACTTGAGCCAGCGACCACTTTCGGCTGTCATCCTAGCCGCCGGCCTCGGCACCCGACTCCGTTCCCGCAGGCCGAAGGTCCTCCACAGCGTGGGCTCGAAACCGATGATCGACCTCATCGTCGACGCCTGCCGGGAAGCCGGCGTCGACCGCCCGATCGCGGTCCTCAACCCCGGCCAGGCGGAGGTGGTCGAGCACCTGGCAGGGCGCTGCGAGGTCGTCTTTCAGCAGCAGCCGCGAGGCACTGGCCACGCTCTCTCGATGGTCCCCGGCAGCCTCCTCAAGGGCGACGTCCTGGTCATCAACGGTGACGCCGCGCTGATCCGTCCGGAGACGATCCGGGCGCTTCTCGAACGACACCGCGCCAGCTCTGCCAAGGTGACCATCGCCTCCGCCGTCGACCCGCTGCGGAAGGACGGGCGGATCCTCCGCGACGAGCGGGGCGGCTTCAGCAAGATCGTCGAGGAGAAGGACGCCAGCGACGAGGAGAAGCGGGTTACGGAGATCAATGTCGGGCTCTACTGCTTCCGTGCCGAGGAGCTCCAGGGCGCACTCTCCGGCCTCAAGCCGGAGAACCGGGCGGGCGAGATCTACCTGACCGACGCCGTCACCCGCCTTCGCCCGGTGGAGATCTTCGAGATCGCCGACTCCGACGAGGCGCTCGGCATCAACGACCGGGTCGAGCTGGCCCGCGCCGAGAACGTTCTCCGGCGGCGGATCCTCGACCGCCTGATGCTCTCCGGGGTCACCATCCGCGACCCCGCCAGCACCTGGGTCGCTGCCGAGGCCGAGATCGGCCAGGACACCGTCATCGAGCCGTTCACGATCATCTCCGGCGCGACCCGGATCGGCGCCGACTGCCGGATCGGCCCCCACGCCGACGTCGGTGACTCGGAGATCGGCGACGGCTGCCGGATCGAGCACTCCTGGCTTCGCGAGGTCCACATCGAGGACCGCGTCGACTGCGGCCCCTTCGTCCGCATCCGGCCGGGGACGGCGATCGCGGCGGACGTCCACATCGGCAGCTTCGCCGAGATCAACCGGAGCAGCATCGGAAGCGGCAGCAAGGTGCCGCACCTCTGCTACCTCGGCGACGCCGTGGTGGGGCGGAACGTGAACATCGGGGCCGGCACGATCACGGCCAACTACGATGGCGTCCGCAAGAACCGGACCGAGATCGAGGACGACGCCTTTGTCGGGGTGGACACGCTGCTCCGGGCACCCGTCAAACTTGGCAAGGGGAGCAGGACGGGCGCCGGCTCGGTCGTGCTCCACGACGTTCCTCCCGGTGTGACGGTCGCCGGGGCACCCGCCAAAGAGATTCGGAGGAAGGGATGATCGGCAGGATGACCAACACCGTCGAGTACGCCAGCGAGGAGTCCTCGCCCTGGGGCGCTCTCCGGCTGATCGCCGGCAACGCCAACCAGGAGCTGGCGCAGAAGATCTCCGAGGAGATCGGCGTGCCGCTCACCGATCCCCGCCTGACCCGCTACTCGGATGGCGAGATCGACGTCAAGATCGAGGGCTCGATGCGCGGCCACGACGTGTTCGTCATCCAGCCCACCTGCCATCCGGTGAACGAGAACCTGATGGAGCTGTTCATCATCCTGGACGCCCTCCGCCGCGCCTCGGCCGGGCGGGTGACCGCGGTGATCCCCTACTACGGCTACGCCCGGAAGGAGCGCAAGTCGCAGCCGCGCGAGCCGATCACCGCCAAGCTGATCGCCAACGTGATCACGCTCGCGGGGGCCGATCGCCTGCTCCTCCTCGACCTCCACGCGGCGGCAATCGAGGGCTTTTTCGACGTCCCGACCGACCACCTGACGGCCCAGCACATCCTCGCCGACCACATCCGCTCCCGCGGCCTCCAGCAGATCACCGTGGTGGCCCCCGACGCGGGCGGCGCGAAGCGGGCGGAGGCGGTGGCCAGCCTCCTCGAGGCGCCGATCGTCTTCGGCTACAAGCGTCGGGAGAGCGCCGACCTGGCGGAGGCGCTGGCCGTCGCCGGTGACGTCGAGGGACGCGACTGCGTGGTCGTTGAGGACATGATCACGACCGGCGGCACCGCCGCCGCGATCGCCAACATGCTCCGCGCCCACGGCGCCCGGCGGGTGGTCTTCGCGGCGACCCACGGCGTGCTGACCGGCGGCGCTCCCGACCGGCTGCGGAGCGCGCCGATCGACGAGGTGATCGTCACCGACTCGATCCCCATCCCGCCCGAGAAGCAGGGCGCGCCGATCACCGTGCTCTCGATCGCCCCGCTGCTGGCGGAGGCGATCATCCGGGTCCACGAGAACCGGAGCGTGTCGGAACTGTTCCGATAGAGGAGTTGAGGTAGTCAATTGAACTACCAGAACTGGTTTGAACTGATCGTTCTGGTCGTCTGCGTCTTCCTGGCGGCACTGGCTTCGGGCACGGAGACCGCCCTGACCTCCGTCAACCGGCTCCGGGTCAGGCACCTTGCCGAGGACGGCAGCGCGCGGGCGGCGACCCTGCAGCGGCTCCAGCAGGATCCGCAGCGGTTCCTCGGGACGGTGCTGATCGTCAACACCTTCTCGCTGATCATCGCCTCGGCCATGGCGACGCTTATCGGCCTCGACCTTCTCCATCCCCTTCTGCCGAAAGGCTTCGGGACGCTCGGTGACTTCGCGGTCAGCTTCGTCCTCTCCCTCTTCCTGCTGATCTTCGCCGAGATCACGCCCAAGACGCTCGCCGTCCGTCACGCCGATCGTGTCGCCCTGCAGGTGGCGCCGGCCGTCGACGCGCTGGCGACCTTCTTCGCGCCGCTGCTCTGGTTCGTGACCTTCGTCGCGCGGGCGCTCGTCCCCGGCCGCGGCCACGTCCGCGCCTTCGTTACCGAGGCCGAGCTGATGACCCTGCTCAGCGTCTCCGAAGAGCAGGGGATCATCGAGGAGGAGGAGCGGGACATGATCCAGGGCATCGTCGAGATCGGCGACAAGCTGGTCCGCGAGGTGATGGTCCCCCGCCCCGACATCGTCGCCGTCGAGAAGGGCGTCAGCGCGGAGGAGATCGCCCAGCTGATGGAGACCAAAGGGCACACCCGGATCCCCGTCTACGACAACGACATCGACCACATCGTCGGCCTGGTCCACGCCAAGGACCTGCTCCGCCAGTTCGTCGGCAGGAAGGACACCTTCCGGCTGGAACGGATCATCCGGCCGATCCTCCAGATCCCCGAGCAGAAGAAGGTCGACGAGCTGCTCCACGAGATGCGCCAGAAGAAGGCCCACATGATGGTCGTCATCGACGAGTACGGCGGCACTGCCGGCATCGTGACCCTGGAGGACGTGCTGGAGGAGATCGTCGGCGAGATCCGGGACGAGTACGACGTCGCTGAGAAGGAGCCGTTCGAGCTGGTCTCGCCGAACGAGGCGCTGGTCGACGGCGGCTACTCGATGGACGAGCTGAATGACAGGCTCGACCTGGGGATCACCGAGAGCGACGAGTACGACTCGGTGGGCGGCTACCTGAACTCCGTCTTCGGAGCCATCCCCAATCAAGGGCAGACTTACGACGACCCACCGATCCACTGGAAGGTGGAGGAGATGAACGGCTCCCGGATCGTCCGGGTCCGGATCACCACCGACGACCACTGGCCGCACGACGCGCTGCTCGAGGCGGGTCTGAAACCGCCCGACGACACTCATGAGCGCCGCGTCAGGGTGGAAGACGAGTTCGCCTGACCCCATGGGCCTGACCCGGTGAGCACCTATCGCGAAGAGGCGGTCGTGCTCCGCAAGCTCGACTACGGCGAGGCGGATCGGATCTACACCCTGCTGACCAAGGATCACGGCAAGATCGGCGCGATCGCCAGGGGCGTTCGCAAGACGAGCTCCAAGCTGGCCTCGGCGCTGGAGGTCTACAACCAGGTCGACATCCAGCTGGCGCACGGCCGCAACCTGGACGTGATCGCCCAGGTTATCCGCAAGCAGACGCCCCGGATCGAGGCCGACCTGGAGCGGACGTCCCGCGCCGCCCTGATCGCCGAGCTCGCCGAGCGGATGACCGAGGACCGCCACCCGATCGAGGACCTCTACGAGCTCACCTGCTGGGCCCTCGACGAGCTTGCCGGCGACCCCGAGCCACGCCGGGCGGCCGCCTTCTTCCTGTCCGCCGCGCTCGACCTGATGGGCTACGCGCCCCAGCTGGCCGACTGCGCGAGCTGCGGCCGCCCCCTCGCGGAGACGTCGCACGCCTTCTCGGCGGCCTCCGGCGGCTTCGTCTGCGGCAACTGCGCCGATCCTGCCGAGCCGGTCGTCTCGCCCGGCGCGATCAAGGTCCTCCGCGTGATGTTCCGCCGTGACGTGGAGCTCTACCGACGGCTGAAGCTGTCAACCGCGATCATGGACGAGGTGGATGACGTCCTCGCCGACCAGCTCGAGTACCACCTCGACAAGCGCCTCAACTCCCTCCGCTTTCTCAGGCGTATGAGGTCCACGACCTGACCGTTCCGCGCGACCAATTGATGGAGAAGGTGGTCGCCCTCTGCAAGCGCCGTGGCTTCGTGTTCCAGTCGAGCGAGATCTACGGCGGGATCAGCGGCTTCTACGACTACGGGCCTTATGGGGTGCAGCTGAAGCGCAACCTCCGCGACCTCTGGTGGAAGCACGTGGTGGAGCTGCGGGACGACGTCGTCGGCCTCGAGTCGACCATCCTCATGCACCCCGAGGTCTGGCGGGCCTCCGGCCACGTCGACAACTTCGTCGACCCGCTCCGCCAGTGCGAGGGCGAGTGCAAGAAGCGCTGGCGGGCCGACCACGTGGAGGGTGACCGCTGCCCGCAATGCGGCGGCCCGCTGGGCGAGGTCCGGCAGTTCAACCTGATGTTCACGACGACGATCGGGCCGGTCGAGGACTCGAGCACGGTCGCCTACCTGCGGCCGGAGACGGCGCAGGGGATGTTCGTCGACTTCAAGAACGTCATCAACTCGACGCGGGTCCGGGTCCCCTTCGGGATCGCCCAGCAGGGCAAATCGTTCCGCAACGAGATCACGCCCGGCAACTTCATCTTCCGCGTCCGCGAGTTCGAGCAGATGGAGATGGAGTTCTTCGTCAAGCCGGGCGACGACGAGACCTGGTTCGAGCACTGGAAGATCGAGCGCCTGGCCTGGTACACCAACGTCCTCGGTGTCCGCACACAACGGCTCCGGCTGCGCGACCACGGCCTCGACGAGAAGGCCCACTACGCCAAGGCCTCGACCGACATCGAGTACGAGTTCCCGTTCGGCTGGAGCGAGCTGGAGGGGATCGCCAGCCGGACCGACTTCGATCTCAAGGCCCACCAGGATCGCTCCGGCCAGGACCTCTCCTATCTCGATCCGGAGACGAACGAGCGCTTCCTGCCCTGGGTCATCGAGCCGGCCGTCGGGGTCGAGCGGATCTTCATCACCTGCCTGCTCGATGCCTACGACGAGGACGAGGTCAAAGGCGAGACCCGGGTGGTTCTCCGCCTTCACAAGAACACGGCGCCGGTACAGGTCGCGGTCATGCCGCTGTCCAAGAAGGAGGAGCTGATAGGGCCGGCCCGCGAGGTCATGGACCTGGTCCGTCCCAACTTCCGGGTCGAGTACGATCAGACCGGCGGCAACATCGGCAAGCGCTACCGCCGGCAGGACGAGATCGGCACCCCCTTCTGCGTCACCATCGACTTCGAGACCAACGTGGACCGCGCAGTGACCATCCGCGAGCGGGACTCGATGGAGCAGGTCCGAGTGCCGATTGCCGAGCTGATCGATCAACTCCGCACGCGCCTCTAGCAGCAGCGCCCGGGCGGCGCTCAGCTTCACCTCGTTCCTCGTCATCGGCCTCTTCGACGGCGCCCTCGGCGTCGTCTGGCCGTTCATGCGCGCCGAGCTTCACCAGCCGCTTTCAGCACTGGGGCTGCTCCTCGTCTACTCGACCGTCGGCTTCCTGCTCCTGAACCTGGCTCTCGGCCGCGTCTCACGGCTGCTCGGTTTGCGATGGATGCTGGTCATCGGCTCCTTCCTCTATGCGGCCAGCCTGGCGCTGGTGGCTCTCGGCTCGTGGCCCGTCGTGATCGCGGCCGCGGTTCTCTGGGGCCTCGCCGCGGGGTTCGCCAACGGCGCGGTCAACGTCTACAGCACGCTCCGGATGAGCGGCGGGGCGATGCAGGTCCTACATGGCTGCTGGGGCATCGGGACGCTGCTCGGGCCGCTGCTGGTCACCGGACTGGTGATAAGCCACCACAGCTGGCGCCTGGCCCTGCTGGCAATCGCCGTCCTGCAGGCGTTGCTCGGCTTATGGGCACTCGCCAGCGCCCAATGGCCGTCGCTCTCCCGCCCGGCACGGGAAGCAGGAGATCAGCGACTCCGCCTTTCGGCCCCGCTCCTGCTCGGGATCCTGGCCTTCTTCCTCTACACCGGTGCCGAGTGGGCCGCCGGGCAGTGGTCGTTCACCGTGCTCACCGAGGACCGCGGCTACCCGATCGCGACCGCCGGGCTGCTGGTCAGCCTCTACTGGACGGGCCTCACGGCGGGGCGCCTCGCCGGCGGAGCCGCCGGCCTCCGGGTTGCGACGCGGGGCTTGCTGCTGGCGGGGATCAGCCTGGCGGTGCTGGCCTCGGGGCTCTTCTGGTGGGTGCCCGCATGGTCGGCGGTTTCGCTGCCGCTGCTGGGCCTCGGCCTGGCGCCGATCTTCCCCGCGCTGATGACGCTGACCTCGGGACGGGTGCCCGAGGCCGGGGTGGGCGCGGCGGTCGGCCTCCAGACCGCCAGCAGCGGCCTCGGCTCCTCGGTCGGGCCGGCCGCCGTGGGCCTGCTCCTCCAGCGCTTCGGGCTCGCTCTCCTGGGACCCAGTATCTTCGCGTTCGCGCTGGCCCTGGCCGCCGTGTACTGGCTGGAGACCAGGACCCTCGAGCGCCGTTAAATAGCAGGGTGGACCGCGTCCTTCGCTACTGGTGGGTGCTGCCGCTGGGATTCGCCCTGCTCGCCGGCGTCGGGCTCGCGGCCGGGCCCACTCTCCGGGGCAACCTCCAGCCGGCGAGCAACGTTTCCGAGGCTTGCTCGCCGAAGCCCTGTGCCGCGCCCAAGGGCTTCGAGATCGACATCTCTGACGTCCGTTCGGCAGCGGGCATAACCAGCTTCGAGGCCGGCTTCAAGAACCGCACCCCGGCCGACCTGGGCACCACCAGCTACCGGCCCACCAGCCCGCGCGACTTCCAGCTCCGTCTGCAGGATCGCCGTGAGCTCCCGCCGTCCTTCAGCGGCGGTTGCCCGGACTGGGGCGAGCTGCACGTCGAGCGCGGTGGCGCGGCCGGGCCCGTGAAGCTCTGCTTCGAAACCGCCTCGGCCGCCGGAGCCTCCCTGGTCTGGAGCCCGGATCTCGGTCTCCTCTTCAACAACGTCCGGATCCCGCTCGGCGGCTGACTGCCTGCGCAATCACCCGCGGCCGATCGATCGAAGAAATCGAATCGGCCGGGCTTGTCCGCGGCGGTCGTTCAAACTAGTCGGGTATGGCGCAAACAGCGGTGAAGACGAAATGGGTTTATCTCTTCCGGGAGGGCTCGGGAGACGAGAAGGATCTCCTCGGGGGCAAGGGCGCCGGGGTCGCGGAAATGACGCGAGCCGGGATGCCAGTGCCTCCGGGATTCACGATCACGACCGAGGCCTGCCGGCAGTATTACGCTGACGGCCGTAAGTTTCCCGAGGGCCTCTGGGAGCAGGCGCGGGATGCCTTGAAGGACGTCGAAAAGGCGACCGGCAAAGGCTTCGGCGACCCCAACAACCCGCTCCTGGTGAGCGTCCGCTCGGGTGCCAAGTTCTCGATGCCGGGGATGATGGACACCGTCCTCAACCTGGGCCTCAACCCCCACACGCTCGGCGGCCTGCAGCGGTTGACGGGCGACGAGCGGTTCGCCCTCGACGCCTATCGCCGATTCGTCCAGATGTTCGGGAAGATCGTCAAGGGAATCGACGGCGACCTCTTCGAAGGGGCGCTGACCGGCGCCAAGAAGCTGGCCGGGGTCAAGACCGACCCGGAGCTCACTCCGCAGCACCTGCGCGAGGTGGTCGAGGTGTTCAAGGGCATCTATCGCAAGCACACCGGCGAGGACTTTCCGGACGACCCGATGGATCAGCTGCGCTCGGCGATCGAGGCCGTCTTCCGCTCCTGGAACACCGACCGCGCGGTCGCCTACCGGCGGGCGGAGAAGATCCCCGACGACCTCGGAACGGCGGTCAACGTCCAGACCATGGTCTTCGGCAACATGGGCGACGGATCTGGCACCGGCGTCGCCTTCACCCGCAACCCGATCACGGGCGCCAAGGAGCTCTACGGCGACTACCTCGCCAACGCGCAGGGCGAGGACGTTGTGGCCGGCATCCGCGACACGGAGCCGATCGCGGCGCTCAAGAAGCTGATGCCCGACGTGTACAAGCAGTTCACCGACTACGCGGAGAAGCTCGAGACCCATTACAAGGACGTCCAGGACCTCGAGTTCACGATCGAGCGGGGCAAGCTCTACATGCTCCAGACCCGCAACGCGAAGCGCACCGGGGAGGCCGCCGTCCGCCTGGCCATCGCGATGGAGAAGGAGGGCGTGATCACCAAGCAGCAGGCGGTGGCCCGCGTCGAGCCGCGCCAGCTCGAGCAGCTGCTCCATCCCCGGGTCGATCCGAACGCCAAGGAGAAGCCGATCGGGAAGGGCGTGCCCGCATCGCCCGGGGCAGCGACCGGCGCCGCCGTCTTCGACGCCGACACGGCCGAGGAATGGGGCAAAGAAGGCAAGGCGGTGATCCTGGTCCGGGTCGAAACGAACCCGTCGGACGTGCACGGGATGATCGCCGCCAAGGGCATCCTCACCTCGACCGGAGGCACCGCCTCGCACGCCGCCCTGGTCGCCCGCGGCATGGGCCGGCCCTGCATCGTGGGCGCCAACGAGATCGAGGTCGACCTCCGCGCCCGCGAGTTCTCCTCCAACGGGACGACCATCAAGCAGGGCGAGGAGATCACCGTCGATGGCACCACCGGCAACGTCTACAAGGGCAAGGTCACGACCATCGAGCCGAAGCCCTCGGCGGACTTCAAAACGCTTCTCGGCTGGGCCGACGGCATCCGCCGGCTGGAGGTCTGGGCCAACGGCGACTATCCGCGCGACGCCGAAAAGGCGCGCGAGCTGGGCGCCCAGGGCATCGGCCTGTGCCGCACCGAGCACATGTTCATGGAGGAGGAGCGCCTCCCCATCGTCCAGGCGATGATCCTGGCCGAGACGACCGAGGAGCGCGAGGAGCACCTCGCCAAGCTGCTGCCGCTCCAGCGGTCCGACTTCGAGGGGATCCTCAAGGCGATGAAGGGCCTGCCGGTGGTCATCCGGCTGATCGACCCGCCGCTCCACGAGTTCCTCCCCAACCGCGAGGACCTGGTCCGCCAGACGACCGAGCTGCGGATCACCAAGAAGAAGCCGAAGAAGCTCAAGAAGCTGCAGAAGCTGCTGGCGCGGGTGGAGCAGCTCTCGGAGGCGAACCCGATGCTCGGCCTCCGCGGCGTCCGCCTCTCGATCCTCTACCCGGAGATCACCCGGATGCAGGTGCGGGCGATCATGGAGGCCGCCTGCGACCTCAAGAAGAAGGGCGTCGACGCCCGGCCCGAGATCATGATCCCGCTGGTCGGCCACATCAACGAGCTGCGCTTCGTGAAGGCCGAGCTAGAGCCGGTCGTGAAGCAGGTCCAGGAGGAGAAGGGGGTCAAGGTCCACTACAAGTTCGGGACCATGATCGAGATTCCCCGCGCGGCCCTGACCGCCGGCGAGATCGCGAAGGACGCCGAGTTCTTCTCCTTCGGCACCAACGACCTCACCCAGACGACCTTCGGCTTCTCTCGCGACGACGCCGAGGGCAAGTTCATCGGCCGCTACCTGGATCAGAAGATCCTGCCCCGCAACCCCTTCGAGACGATCGACTCAGAGGGCGTGGCCCGCCTGATGGGACTTGCGGTGAAGGAAGGCCGCCAGGCCCGCCCCAAGCTCGAGGTCGGCATCTGCGGCGAGCACGGCGGCGACCCCGACTCGATCAAGATCTGCCACGACCTGGGGCTCGACTACGTCTCCTGCAGCCCCTACCGGGTACCCGTCGCACGCTTGGCGGCCGCCCAGGCGGCGATAGCGGAGGGCTCAACTTCTAAGTAGGTAGATCGGGGAAAGCCCCTCCCCTCCTCGCCGACGGGCCGAGGAGGACCTCCCCACTGGGTGGGGAGGCAAGACACAATTGCCTGTAGCGCAGGTCGATGAGTGGACGAGGTGGCTGGTCTTGCCTCCCCATTTATGGGGAGGTCCCCGAAGGGGGGAGGGGCTTTCCCCGACCCTCACCAGAAGAAAAAGAGAAAGACGACTCCGGGCTCTGTGCCCGGAATCGCCCTCTCGCTTCCCCCCTCTCCTGAGGAAATGACGGTTACTTGGGGCCGTGCAGACGCAGGGCTCCCCGATCCGGTTCCGGTATGGGCACTCCGTTGCGCTCCGAGGTGTTGTGCTGGACGAGCTCGCTTCCGGCGCTCTTGGTTACGCCCGATGCCGAGCTCGAGGTCACGCTGCCATGGCCTGTCTGGGCGCTGAAGTACAGCACCAGGATGGCGGCCGCGACGATTGTCAGAAGAGCTGCCCCGATGGCTGCCCAGGACGGCAACGGCCGCGACTGGCTCCTTACGTTCTGCATGGAAATGATTCCCTCCGCTGGTCTTTACTCAGCCGCCGCTGCGAACTGGCGAGGCTGACGCTAGAGGCCTTCGAAGCGGGGGTAATCGGCAGAACCGCCTACCCGCCTACCTAAATTCGACTACCTATTTTTCGGAGGCTGGGGCCGATTCGCCTACCAGGCCCTGTTCCGTGGCCCACGCCGCGACCTGCGCTCGCGAGTGGTAGCCGAGCTTGTTGCGGATGTGCTCGACGTGCGCGTCGACGGTGCGCGGGGCGATGAAGAGGCGCTTCGCCATTTCCTTGTTGGTCATTCCGCGCGCGACCAGCACCGCGATCTCGAGCTCTCGCTTGGTGAGCCCCGCCACCCCCGGCGATCCTGGAAGGCGGGGCCCCGCCCCGGAACCGTCGGACACCCGCTCGGTGCGGGCGGCAAAGTCGATCGCCTCGCCGACGCTCATCCGGGTGCCGGCGGCGAAGGCCTCCACGGCGGCGGTCGGGCCGAGTGCTCGTCGTGCCATCGCCAGGCTCGACTCGAGCTTCATCCGCCAGAGCGGCACGGGCAGAGCCGCAACCGACTCGCGGAGCGCCGCCGACGCTCCGGCGAGGAGCAGGGCGCGCTCGGGCTCGCCGGTGGCAACCGCCAGGCTGGCGGAGGTTTCGAGAACGAACGCAAGATCGACCCGGTCACCTTTGGCGCGCGATATGGCCAGGCTCTCGGCGAGATGCGCCGTGGCCCCGGCGTGGTCGGCACGGTCGATCGCCAGGCTCGCGAGGCAGGCGAGCAAGAAGGCGACGACCTTCTCATCGCCCAGCTTGCGATGAAGGTCGGCGCTCTCCTGCGCATGGGTTCGAGCCGCCGCCAGGTCATTGGCGAAGTAGGCGACCAGGGACATCACGAGCAGGGAGCCGGCGCGGGAGGCATCGTCGTCGATCTCCCCGGCCAGGCTCAGGCTTTCGGCGACGAGGCTCTCGGCCTCCTCGACAAGGCCCGAGAAGAGCCTGATGAGGCTGAGGTTTCGCAGGGCGCGCGCGAGGACCAGTCGCTCCTCGATCTCGCGCGCGATCGACACGCTCTCCTCGAAGTGCCGGCCGGCGGCGGGGAAGTCGCCCAGGCGCTGGCTGAGCCAACCCGCGGCATCGGCAGCGCGGGCCCGCGCTGCCGTCCGTTCCGGCGCGCTGTTGAGGGCCTTGGTGAGCCGGTCGTGGCCTTCGGTCAGGTAGCCGCGAACGTCCCAGAACCAGAGCAGCGCGGTCGCCAGGGCCAGCGCCGTTTCGTCGGGCTCCTGGAGCGCCGTCTCGAGTGCAGCGCGAAGGTTGTCATGCTCGTCCTCCAGCCTCGCCAGCCAGCTCGAGTAGCGGGCGCCGCGCTGATCATGCCGAGCCTCCTCCGCCAGCTGGAGGAAGTACAGGGCGTGGCGGCGCGCGAAACGGGCGCCATCGTCTTCCTCGGCGAGCCGACCGCGCCCGTACTGGCGCAGGGTGTCGAGGAGTCGCATCCGCGTGGCGCCATCGGCGCGCTCCTCGGGCGCCACCAGCGACTTGTCCACCAGGCGGGCGAGCAGGTCCATGACGTCGGCGACGTCCACGCCCTCGCCGGAGCAGACCGCTTCAACCGCGTCGAGCGTGAAACCGCCCGCGAAGACCGAAAGCCTCCGGAAGAGCGAGCGCTCCTCCTCGCTGAGCAGCTCATACCCCCAATCCACCGTCGCCCGCATCGTTTGGTGGCGGGGAAGAGCGGTACGGCTCGAGTCGGTCAGGACCCGGAAGCGGTCGTCCAGTCGCGCCAGCAGCTCGTCGACCGACATCACCTTGACCCGCGCGGCGGCCAGCTCGATCGCCAGCGGGATGCCGTCCAGCCGCTGGCAGATCTGGGCGATGACCTCGGCATTGGCGGTTGTCTCCGCGAAGCGGGGCTCGCTCAGCCGTGCGCGGTCGACGAAGAGCTGGGCGGCCTCGGGGAGCGGGACCAGGCGGGACACAACCTCCCCGGCGACGCCGAGCCGCACCTGGCTGGTCGCCAGCATTCTGAGCTGGGCGCACTTTCCAAGGAGCGCCTCGGCCAGCGCCGCGCACGGCTCCACCAGGTGCTCGCAGTTGTCGATGACGAGCAGCAGGCGGAGCTCGGCCAGGTGGGCGGTGAGAGTGTCGCTGAGGGTCTGGCCGGCGACCTCCCTGACACCGAGGCTGGTCGCCACGACCTGGGGCACCAGGGCAGGGTCGGAGAGCTGTCCGAGCTCGGCCAGCCAGACACCGTCCGGATACTCCTCGAGCAGGGCGCCGGCCACCTCGAGCGCGGTCCGCGTCTTGCCGAGGCCGCCGGCGCCGGTGATGGTCACCAGGCGGTTGTCGCGAAGCATCTCCGCCAGCTCGAGGAACTCGCCGGCGCGGCCGAGGTAGGAGGTCATCGGCACCGGCAGGTTGGTTCGCGGCCGTTCGGGGGTGCGGAGCGGCGGAAACTCCGAAGGCAGCTGGGGATCGACGAGCTGGAACACCTGCTCCGCACGGGAAAGGTCCTTCAATAGGTGCAACCCAAGGTCGCGCAGCGAGGCGCCAGGGGGGAGGTTGTCGACGACCAGGTCGCGGGTCGTGCTGGAGACGACGACCTGGCCGCCGTGGGCGGTCGCCATCAGGCGAGCGGCACGGTAGACGACGGTACCGTGGTAGTGAGCATCGCGGAGGTCCGGCTCACCGGTGTGGAGGGCGACCCGCACCACGATCTCAGCACCGTCGGGCCACCGCTCGCGGCCCAGGCCCAGCTGAACGTCGAGAGCACAGCGGACCGCCTCGGCGGCGGTCGTAAAGACGCAGAGCATGCTGTCGCCCTCCCGTCCCGACTCGACGATCATTCCGTTCTGACCCCACACCGCCTCCTCGAAGATGGCGTCGTGGCGTGCCAGCGCCTCCTTCATGGCCTCCGGGTGCCGGTCCCAGGCGGCGGTCGAGGCCTGGATGTCGCTGATGAGAAACGTGACGGTACCCGTCGGAAGCCTGGTCAAGCCGGCGCTTTCGGTGCCGCGCATGCCGGAATTATTGGGCAAGACCGCCCGCGAATCCGTTCCGGCTTGGTCGCGGGGACCGCAGACGAATGCCCGACTCGCTGGATTTGGGGACGATTCCGGCGCAAGAGCGGTCTAGTATGCCGCTCGGAACGCAATGGCCGAAGCCGGCCGAAGGGTTGACGCTCGAGCCAAGTCAGGGGGGAACTTCGGCGGTGGAGATCACTACGGCCAGGCCGGCGATCGAACGGGTCCCCGGCACCGGGACGGCCGTGCCAAACCGGCCGCTGAAGATCGGCTGGCTGGGCCACAAGTCGGCAACCATCGGGGACGGCCTTCGCACCTATTCCCGCGAGATCACCCGCGGCCTCCGTGAGCGCGGCCACGAGGTGGTCTTTATCCACCAGGAGCCGGATCTCGCCGACTCCCAGGAGTCATTCGCGGTACGGGGCATCCCCGCCTTTCAGCGCCGGGTCGTGCTTGCCCGGCCGGGATCGAGGCGCCGGATCGAGCAGCTGCTCCGCGAACACGAGGTGGACGTCGTCCACCTGTCGATCCCCTTCTCGACCCTCGATTTCCGGCTGCCTCTCCTCTGCCAGGCGCTCGGCATCCCGATCGTCGCGACCTTTCACGTCCCCTTCGCACGTGAGCGATCGTTCTGGGCGGCGATGGCGGCCGGTCTCTACCGCCTCTATGCGCCGACCCTGGCCCGCTGCGAGCGCGTTGTCGTTCTCGGCGAGAAGCAGCGGGGGCTGCTCCTCCGCCTCGGCGTCGCCGCGGGGCGGATCGTGGTGCTGCCCAACGGAGTCGACCTCGACCGCTACTCGCCGGCCCCTTCAAGCTTCCGCGCCGAGCTGGGCGCCGATCGGATCTTCACCTACGTCGGCCGGATCGATCCCGAAAAGCAGGTCGACGCACTGGTACGAGCCTTCCTGGCCGAGTCGCCGCCTTCGACCTACCGGCTGGTGATCGTCGGATCGGGCGTCGAGCTGGCGCGGCTGCGAAGCCGCCATCGCGACCACCGCGTCGTGTTCCTGGGAGGGGTGCTCGACGAGGCCAGGCGGATCGAGGTGCTGCGCGCCGCCGACGCCTTCTTCCTGCCCTCCCGCGTCGAGGCGCTCTCGATCGCAATGCTCGAGGCGATGGCCTGCGGGACGGCCGTGGTCGCCACCGACGTCGGCAACGACGGCGACGCGATCCGGGGCGCCGGCATCGTCATCGATGCAGATCGCGCCGTGGCCGAGCTCCGTACGGCCATCCGGGCGCTGATCGACTCGCCCGCACGCTGCCAGGAGCTGGGCCTCCTCGCCCGGCAGCGGGCGGTGGAGCGATTCTCGATCGAGGACAACATCGCCGGCCTCCTCGACGTCTACGACACCGCACTCCGCCCGCCGGGCGGCCGGGAAACCTGAAGCGGGCGCGATCGCTTCGCGCTTGGACCGGCAATCGACGGGCCCGATCGCTAGATTCCGTCGGGATGTCTGCCGTGGCAACTCACGATGACGCCAAAGAGCAGATCCGCTCCCGGGCCGACCTCGTCGAGATCGTCCGCGAGCATGTGCGGCTGCGGCCGATGGGCAACCAGTTCCTCGGCCTCTGCCCCTTCCACCAGGAGAACACCCCCAGCTTCCGGGTGACGCCCCAGAAGCAGACCTGGCACTGCTTCGGCTGCGGCCAGGGCGGCGACGTCTTCAAGTTCGTCGAGATGGCCGAGAAGATCGACTTCCGGGGCGCCCTCGAGATGCTCGCCGAGCGAACCGGGGTCGAGCTTCGAACCGAGGCGCCGCAGGCGCGGGAACGCTCCCAGCTGCGCAAGCGGATCATCGAGATGAACGGCTTCGCCGCCAAGTACTACCAGTACGTCCTCAACTCGACGCCGGCAGGCGAGGTCGGGCGGGCCCTGCTCGAGAAGCGGGGCGTTTCCACGGAGACGGCCGAGAGGTTCGGGCTCGGCTTCGCGCCGGCGGGCGGGACGAGCCTCGCCCAGTTCCTGCGCAGCCGGGAGAAGTCGATCGCCGACGCGACCGCCGCGCGCCTCGTCCGGGACGGGCAGGACTTCTTCCGCAATCGCCTGATCGTGCCGATCCGCGACGAGCGCGGCCAGGTCGTGGCCTTCGTCGGCCGCACCGTCGCCGACGATCCCCGCAAGTACGTCAACTCACCCGAGACGCCGGCTTACTCGAAGGGACGGGTGCTGTTCGCGCTCGACCTGGCCAAGGAGGGCATCGGCACGAAGGGCTTCGCGGTCCTCGTCGAGGGGCAGTTCGACGTCATCGTCGCCCACCAGTTCGGGGTCACCAACGCGATCGCGACCTCGGGCACGGCCCTCACCGAAGATCAAGTTCGGCTCCTCAAGCGTTTCACCGATGAAGTGGTTCTCGCCTTCGACGGAGACTCGGCCGGCAAGCAGGCGGCCTTCCGCGCCATCGAGCAGCACGCGGCGCTGGGGATCCACACCCGCGTCGTGAGCCTGGGTGGCGCCAAGGACCCCGACGAGTTCCTACGTGGCGGGGGGGACTGGGAGACGGCGGTCAAAGAGGCTCCGCCGGAGTGGGAGTTCTGGATCCGCGACTCGATCAAGGACCTCAACCCCACCCGGCCGCGGGACCTCGAGATGGCCCTCGAGCGGGTCTACGCCGTGCTCGGCAAGATCGCCGACCCCGCTGTCCGAGAGGCTTACCGGGTCAAGGCGGCGGAGTGGCTGGGCGTCGAGGCGAGGCTGATGAACCGCCCCGTCAGATCAGGAAAAAGGGCCCCGGAACCGGCCGCGGAGCCGGATGGCCGGCGTTTGCCGCGCCCGGCGCTCGGGAACAAGCTCACTGTCGGACAGCACCTGCTTACCGTGATCGCAGTGCGTCCGGAGGCGCTCGAGCGGATCCGCGCGCAGGTCCGGCCGGAGCACTTCGAGGAGGACGACCGGCGAACCTACCTTCGAATGTTGGAGACTTTCACGGGCGGCGGCCTGGATGAGCTCCAGACCACGCTCGAGAAATACGAAGAGCACGAACAGGAGCTCATCCGGAGAGCGTGGGCGAGCCCGCCCCCTCGAGTCGACGACGAATACGTCGACGGGCTCGTCTGGAAGTTTCGGCAGGAGGCGCTCCAGTCGGAGTTGAGAGACGTCAGGAGGAAATTGCGGGAAGCGGAGCAGCGCGGCGACCGAGACCAGGTCGCGCTGCTGGTCACCGAGGACCGCCGGCTAGCGATGGCGGTCGAGCAGCACAAGAGCCAAAAGGGGAAGTAGACGGATTGGCGAAGATCCAGGAGAGGCCTGAAACCAAGCTCGAGGACGAGCTGATACAGGTAGCCGAGCAGCTGATCGTCAAGGGCAAGGAGCAGGGCTACCTGACCCCGGACGACGTGATGGGCGCGTTTCCCGAGATGGAGGCGGAGCCCGAGCAGGTCTTCCGCGTCTTCAATGCCTTCAAAGAGATCGGCATCGAGGTAACCGACGGCGACAAGGACTTCGAAGAGGTCGAGCAGATCGACGACGAGCTCCTGATCGACATCGAGATGATGGACTCGGTTTCGCTCGACGACCCGGTCCGGATGTACCTCAAGGAGATCGGCCGGGTCTCCCTGCTGACCGCCGCCGACGAGGTCGAGCTTGCCAAGGCGATCGAGGCGGGTGGCGCCCACGATGCTCTCGGCCAGTTGACGATCCCCGAGAAGGACGCCTTCGGTCACCTCCGCCTGATCAACGAGACCTTCCCCGAAGCGGTCATCAAGCTGACCAAGGCGACCGAGGCCGACCGCCGCCGGCTGGGCGAGGCCCTGCTCGGCGAGGACCTCAAAGAGCTGACCATCCTCCGCCGTGGCGCCGAGATCCACCAGGAGTACGGCAAGGAGTCGGAGCGGGTCTACCGGACGCTCAATGCGATCGCGCGCGGCGACGGCTCGACGATCGCGGTCCCGCTCGACGCCATCGTCGAAAAGATGATGAAGTCGATGTCCAGGCCGGACGTCGACTGCTTCAACGCCTACTGGCGGGCGAAGGAAACTCTCGCCGAGCGCTTCTACCGGTCGTACGAGGCGAAGCAGCGGCTGACCGAGGCCAACCTCCGGCTCGTCGTCTCGATCGCGAAGAAGTACATCGGCCGCGGCATGAGCTTCCTGGACCTGATCCAGGAGGGCAACATGGGCCTCATCCGGGCGGTCGAGAAGTTCGACTACCACAAGGGCTACAAGTTCTCCACCTACGCCACCTGGTGGATC
>DATCOZ010000181.1:0-2361 GCA_036564345.1 Candidatus Dormiibacterota bacterium | reverse complement strand
CGACGTCCCCAACGATCCGCTGAAGATCCTCCGCGAGCGGGTCGCCGCCGAGGAGGCGGACCGGATCGACGAGGAGGCGAAGGCCGAGGCCGAGGCGGCGCTGGAGGAGGTCCTGGCGATGCCGGCCGGCGGCGAGGACGTCGTCACCCAGGGGGTCTGGGTTGAGGACTGAGCGCCAGGAGCGTGCGGCGTGAGACGTCCTGTGTCAACCCCCCATCGCCTGAAGGCGGCCGAAGTTGCCATGCCGGTCGGCGTCATAGGGCACTTCGTCGCTCCAGCAGCGCCAGAGAACCCTGATCCAGGCGCGGCCCAGGGTGCGGATCGCATGCGGGTGGTCTTGGCCTCTGGCCCTAGCTCGCCGGTAGACGTCTCTTGCCCAGGGATGCCAGTGGCGGGTGGAGTCGGCGAGGGTCGCAACGGCGACTCGCAATCGCTTGTCGCAGGCCCGCCTGAAGGTGGCGACCCGCAGCTTCCCGGACTCCAGGGCGACCGGGCTCATCCCGGCGTCGGCGGCGAGAGCCGCCTCGGTCGGGTAGCGCCCCCGGGCGTCGCCCAGCTCGGCGATCAGGGTCGCCGGGCAGATCACCGTCTTGCGGTCGCGGAAGAGCGGCGCGAAGATCGCCGCGTCGGGGTGGGCGGCCAGACGCTCGCGGATCTGGGCGCTGAGCGCGGCGATCTCCTCGACGATCGGCCGAAGGGCCGCGATGAGGCCGAGCACCACGGCCCGCCTGGCCTCGCACTCGGCCGGGCCCGCGGTGCCCTGCGGCGCCGCCTTGATCCGCGCCACCAGTTCGGCGGGATCGCTCCTGCCGCTATAGGCGCTGCGCTTGAGGAAGGCGGCCATCCGCCCGGCCCCGAGCCCCCTGGCATCGGCCAGGCTCGGGTAGCGCTCGATGAAGGCCAGCGAGACCCGGCTGTCGACGTCGGCGAAGATCAGCGCCCCGGGCCAGAAAGCCTGCAGCTGGGCGCGCAGCTGGTTTGCCAGCTCAACCCTCACCCCGACCAGGTCCTCGCGGGCCCGGGTCAGGGCCTTAAGCGCCTTGGTCTCCTCGCCATCGGGCACGAGCGCCCGGAAGCGGTGGGCGTCGGTGCGGGCCAGCTCGGCCAGGACGTAGGCGTCGAAGCGATCGGACTTGCCGTGGGCGACCGCGAAGCGGGCGCGGGCGGCCTTGACCTGATTGGGGTGGATCGCCAGGACCTGAAGGCCGGCGGCGAGCAGGCGCTCGACCAAGATGCCGTCGGGTCGCTCGATCGCCACCCGGCAGACACCGAGCCTGACGAGCTTGCCGGCAAGCGCGGCGATCCCGCGCTCGTCGTGGGTCGCCGAGAAGCGCTCATTCACTCGCCCCTCTTCGCTGATGCAGACCTCATGGGCCTCGCTGGCCCAGTCGATTCCCGCGGTTGGTGCCATGCTTCCTCCTCGGTCGATTCATCTCGGCTGAGAGCCGGCCGCGAGGAGCCGTTGCGCATGCTCATAGGGTGGTGCTTCAGGGCACCACGTCCTGTTGGCGCTTCTGGCGCCTCGCACCGCCGGGAGGTGCTGGTCTCACGCGGGCCGTCTATGCGGCAAGCGCCGAAGGCACTCTCCCGGCGGCGGTCGGCTCTATGTGTTCCCCCGGATTCTCGGGCGGCCTCCCTGCGGGCGGCCTCTCCCTCTCAAATCAAGAAGGAACAGGGGGAGGTTCTCCTATGAGCGCCAACGAGGTGACGATCGTCGTCGACGGCCGCGAGATCCAGGCGGTCGAGGGCGAGATGCTCCACGACGCCGCCCGCCTGGGCGATGTCGAGATCCCCTCGTTCTGTTACGACCCGAAACTCGGCGAGCCGGTCGGCGCCTGCCGCATGTGCCTGGTCGAGATCGAGGGGATCCCGAAACTGCAGACCTCCTGCTCGACCCCGGTCCGCGACGGGATGGTCGTCCACACCCGCACCGAGCAGGTCAAGCAGGCGCAGAGCGCCGTGGTCGAGTTCCTGCTCGTCAACCATCCCCTCGACTGCCCCGTCTGCGACAAGGGCGGCGAGTGCCCGCTGCAGGACATCACGATGGGATGGGGCCCCGGCAAAAGCCGGGTGATCGACGAAAAGCGCCACTTCCCCAAGCCGGTCGAACTCTCGCCGCTGGTGGCGATCGACCGCGAGCGCTGCATCCTCTGCTACCGCTGCGTGCGCTTCAGCCAGGAGGTCTCCGAGGACTCGCAGCTGCAGCTGCTGGAGCGCGGCGACCGCACCTTCGTCGGCACCTTCGACGACCGCCCCTACGTCGCCCCCTTCCACGGCAACATCACCGACATCTGCCCGGTCGGGGCGCTGACCAACTACACCTACCGCTTCCGCGCCCGCCCCTGGGACGTCGAGGAAGCG
>DATCOZ010000163.1:0-2343 GCA_036564345.1 Candidatus Dormiibacterota bacterium | reverse complement strand
GCCCCGTTGAGGGTGGCGCTGATCAGGCCGGAGTGGTAGGCCTGGTTGTTGTCGGGATCGAGCCAGCTGAGCGTGGTCTGGGAGATCGAGTTCGACTTCCAGGCGTTGATCGCCCAGGTGACCGCGGCGAGGGTCTCCTTGGAGTTGATTGTCACCGTCTTGCCGTCGGGCGTGGCCTCCCTGCCCCCGAAGTCCCAGAGGACCGGGTACCACATGGTGATCGCGTCGCCGTAGGCATGCCCCAAGCTGACCGCGATCTGGCCGAGCTTCTTGTCGGTCAGCGTCTTGCCCGCGGCGGCGAGCTCATCCCAGGTGGTCGGGAACTTGCTGATCCCTGCCTGCTGGAAGATGTCGGTCCGGTAGCTCCAGGCGTTGGGGACCTGGGTGTAGGGGATCGCGCGGTACTTGCTGCCGACCTTGCAGAAGGCGTCGTTGACGGGATGGATCGCGCCGAGCTTCGACTTCAGGTAGTTGACGTCGGCAGTGACGTCGACGCAGGCGGTCTCGTAGAGGTGCGGCCAGCCGTACTCCATCTGGATGATGTCCGGGCCGGAGCCGGCCTCGACCGCGGCGGGTGTCTTGGCGATCAGGTCGTCGCCCGACACGGTCTGGATGGTGACCGTGCAGCCGTTGAGCTGGCTGAACTCGGCGGCCTGGCGCTTGAACTCGTCGTCGGCCGCCTTGACGAAGCTGTTCCACTGCAGCAGCTGGACCTTGGCGCCCGCCTTGGCCTTGGGCGCGACGTAGGCGGCGGTGCCGGTCGTCCCGCCAGTGCCGCTGCTGCCACCGCACGCCTCCAGCAGGGGACCGGCGGCAAGCGAGGCCGCGACAAGTCCGGTGGCCTGGAGGAACCTTCGACGCGACACCGCGTCCTTGGCCAGGTAATCCGTGATGTCCCGAATCTCCGCCATTGCGCCCCTCCTGAAGGTGCTCCCTTGGTAAGACCGAACTAGGACGATCTACGAAATGCTTGTCTTCGATTCTTACATGCGGAGCGCACAATTTGGGTAACCGGCGATTCATAGTCCGCGGTGCAGGCACCCTCCCAGCCTTCGTTCACGTGTTTGGCCGCTGTTTTACCCCCTCCCCGGCTTGCGCCGGTACTCCCCCTCCAAGCAGGGGAGAGTTGGAGGGGCGTGCCCCGTTAGCCTGTCGGGACCGCCGCCGCCGGGTAGGCGCCGAAGTAGCGGACCTCGCGGGCCTGGCCTTCGAGGTCGGCCAGCGCCTCACCCGCGGCCTCCGGTTCGCCGACCTCGAAGTCCACGTAAAAGAGGTACTCAAACGGGCGGTCGCGGAGCGGCCGGGAGTCGAGGCGGGTCAGGTTGACCCCCCGCGTCGAAAACGCCTGGAGCGCGCCGACCAGGCTGCCCGGCTGGTGGGCGGCGATGAAGGCGAGCGAGGCCTTGGAGTTGCGCGCCGCCGCCTCCGGGCGGGTCGGGATGCCACGCTCGAGGACCAGGAAGCGAGTCCGGTTGGACGGATCGTCCTGGATGCCCTCCGCGATGATCTGGAGCTCATATCGCTTCGCCGCCGACTTGCTGGCGATCGCGCCGAGTCCCCGCGCCTGGCTCTCGGCAACCTGCCGGGCCGCGCCCGCCGTGTCCATGAACGGAACCGCCTCGACGTTGTTGTCGGCCAGCCAGCGCCGGCACTGGGCCAGCGCCTGGGGATGGGAGATCGCCCGCTTGACCGGTTCGCCGTGGCCGAGCAGGCAGTGCCTGACCGGGTGGACGTATTCGCCCACCACGGTCAGGAGTCGGTTGTCCCAGAGCAGGTCGTTGACCTCCTGGACGATGCCCGCCAGGCTGTTCTCGACCGGGATCACCGCCGCGTCGACCTTGCGGTCGAGCAGCGACTTGAAGGTCTGCGCGAAAGTCTCGTGGCCGATCGTCCGGGCGCCCGGGCGAACGGTCTGGGCAGCCTCGTCGGAGTAGGCGCCGGCCTCCCCCTGGTAGGCGACCGCGCCGAGGCGGGGGCTCACCCCTTCGCGGCGGTTGCGGCGGCGGTGGCCTCGGCCTCGGGCGGCTCGAGCCAGCTCATCATCTTGCGGAGCTCGGCGCCGACCGTCTCGACCTGGTGGCCGGCGTTCTCCGCGCGCAGCTCCATGAAGCGGCGGCGGCCGCCGGACTCGTTCTCGTCGATCCACTTCTCGGCGAAGCTGCCGTCCTGGATCTCGGTCAGCACCCGCTTCATCTCCGCCTTGACGTGGGCGTCGATGATCCGCGGCCCGCTGACGTAGTCGCCGTACTCGGCGGTGTCGGAGACCGAGTAGCGCATGAAGCCGAGCCCGCCCCGGTACATCAGGTCGACGATCAGCTTCATCTCGTGGAGGACCTCGAAGTA
>DATCOZ010000162.1:0-3978 GCA_036564345.1 Candidatus Dormiibacterota bacterium | reverse complement strand
GGTCGTCTCCAGCAGCAGCGAGTCGGAGCCGTGGTCGGGCTCGGTCAGCGCGAACGCCCCGATCTTCTCGAGCCGGGCCATGGCGGGGAGCCAGCGCCGCTTCTGCTCCGGCGAGCCGAGCCTCGCGATCGACCCCATGGCAAGCCCCGAGTGGACCCCGAAGAAGGTGCTCACGCTGCCGTCCGCGCGGGAGAGCTCCATCCCGACCAGCCCCATCGCGACCGGCGAGTGACCGGGGCAGCCGTAGCCGCGGGCGGTGCCGCCCGCGATCCCGAGGGCGGCAAGCTTGGGCACCAGCTCGAAGGGGAACTCGGCCCGCTCCCAGTAGTCGTTGATGATCGGCAGCACCTCCCGCTCGCCGAACCGTCGGACGCGGTCGCGGATCGCCCGCTCCTGGGCGGTGAGGAGCTCGTCGACCAGGTAGAAGTCGGTGCCCAGCTGCTCGGTGACGTCGACCAGGAGCGGCTGCGCCTCGGGCTCGGGCGACAAGCCCTGGGACACGACCCGGAGCTCGGGCTTCTTCTTTGACGCGGGTGTGGACGGAGCGCTGCCCGCTTGTCGCATGGTCACTTTTAGTTTAACTGATAGTGACCGTGGTAGCTAATGCAGGTGTGGCTAGTGCTCTTTCTCCGCCTTCATCTGGCGCTTCACCACGCGCGCCTCGGCCATCGTCTCAAGAGAGTCCACGTCGGCGACGCTGTGCCAGCTGGCCGCCTCCGCCTCCCAGCCGAGCGGCTTGACGCCGAACTTCTTGGCCAGCACGGCCACCGTGATCTTCACCTTCATCTCCCCGAAGCCGGGCAGCGACTTGATGTTCGCCGCCAGCTCCTTGCCGGTGCCGGCGTCCCGCCAGACCCTTCCCGCGTCGCCGTCGAACCGGCTGCTGACCGCGGCGCACATCTCCTGCACGCGCTTCGCCATCGATCCCGGGAAGCGGTGCAGGGCGGGCCGCTCGCGGAACACTCGGTCCAGCTCGGCAGGGTCCATCGACGCGATCTTCCTGGCGTCCAGGTGGCCGATCCGCTTCTGGAGCTCGTAGGGGCCGCTGAAGGCCTTCTCCATCTTCACCTGCTGGTCGAGGACGAGCCCGATGAGCAGCGCCAGCGGCTCGCGCTCGAGAAGGGCGTCGGCTTCGGGGTTGTCCGTCCACTTGATCGGCATCAACGTCAACAATAGGCAGTCGTGAGCTCCGCTGACCTGGCCTGGCTTTCGGCGGTCGAGATCGCCCGCCGCGTCGGCGCCCGCGAGCTCGACCCCCAGGCGGTGGTCACCGAGCACCTGGCCCGGATCGCCCGCCTCAATCCCCGCCTCAACGCCTACGTCGACGTCGACCAGCAGGCCCGGGCAGGGGCGACCGGCCTCCTCGCCGGCGTCACGGTGGGCGCCAAGGAGAGCTACCAGGTCAAGGGGATGACCTGGACCTGGTCATCGCCCCGCTACCGCGAGCAGCGAGCAGAGGTCGACTCCGCGCCGATCACGCGCTACCGCGAGGCCGGCGCGGCGATCCTGGGCAAGACCAACATCCCCGAGCTCGTCGCCTCGGTGGGAACGGTCAGCCCGATCTTCGGCCCGACCCAGAACCCCTGGCGGGAGGGCGTGACCCCGGGCGGCTCGAGCGGCGGCAGCGCCGCGGCGGTCGCCGCCGGCCTCGCCACCGTCGCGACGGCGGACGACCTGGGCGGCTCGATCCGGATGCCGGCCAGCTGCTGCGGGGTCGTCGGCCTCCGTCCCACCCCGGACACCATCCCGCATGACCTGCCCGACCCGACCACCTTCGACTCCCGGGGCGTGATCGCCCGCTCGGTGGTGGACGCCCGCCTGGTCTTCGAAGCCGTCACAGATCATGCGGTGCAACCTGCGAAGAAGGCCAAGGCCCGGATCCTGGCCGTCACCGAGACGCCGATCGGGATGGCCGCCGGTCCCGCCGCGGCAGTCGCCCGCGCCGCGACGGCGCTGGCCGCCGCGGGGCACGAGGTCGATCGCCTCGACTGGGATCCCCTGCCGGTGGCCCAGTCCTACAAGGTCGTCCGCCGGGTCAGCCTCGCCGCCTGGCCGGGCGAGCCGGAGGAGTACGGGCCCGTCCGCGCCCTGCTGGCCGAAGGCAGGGCGATCCCGGCGACCGAGTACTGGCTGGCCCTCCAGGACGGGCTCGCCGCGGGGCGCCGGATCCGCGCCCGGTTGGAGGCGGGCTTCGACGCCATCCTGACCCCGACCATCGGCCTCCTCCCCATGCCCCACGACCAGGTCCCCGCTTTTCTCGGGGACGCCTGGAACCAGCACGTGCAGTTCGTGCTCCCGGTCAGCTACTCCTGGCTGCCCTCGATCTCGATCCCGGCGGGGGAGCAGGACGGCCTCCCGGTCGGTGTGATGCTGGTCGGCCACCTCCGCCGGGAGCTCGACCTGCTCGAGCTGGCCGCCGAGCTGGAGGCGATGCCGGGCTTCGGCTTCCGCCGGCCGCCGGGCTGGGACTAGCTGGCTCGCGTGAGGCGCTTGGCGAAGCGGCTGAGGCCGGAGGGCTTGCTCTCGTCCTTGAGGGTCGTCTCGATGACGATGTCGATGAGCGCCTCGCCGTCGATCAGCACCACCCCGCTCGCCGGCGCCGCGTCGACTGCGTCCTGGGCGAAGCTGCCGTCGGCGATCACGTAGGCGCCGGCCACGCTGTAGTTGTAGACCACGTTGCCCATCTCGGTCACCGCCGCCGCCGGGATGTCCATCTCCCCCCGCAGCTGGCAGTTGATCAGCATCCGCTTGCCGTCGCGGTCGACGACCAGGTCGATGACGTCGAGGTCGGTGCCGCTGACGGGCGGCGGGAAGACCTCGAACGCCTTGCGCCGGAAGATGTCCGCGATCAGCGCCTGGTAGCCGTCCCAGCTCAGGTTGCGGACGGCGGCCAGGATCTCCTGCCGGTAGCGGATCCGGTCCTCCTCCCGCTCCTCGGCGACCCGCGTCATCCGCGAGCTCACCCTCTCCCGCCAGCTCATCCGCTTGGGCGCCGGTACGACCGGCTCGGCCGGCTCCGGCGGTGCCGGTGGCTCGACCACGGCGACCGGCTCTGCCACCGGCTCGGCCAGGGGCTCGGGCGGTGGCGGAGCCAGCTGGGCCTCGGCCTCCTCGGCGGCGCGGGCTGCCTTGGCTTGGGCGATCAGCCGGCGCATGGCCTCGGGGTCGAGCGCCATCGTCGACATCGGTGAGCCGCTGATCTCGCCGGTGCCGCGCTCGGTGATGGGAGGCGCCGCGGCCGGGGCCGGCGCTGCAGCGGGCGCGGCGGCGGACCCGACCTGGTCCAGTCGCCGCCAGCGATCGCCCGGACGGTCGAGGGCCAGCTGGTAGGCGCCGGCCTTGGCGAGCACCGGGCCCGCGTTGCGGGCGACGTTGGCGACGAGCCGCTCCTGCTCGGCGCTGAACTGGCGGCCTGGCGCGTAGCCGACGAGGAGGACCGCACCGGCGCCGGCGTTCGCGATCAGGATCGGAGCACAGAGGATCGCCCGGGGGTGGAAGGGATCGGGAGTGCCGGGAGTGGCGTCAAAGGCGCGGACGGGGTCGGCGCCGGCGACCACGTCGAGGCAGAGGTCGCCCAGCGTCTCGAGAGCGAGGCGGGCGGCGGTATCCGCTTCGATGCCCGCCGTCGCGCGGACCACCAGCACGTCGTCCTGGAGGAGGATCATCACCCCGACCTCGGCGCCGCTCGAGCGCAGGCATGTCCCCAGGATCACACCGAGCAGCTCGCCGGGGCCGATCTGCTGGGTCGGCTGGGGGGGCAGCGGCCGCGGCGGCAGCGCCATCGTCGGCTGCGGCGGCAGCGGAGCCGGCGGCGCGGCGGCCGGGATCTCCGGCGCCGGGACCTCGGCCGTGGGCGGCACCTCGGCGGAGGGCGGTACCAGCTCGGCCGCTTCGTCGGGGACCTCGGCGGCGGGCTCGTCGCCCGGCCACTGGGCGGGCGGCGCGGGCGCCGGCCTGGGGGGCGCTTCCGCGCCTGCC
>DATCOZ010000112.1:0-5472 GCA_036564345.1 Candidatus Dormiibacterota bacterium | reverse complement strand
GGGCGCGTTGAAGGCCTCGATGGCCGCCATCTGGGTGAAGGCGGCCGCGCAGGAGGAGGTGTTGATCATCAGCGTCTCCATCCGGGCCGCCAGCTCCCGCGGCGCGACGCCGTAGCCGAGCCGCCAGCCGCACATCGCGTACGCCTTCGACATCCCGTCGAGGAGGACCGTCCGCTCCCGCATCCCCGGCTGGGCGAGGAGCGAGACGTGCTCGAAGTCGCCGTAGACGATCTGGGAGTAGATCTCGTCGGAGAGGACCATCAGGTCACGTTCGATCGCGAGCCGGGAGATGAACTCGACGTCCTCCCTGGTGAGGACGCCGCCGGTCGGGTTCTGCGGCGTGTTGACGATCAGCAGCCGGGTCTTGCCGGTGACCAGCGAGGCCAGCTCTTCGAGGTCCATCCGGAAGCCGCGCTCCTCGCGGAGCCGGATCGGCACCGGCTTCGCCTCGATGAAGCGCACCAGCGACTCGTAGACGGGGTAGCCGGGATCGGGCAGGATCACCTCGTCGCCCGGCTCGACGCAGCTCAACAGGGTGAAGAGGAGCACGTTCTTGGAGCCGGGGACCATGACCACCTCGAGTGGCCCGACGTCGGTGCCGAACCGGCGGTTGAGGAAATCGGCGACCGCCTGGCGGACCTCCAGGATGCCGCCCGCCGGCGTGTAGTGGGTGTAGTCAGCGTGCATCGCGCCGTAGGCCGCCTCGACGATGTTCTCGGGGGTCGGGAAGTCCGGCTCGCCGATCTCCAGGTGGATGACGTTCTTGCCCTGCGCCTCCAGCATCCGCGCCTTGGCGAGGACCTCGAAGGCGCCCTCCGTCCCGAGGTTCTGCATCCGGTTCGCGAATTTGATCGTCATCCAGAAAATGCTCTTTTAGAAGATGCTCTTGGAAGTGCCGCCGTCGATCACGATCGTCTGACCCGTCACGTACCCCGCCTGCGCCGAGCAGAGAAACGCGCAGAGGTCGCCCAGCTCCGAGGCGTCCCCGTAGCGCTTCATCGGCAGCGCCTCCGCATTGAGCTCGAGCTGCTCCTCGACGCTGATCCCGGCCTTCTCGGCGGCGGCCGTCGCGATCGAACGGGTGCGGTCGGTCAGGATCGCGTTGGGCCCGATCGAGTTGACCGTCACGCCCAGTGGCGCGAGCTCCGCCGAGAGCATCTTCGCCATCGCCGTGACACCGGGACGGAAGGCGTTGGAGAGGAGGAGCAGATTGCTCGGCTCCTTCACGAAGGCGGAGGTGATGTTGACGATCCGGCCCTGCTTCGACTTCCGGAGGTGGGGAAGCGCGTTCCGCCAGAGCCAGACCGCGCTCATCGTGGTCAGGTGGAAAGCCTTCTCCCACGTCTCGTCGTCGACCTGGTCGAGGGTTCCCGGCGGCGCCCCGCCGGCGTTCACGACCAGGATGTCCAGCCCGCCCATGGCCTCGACCGCGGCGGCGACCAGCGCCTCGACCTGCTCCTTCACGGAGACGTCGGTGACCCGGTACCCGGCGCCGCCGATGCGGCGGTTGAGCTCGACCAGGCCCTCCTCGTCACGAGCGGCGACGAACACCGAGGCGCCCTCCCGGGCGAGCGCCTCGGCGCAGGCCCGGCCGAGCCCGCGGCTGGCTGCGGTCACCAGCGCCCGGCGTCCCTTCAAACCCAGTTCCATCTTTCACAGCGAGGATAACCTTCAACAATGGACAAGGGCCCGATCGACACCGCCACCCCGCTCGGCAAGCGGATCACCGAGCGCCTCCGGACCGAGAAGGCGATCTGGCTCACCACCGTCGACCCCGACGGCACCCCCCAGCCCAACCCGGTCTGGTTCCTCTGGGAGGGAAGCACGGTCCTCGTCTACAGCCACAACAAGGCGGCCCGGCTTCGCAACCTCCGCGCCAACCCGCGGGTCTCGCTCAACTTCGACACCCAGGACCAGGCCGACGGCGACGTCCACGTCATCAGCGGTAAAGCCCGGATTGCTGACGACGAGCCCGTCGTCACGCAGAACGAGCCTTACCTGAAGAAGTACGCGGAAGCGATCGTCAAGATCGGCTTCGACAATGAGAAATTCGCCAAGCTGTATTCGGTGGCCCTCCGGATCACCCCCGAAAAGGTGCGCGGTTTCTAGCAATAGGCCGGCAAAAGTTGCCCGTTTTCCGGTTACTTCGCGGTGGCGAGGGGTTCAGGTTGGCATGAGAACGAAGTCTCAGAAGTCCAACCGCGTCGGGCACCCGGTCGAGGGGGACGTCCCCCCCGCGGACTGGCGGGTCTGAATCGTGGGACGTATTTCTCGACCTTCCGACCTCCTTCCCGACTGGCGCCTTTAGGCGCCCGCCCTACCCGGCGACGAACCAGTCCGTCACGTACTGGAACCTGTCCACCGCGTCGATGACCGGGTTGGCATGGAACCCGCCGACCCGCCGGTGGACCGCGTACTGGTAGTGCGGCGAATAGAGAAACAGCGCCGGGGTCGCGTCGACGAGCAGGTCCTGGAGCTCGCCGTAGGCGGCGATCCGGTCCTTCATCGCGACCGCCGCCCGGCCGTCCTCTAGGTCCTTGTCGATGAACGACTGGCTGGGCAGGTCGGAGAAGTTGAGCGGGTACGCCCTCTCGCTCGAGTGCCAGAAGCTGAACTGGTCGGGGTCGGGCCCGTTGTCGAGGTTGGCGAGTGCCATCTGGTAGGTGCGCGCTCCGAGGTACTTGGTCACCAGCTGGCCGGCGGGGACGATGTTCACCCGGACGCCGATGCCGACCGTCGCGAGCTGGCGCTGCAGCACCCGGGCCACGTCCCGATAGGGATACGCGTCGGCGGCGACCAGCTCGACGATGAAGTCGACGCCACCCTGGCTGCGGTAGAGGCCCTGTACGGGCACCGTCCAGCCGGCCCCGTCCAGGGCCTGCTCGGCCGCTCCCGGGTCGTACCGCACCCGTTCCGCGGCGGCGGCCGAGTAGGCCCACTCGCTCGGTGGCAGCGAGGTCGCCTGGGGGTCGCCCCCGCCGCGGAGCGCGTCCCGGACCAGCGCCTTGCGGTCGATCGCCTGGCTGAGTGCACGGCGGACCGCCGGGTTGGAGAAGTAGGGGTGCTTCGGGTCGAGGTCGAGGAAGACCGAGGTGAAGCTGAAGGTGGGCATATCGTGGACGCTGATGTCGGTGCGGTCGAGCAGCTTGGCCTCGGCCGGCGACAGCACGCCGCCGACCGCGTCGGCGACACCCCCGGCGACCGCGGCGACCGCGTCCTGGAGGCTGCTGTAGCCCTTGAAGACGAACCGGTCGAGGTGCGGCGCCGGCGCGGCGTAGGGGTTGCGCCGGAGCGTCACCACGGAGCGGTCGCCGGAGATCGAATCGACGATGAAGGGCCCGGTGCCGATCGCCTTGGCGCCGCTGTAAGGGCTGCTCGGGATGGTGGCGACGTCGCCCGGGAACAGGTGCTGCGGGATGATCCCCACCCGGAGCGAGTTGAGGAACCCCGCGCTCGGCGACTTGAGGGTGAAGTCGACCTGGTCGTCGGCCACCTTCTTGACGACCACGCCCTTCCAGTTGGCCGCCTCGGGAAGCGTGTAGCCCGGATCCTGCAGGACGGAGAACGTGAACCTCACATCCTCCGCGGTGAAGGGCAGCCCATCGGCCCACCTGACGTCGGTCCGGAGCAGGACGCTGTAGGTCAACCGGTCGGCCGACAAGCGGATCTCGCGCGCCAGCAGGGGCTCGACCTGCTGGTCCGACCCGACCTGGGTCAGGCCCTGGTAGACGAGCGCGTCGATCTCACGGGCGTTGTCCTCGTCGGCGAAGAGGGGGTTCAGGTAGCCGGCGATCCCGGCGACCGCCTCGGTGAAGGTGCCTCCGGCGGCGACCGCCGTCCGCGAGCTGCTCGCCACAATCGAAGGTTGGGCGGCCGGCGTGGGCTGGCACGCGGTGCCGAGCAGGGCGAGCAGGACGAGCCAGCGGCCCGCCTGGCGGAGCCGCACTACTTCGTGTGGGTAGCGACCAGGATGTTCGCCAGGGAGACCGCCAGGAAGCCGAAGACGAGGACCCAGGTCGTCCAGTAGAGCTGCCGCTCAAGCCCGCGCCGGGTTCGATAGCCGCCACCGAAGTCCGCACCGCCGCCGCCGATCGTCCCGCCCAGCCCGGTCGCCTTGGGCGTCTGGAGCAGCACCCCGGCCATCAGCAGGCCGGAGATGACGAGCTCGGCGATGACGAGAAACGGCCGGATCTGTGCCATGACCGGCCGATTCTACCCAGTCCCCTCCCCGCCATGCGGGGAGGGTCAGGGTGGGGCGCTCCAACCGCCGGCGGCGTCAGCCGCTGAAGCGCTTGTTGACGGCTTCCCAGTTGATGGTGTTGAACCAGGCTGTGACGTAGTCCGGCCGCTTGTTCTGGTACTTCAGGTAGTAGGCGTGCTCCCAGACGTCGACGCCGAGCACCGGGGTCAGGCCTTCCGAGAGCGGGGTGTCCTGGTTGGGCCGGCCGAAGATCGACAATTTGCCGGAGCCGTCTTTGACGAGCCAGCCCCAGCCGGAGCCGAACTGGCCGACGGCGGCCTTGGTCAGGGTCTCCTTGAAGGTTGCGTAGTCGCCAAACGTGGAGGTGATCGCGGCGCCCACCGCGCCGGTCGGCTCGCCGCCGCCGTTGGGGCCCATGATCTCCCAGAAGAGGGAGTGGTTGTAGTGGCCGCCGCCGTTGTTGCGGACCACGGTGCGGATGTCCTCGGGGATCGCGTTGAGGTCGCCGAGCAGGTCCTCGATGCTCTTGCTGCCGAGCTCGGGGTGCTTCTCGATGGCGGCGTTTACGTTGTTGATGTACGCCTGGTGATGGCGGTCGTGGTGGATCTCCATCGTCTGGGCGTCGATGTGCGGCTCGAGCGCGCCGAACTCATAAGGAAGCGGGGGCAGTGCAAAGGCCATGTTGTTTTTCCTCCTGGCTTTTTCAGTTTCAGCGATTGGCGATCTGTACGAGTCTTGGAACCAATTCCGGTCCGCGGAGCTTCCCAAGCAGGCCGCGGGCGGCCTCGCCCTCCCCGAACTGGAGCGCACCCTCCGGCTCGAGCCCTCCACTTGAGATCAGGAGCGGGACGGGGTCATCGGAGTGGGCCTTGATGTCGCAGGGCGTCGAGTGGTCCGCGGTGACGGCGATCACATAGTCGGGCAGGCGCAGCGCCTTGACGATGGGGCCGAAATAGAGGCGGTCGATGGCCTCGATGCAGGCCGCCTTGCCGTTGGGGTCGCCGTCGTGCCCGAAGAGATCCGGGCCCTTCAGGTGGACGTAGAGCCCGCCGTACTCCTCGAGGGCCGCGAGCGTCTTGCCGGACCAGTCCGCGAAGCCCTTCTCCGGTTCCTCGGCGGTCGACATGACGTGCACCTCGCCGAGCCCGGTCAGCTGGGCCAGGCCGATCTCGACCGGCATCTCGACCAGCGAGCCGAAGTGGACGCCGAAGCGGCGCTGGAAGGAGGGCAGGTGGGGCAGCCGGTCGCCGGCGTCGCGGGCGAGGATGAAG
>DATCOZ010000102.1:0-9304 GCA_036564345.1 Candidatus Dormiibacterota bacterium | reverse complement strand
GAAGGTCAACTTCCGCTTCCCGCCCCCTCCCCACTCGGGCCGAATCGTCCTCCAGGCGAACGGCCTCGCCAAGGGCTACGGCGGCCCCGCCGTCTTCACCGACGTCACCTTCCAGGTCGAGAAGGGTCAGCGCCTGCTGATCATGGGCTACAACGGAGCCGGCAAGTCGAGCCTGCTCCGGATCATCGCCGGCGCGACCAGGGCGGACGCCGGGGGCTTCCGGACCGGCGTCGGCGTCTCGGTCGGCTACTACGCCCAGGAGCACGAGGGCCTCGACCCCGCGCGGACGGTCCTCGACCACATGCGCGACGCGTCCGATGCCGACGACCCCGTGCTGCGCCAGATCGTCGGGATGTTCGGCCTCCACGGCGACAAGGCCTTCCAGCCGGCCGGGACGCTCTCCGGCGGTGAGAAGACGAAGCTGGCGCTCGCCCAGATCTGCGCCGGCAAGCACAACCTGCTGATCCTCGACGAGCCCACCAACAACCTCGACCCACCTTCCCGGGACGGTTTCGCGCAGGCGCTTGCCAGCTGGTCCGGCTCGATGGTGGTCGTCAGCCATGACGCCGAGTTCGTCGAGCGCCTCAACCCGCAGAAGATCCTCCTGATGCCGGAGGGCATCAACGATTTCTGGGACGACGAGTTCCTCGAGATGGTCTCCCTGGCGTGACCGTGCCCTTCGCGGGCAGCCAGCGCCTGTATGACGCGGTGTACTCGTGGAAGGACTACCCCGCCGAGGTCGAGCGGCTCCGTCGGTACCTGCGCGGATCGACCATCCTCGACGTCGCCTGCGGCACCGGCGGCCACATTCAGCATCTCCGCGGTGCTTTTGAGGTGGTGGGCGTCGACATCGACCCGGGCATGCTGGAGATCGCGCGCGAGAAGAATCCCGGCGTCGAGCTGCAGATCGCCGACATGCGCGACTTCAACCTCGGCCGGTGCTTCGGAACCGTGCTCTGCCTCTTCAGCTCGATCGGCTACGTCAGGTCGGTCGCCGAGCTCCACGGAGCGCTGCAATGCTTCGCCCGCCACACCGAGCCGGGCGGCGCCGTGCTGGTCGAGCCGTGGCTGCGACGGGACGGGTTCGAGCCACGCCCGCCGCTGCTGATGAGCCACGAAGCCGACGGGGTCACCGTCGCTCGGATGGGCCTCACCGAGGTGGAGGGCGATTTCGCGAACCTCCACTTCCACTACCTCGTCGGATCCCTCGGCAGGCTGGAGCACTTCGAAGAGGTCCATCAGCTGAGGCTCTTCAGCGACGCCGAGTACCGCGGTGCATTCGAGGCCGCGGGCCTGACGGCTGACTTCGATCCGGAAGGTCCGATGGGTCGCGGCCTCTATTTCGGAAGCCGGCCGTGAGGCGCCTTGCGGCACTCCTGGCACTCGTCCTGGTCGCCGCCTGCAGCCAGTCGGCGGTGAACCTCGACACTGGGCCGAGGGCGGGTGCTTATACCGACGCCATCGGCGCCGCCACCTACCAGGTCGACATCCCGGCAAAGTGGAACGGGACGCTCCTGCTCTACAGCCACGGCTACGCCGCGCCAACCGGTGGCAACCCGGCATCCGATGCCGGCGACGCGACGACCAAGGGCTGGCTGCTGGAGAACGGGTACGCGCTCGCCGGCTCCTCCTACAGCAGCACCGGCTGGGCGCTGGCTGACGCTTTCCAGGACCAGGTGGCGCTGCTCGGCGTCTTCGCCAAGAAGTTCGGCAAGCCCAAGCGCACGGTGGCCTGGGGACACTCCCTTGGCGGGATCGTGACCGCCGGCCTCGTCCAGCTCCACCCCGAGCTTTTCGCCGGCGCGCTGCCGATGTGCGGCGTGCTGGCCGGTGGGATCGCCAACTGGAACGGTGCGCTCGACATCGGCTTCGCGACCCGGGTCCTGCTCGACCCCCAGCTCCAGGTGGTGAACATCACCGACCCGGGTGCCAACCTCACCCGCGCGCGGGCGGCCGTGTCGGCTGCCGGTGCGACGCCGCAGGGCAAGGCCCGGCTGGCCCTCGTCGCCGCCCTCGGCTACCTGCCGGGCTGGTTCAACCCGCTCAACCCCGAGCCTCCGGCCGGCGATTTCGCGAACCAGGAGACGAACCAGGCGACCTGGGAGACGTTCGACTTCACATACGTCTTCGCCTTCCGGGCCGAGCTCGAGAAGCGAGCCGGCGGCAATCCCTCGTGGAACACCGGTGTCGACTACGCGAAAGCGTTCGCCGCCTCGCCCGGCCGCCTCGAGGTCGAGGCCCTCTACCAGCAGGCCGGGCTCGACCTCGCGGCCGACCTGGCGAGGGTCCAGGCTGCGCCCCGGATCAGTGCCGACCCGGCCGCGGTCGACTACCTCGACCGGAACATCAGCTTCAACGGCCACCTCGGCGTCCCGGTGCTGTCGCTCCACACGACCGGCGACGGGCTGGTGGTCGTCGAGAACGAGGCGGCCTACGCGGACGTGGTGGCGGCCGGACCGGATGGCGACATGCTCCGGCAGCTCTACGTCCATCGGGCGAACCACTGCATCTTCACGCCCGCCGAGCAGATCGTCGCCTTCCAGCACCTCTTCTACCGGATCGACCACGGCGGCTGGAGCTCCCTCGACCCGAATGCGACCAATCCCCAGGCGGAGCTCCTGGGCGTGAAGTACAACGGTGGCCAGCTGCCCGGGTCGGCGTCTCCGATCACAGTGCCTCCCGCCTTCGTCGCCTACACGCCGCCCGCCTTCCCGCGCCAGTTCGACAGCCGGAGCACGAGGCCGTGATCCTGCCCTGGTCGCGGCCGGTGGCCCTGGTCGCGCTGCGCGGGACGATCGGTGTCGGCATCCGTGCCGAGCAGTGGGTGCCCCTCCTCGAGGGCTTCCGCAAGCGAAGCTCGGTCCGCGCCGTCGTGGTCGAGGTCGACTCCCCCGGCGGCACCGTCGCCGCCTCCGACTACATCTACGGCGCGCTCGCCCGCCTGGCCGCCGAAAAGCCGGTGTTCGCCTTCAGCGGCAACGTCTGCGCCTCCGGCGGCTACCTGATCGCGGCCGCGGCGCGCGAGCTGGTCGTCCAGCCGGCGGCCGTCGTGGGCTCGATCGGGGTGATCTCGATCCGTCCCCTGGCGGAGGAGTTCCTCCAGCGCTACGGGCTGTCGGTCGGGGTGACCAAGAGCGGCGAGCTGAAGGACGCGGGCGCCTTCTGGCGCAAGCCGACGGCGCGCGAGCGGGAGAAGGAGCAGGCCCTCGTGGACGAGTACTTCGCCCTCTTCCTGGAGCGGATCGAGGCCGGCCGCAAGATCGATCCGGCGCGACTGCGGGAGCTCGCGACGGGCGAGATCTTCACCGGCCGCCGCGCCGTCGAGGTCGGCCTCGCCGACCGGGTGGGAACCCTCGACGACACCATCGACCTCGCGGCGGCGGCGGCCGGCGTGCCGAAACGGGCCCGCTGGTACGGCATCCGCCGCTCCCTCCGCTCACGCCTCTTCGGCGGGCTTACCGGCGAGCTGGCGGACCAGCTCTCGGAGCGCCTGCTGGCGCTGGCTCAACCGCAGCCGCGGTTCTAGAACCGGCTCAAAAGCGCCCAAAAAACGGAAAGCCCGCTTGCGCGAGCTTTCCGGGGCTGGGGTGGGGCGTGAAATTCTTCGTCAGGCGCTGGTGGGCGCGGACATATGGTAGCACCAATCACCGATATGCACAAGATATCGACACATGTGGAGAAATTGCGTAGGGCCTGATCTTGCTGCGGCCTCGCACCTTTGATTGGGTGTCGGCGACGTAGATGAGTCGGACATACTCAGTCGATGCTCCGAGAGCGGTTGCTGGACCTTTACGGGGCTGGTCCGGGTGACCAGGCGGCGATCGAGCTCGAGGGGCTCCTCGACCGGCTCCGGCCCAGGCTCGCCCGCCGGGAGCCTGGAAAGCGAAACGGGGCGCGCAACGACGCGCTCCTGATCACCTACGGCGACACCCTGCTGGGGACCGCCGAGACCCCGCTGGCCGCGCTTCGAGATTTCGCCCTGCGTCATCTCGCCGGGCGCCTCACCGGCATCCACGTCCTGCCCTTCTTCCCCTACTCGAGCGATTACGGCTTCGCCGTGAAGGACTACCTGGCGGTCCGGCCTGATCTCGGCACCTGGGCCGACGTCGAAGCCCTGAATGCGGACTTCCAGCTCATGTTCGACTTCGTCCTCAACCACGTGTCGGCCGAGAGCGATTGGTTCCAGGGCTTCCTGCGGGGGGAGGCGCCCTTCCGCGACTTCTTCATCACAGTCGAGCCGGCGACCGACGTGTCGATGGTGACGCGCCCGCGGACGACCCCGTTGCTCACCCGCTTCGAGACCGCGCTCGGGCCGCGCTGGGTCTGGACCACCTTCGGTCCCGACCAGGTGGACCTCAACTACCGCAACCCGGAGGTCCTGCTCCGGATGCTGGAGGTGATGCTGACCTACGTCGAGCGGGGCGCCGACCTCCTTCGAATGGACGCCGTGGCCTATCTCTGGAAGGAGCTCGGCACCTCCTGCGTCCACCTGCCGCAGACCCACCAGCTGGTGAAGCTCTTCCGCGACGTCCTCGACGAGGTGGCGCCCAGGGTCGGGATCGTCACCGAGACCAACGTGCCCCAGCGCGACAACATCAGCTACTTCGGCAATGGCCGCGACGAAGCGCAGATGGTCTACCAGTTTCCCCTTGCCCCGCTCGTGCTCGACGCCTTCGCACGGGGCGACGCCGGCCGGTTGACGGATTGGGCGAGCAGCCTCGGTCCCACCTCCCAGCGGACTGCCTTCTTCAACTTCCTGGCCTCCCATGACGGGATCGGCGTCGTCCCTGCACGCGATCTCCTCTCCGAGACGGAGATCGGCAGCCTGGCCCGCCGCGTGCTGGCCCACGGAGGCCAGGTGTCGGACAAGGCGAACCCGGACGGCAGCGTCAGCGCCTACGAGCTCAACACGACCTTCTTCGACGCCCTCTCGGACCCCAACGACGGTGAAGGGTGGGTCACGAAGCTCGATCGCTTCATCTGCTCGCAGGCCATCATGCTGGCCCTGGCCGGCGTTCCGGGCGTCTACCTCCACAGCCTCTTCGGCTCCTCCAACGACCACGCGGGGTTCGCGCGGTCGGGCTGGAAGAGAGACCTCAACCACCAGCGGCTGCAGCTGGCCGAGGTCGAGTCGGCGCTGTCCGACGCGGCCAGCTGCGAGGCACAGGTCTTTGCGCGCTACAGCCGGCTGCTCGAGGTCCGCGAGCGGCAGCCGGCTTTTCACACCCGCTCCGGCCAGCGGATACTGGAAGCCGGCCCCGGCGTCTTCGCCCTCACCCGCGGACCGCGGGAGGGGCAGGTGCTGGTAGCACTGCACAGCGTCACCGACTCCCCCTGTGTCGCCACAGGCGAATGGCCGCTCGACGGACGGGGAGATTGGCAGGACGTGATCAGCGGGAAGCGCTTCAGCCGCGGCTCAGCCGTCCAGCTGGATCCGTACCAGGTGCTCTGGCTCCGGGGGAGAATTGCCTGAATGCTCGACCACATCAGCCCGCCGCTCGCCTTCCTGGCAGGGCTGGTCTCCTTCCTCAGCCCCTGCGTGCTTCCCCTCGTCCCCGCCTACGTCGCCTACCTCGGCGGCCGGGCGGGAGAGCCGGAGGCTCCGCCGCGCTCGCGCCTGCTCCTCGCTGGGATCGCCTTCGTGGTGGGCCTGACCCTCGTCTTCGTCCTCTTCTTCTACGCTTTCCAGGCCGTCCTGATCCCCTTTCTGCCGATCCTCGAGCCGATCGCCGGCATCCTGGTGATCCTGCTCGCGCTGCAGCTGCTCGGTGTGCTCCGGCTCGACTTCCTGCAGCGCGAGCACCGGCTGATGAAGACCGCGCCCAGCGGCGGCGGCGTGGGTGGTGGCCTGCTCCTCGGGCTCGGCTTCGCGACCGGCTGGACGCCCTGCGTCGGACCCACCCTGGGCGCCATCCTGACCTCCGGCTTCGACCAGGGCGCCACCGGCCAGGGCCTGCTCCTGATCCTCTTCTACAGCCTCGGGCTCGGCCTCCCCTTCTTGCTCCTGGCGGCCGGGTTCGAATGGGCGGCGCCCGCCGTCCGAGCCCTCAACCGCCGCCGCAGGATGATCGACCTCGTCTCCGCGGGCGTGCTCGCCCTGATGGGGCTTTTGCTGCTGACCAACAACCTGGTCTGGGTGACCGTCCAGTTCACACAGCTGCTGCCGGATTGGGTGAACCGCGGTGTCGCGCTCTAGTCTGGTGGTATGGATCTGGACCGCCTCCCGCCCCAGCTCCGCCAGCTGCTCGATGCGCTGGCAGGAGCGATCCGCACCCGCGAGCCTGCCATCCGGGCCAAGGTCGAAGCCATCCGGCTGGCCAATCCCTCATTCACCCAGGAGCAGCTCGCCGCCAAGCTGATCCGCGACACCCGGGTCCGGGTCGCGGCGACGGGGGCGGCCAGCGGAGCTGCCGCGATCGCCCCCGGGCTGGGCACGCTGCTCGCCCTCGGCGCCGCCACCAGCCAGGCGCTCTACGCCCTCGAGCAGGAGACCGAGCTAGTGATGGCGATCGCCATCATCTACGGACACGAGCTGAGCGACTCGGATGAGCGAGTGCTCGAGGCACTCGTCGTGGTCGGCATCGCCGGCGGCTCGGTCAAGCTGCGCGAGAACCTGCTCGTCGTCGGCGGCGAGAGGATCACGGTCGCCGCCTTCCGTGCCCTCCCCAAGGAATGGCTGGGCCGCGCGGGCGGCCACATCCTCGCCCGCATCCTGACCCGCGTCGCGGGCTCCCGCGCCCTCTCGACCATCGGCCGGGTCGCCCCGCTGGCGATCGGCATGGCCGTGGGTGCCGGGTTCGATTGGATCACCGTCAGCGCCCTCGGCAAGGCCGCGATTCGCTACTACGGGCCCGGCGGGCCCGCCGCGAAGGCTCCCCGGCTAGCGGGTGAGGATCGCGGCCACGTCGAACTTGGCCACTGACTCGATCTGGTCGAAGCGGCAGAGCTCGGGCGGCTTGTCGGGCCGCCAGTGCCGGAACCCCGTGGCGTGTCGGAAGCGCTGACCGGACTGCAGCTTGTCGTAGGCGACCTCGCAGACCAGCTCGGGACGAAGCCCAACCCACTCCGACTCCTTGCCCGTCGACCAGCGGCTCTTCCCACCCGGCATGCGGCTCCAATCCTCTCCCCCGTCCGTCTTCTTCATCCACTCCTCGGCTCCTTCGCGAAGCGGCTGCAGTGAATCGAGCAGCTTGCGGCGGGTGACGGCGTCGAAGCTGGAGGTGTGGCCGACATAGTGGAGGCTTCCCTTTTCGTCGTAGAGACCGAGGAGGAGCGATCCGAGCGAGCCGCCGTCCTTGTGCAGCCGGTAGCCGATCACGACGCAGTCGGCGGTTCGCTCGTGCTTGACCTTCACCCAGCCTCGCTTGCCGGGAAGGTAGGGCTGCTCCCAGGCCTTGGCGATGATGCCGTCGAGGCCCGCACCTTCGAACAGGGCAAGCCACTCCCGACCCACCGCCGCGTCGCGGGTGTACGGCGTCAGCAGGACCGGTGGCTGGACATCCTTCAGGAGAGCCTCCAGCCGTTTGCGACGGGCCGACAGCGGCAATGGCCGGAGATCCTCGTCGCCGATGGCCAGGAGGTCGAAGGCGACCAGCTGGCTGGGGATCTTCTCGGCGAGCATCCGGACACGCGATTCGGCCGGATGCAGGCGCAGCTGGAGGGAGTCGAAATCGAGGCCGTCCTCGCCGACGATGATGATCTCTCCGTCGAGCACGAAACGCTCGGCCGGGATGGCGCGGATGCCCCCGAGCAGCTCCGGGAAGTAGCGCGTCATGGGCCGGGAGCCGCGGCTGACCAGGTCGACCCTGTCGCCGGCGCGGAAGACGAGCGTCCGGAAGCCGTCCCATTTCGGCTCGTACGACCAGCCGGCGCCCTCTGGAACCGAAGGCTGCACCGCCGCCAGCATCGGCTCCATGTCCGGCTCGATGGGAAGTGGCACGGCGGCTATGTTAGTCAGCGATGAGAGATGAGCGAGTCGACAAGCTGGCGGACATCCTGACCGAGTACTCGATCCCGATGAATTCTGGCCAGAAGGCCGTCATCGAAGGGACAACGCTGGCCGAGCCGCTCATGCTGGCCCTCTACGAGCGGCTTCTCAAGAGGGGTGTGCAGGTGCGGCTGGAAACGGTCTACCCGCAAGCGGCACAGATCTTCTATACGAACGCAAACCAGTCCCAGCTCGATTACCTGTGGGAGCCGGACCGCTGGTTGCGGGAGAACGTCGACGCCCGCTTCGCGATCCTCTCCGACGGGAACACGAAGCAGCTCTCGCGCGTGCCTCCCGCAAAACAGGCGGCCGTTTCGCGCTCCCGCAAGCCGTTGATGGACATCTCGATGCAGCGGACGGCGGCCAAGGACCTGCGCTGGATGGTGACACTGCTCCCGACCGATGCCTACGCAATGGACGCCGGGATGAGCCTGGCCGAGTACGAGGACTTCTACTTCGGCGCCTGCCTTGTCGACAGGCCCGACCCGGTCGAAGAGTGGAAGGCGATGGCGGCCCGCCACGGCAAGCTGCTGGACTGGATGAGGGGCCGCAACCTGGTCCACATCGAGGGCGAGGGCACCGACCTCTTCCTCGAGATCGGGGGACGGGTCTTCGAAGAGGCGAGCGGCAAGTTCAACTTTCCCGACGGCGAATTCTTCACCGGCCCGATCGAGGACCGCACCCGCGGCGTCGTCAGCTTCAGCTACCCCGCGATCTGGCAGGGCAAGTCGGTCGAGGGCATCCAGCTGGTCTTCGAAGAGGGCCGCGTCGTCTCGGCGACCGCCCGGACCAACCAGGACTTCCTGCTCCAGATGCTCGACACGGACGACGGAGCCCGCGTCCTTGGTGAGCTCGGGATCGGCACCAACTACGGCATCCGGGAGTTCAGCGGCTCGATCCTCCTCGACGAGAAGATCGGCGGCACGGTCCACCTCGCCCTCGGAGCGTCCTACCCGGAGACCGGCGGGCTGAACGAGTCGGCGATCCACTGGGACATGGTGTGCGACCTCCGGCAGGGCGGCCGGATCACTGTCGACGGCGACCTGCTGATGGAGGACGGCAAGCTTCTCGTCTGATTCGTTCGGGTGAAATTAATTCGGCGTGCGCGGCGCAAGCACCCGCGATACGCTCCGTTAGACCTTGGGAATGGCAACAGTGGCCCTGGCCTCAGCGCTCCTCGCACTGGCCGCGCTGCTGGCCGGGCTTGGCGTGAGCGTCCGCGCCCTCAGCAGTGTCGACGGCAAAGCCCGTCCGGTCCTTCTCTCGGCCGGCGTAGGCGTGGGAGTGCTGGCCGCCGGGATCGGCCTGACCCCCGAG
>DATCOZ010000094.1:0-4954 GCA_036564345.1 Candidatus Dormiibacterota bacterium | reverse complement strand
CCATGGATCGGCGACGCTGTTGGCGTCGCCACGAGTGATCCACTGCCGGCCGGACGGGCCGGTTTCGATCGCGATCACGCGGTGCGTCACAAGCTCGTTCTGGTTGTCGGGCCGGACAAAGGTGATGATGTCTCCCACCTTCACGTCCTGCGCGGCGATCGGCACGTCGATGGCCACCGACCCCGTGTGGATGATCGGCTCCATGCTGCCGGAGTAGACCGTCAGCGCCTTGTAGGGCAGCAGCAGCGGTCCGACGGTCAGGAAGAGTAGGAAGAGCACGGCGACCCCGAGCACAACGAGGCCGGCGGCCTGCCCGACGGTGGATCCGATCGATCGGGTGCGAGGGGCGGCCTGCGAGGCCGGGGGCGGCGGCGCAGCCACGCTTTGCGCCTCGCCCTGAGGAGGGTCTTGCAAGGTCGCGGCCAATCTTAGTTCAGTTACATCCATCTCTCGCCTCTACTGCACCATCTGCCAGGTGAACGTCAGGTCGGCCCGGCGGCCCTGGAAGGTGTCGCCGGAGTTTCCGGGCAGGCTGGCGAAGACAAGGAAGTAGGTCGAGGCGCTCGAATTGACTGCCCCAACGTTGATCGGGCTGCCGCTGGTCACCGTCGTGCCGAAGTTGGCAAGCGTCTTGGCGGCGTCGGTGAAGGCGTAGGAGGTGCAGGTCGAGACGTTGCAGCCGGCCGGCAGCTTGTTCGCCTCGGCCGTACACGTGGTGGCGGTGCCGGACCCGTACCAGCAATGGTTCGGAGTTCCGAAGGTGCCGTCGGTGTACTGCTGGATCTCGAGCTGGACCTGCGAGCAGATCGCCCCGGTTCCGTCGTAGCCCGCACCCGGGTGACTGTTCACACACGCACCGGCTGCGTAGAGGCTCAGCTGGCTCGCCGGGATGCTGCCGGCGTTGCGGATCGTCATCTGAAGCGGGCTGATAGCGGTGCCCGGAGTCTCCGTGGCGAGGCTCCAGACGCCGGTGCAGGCCGTGTTGTTGGCGGGGCTCACCGGCTGCGGATTGGAAGGCGCCGTGCCGCCGGCCGAGAAGCAGACGCTGCCGGCGTTGACCTTGTCGCCCAGCACGAGCACGCCCGTGGTGATCGCCGGCGCATAGCGCGTAACCGCGTTGAAGCTGGCGAAGCTGCCCGAGCCGACAAGCGCCACCACGGTCGCGACCACCATCAGGCTGATCAGGACCTGGTGCCGGAGGCCCAGCCGTCGTGATCCGTCAGGGTGGTGGGAGGCGAGGGGTGCGGCGCCGGCCCGCACGAGACGGACCGGGATCGCCGCCGGCTGACGGAGCGCGCCGGCGCGAGGTGCTCCGGCGATGCGGGCGGGAACCAGCTCCCGGCCCGGGCGAGGCTGCGGCCGGCCGAGGCCGGCCGCATCCGTCAGTTCCATTCGAACTTGCTTCTTGATTCCGAACGCTACTGCTGGGCGAACCAGGTGAAGTTCAGCGCGGTGCCGAGGCCCTGGTACCCGTTGTCACTGCCGGTCGGGAAATTGATGGCGATGATGTAGTTCTGGGTTGCGCCCGCGGCGAGGCTGCCGAGGCCGAGCGGGCCAGGGTTGCCACCGACCGCGTAGTTGTCGTTGAAGTCGCGCAGGTTGTGCAGGCTGTCGTAGGAGCACTTGTTTCCGGCGACCGTCATCGGCGCACCGAAGACCAGCGCGTTGCCGTAGAGGCAGGTGGTGTTTGCAAGGGCGGCGTTCTCGTAGTTACCGTCGGTCTTGGCGACGACGAGCTGCGCCTGGCGGCAGAGGCCGCTTCCGCTGACCGCGACGCCGTTGGCATGCCCCTTGGTCGCCGCGTTGACGGTCAGGTGGGTGCCGTCGGGGATGGCGCTGATCGTGAGCTGCTCGAGGTTGGCGAGGGTGTCGACCTGGATCACGCCGCCGACAACGAAGCCGGCCGAGCTGGCGACCACCAGCGAGGTGGCGCCGATGATCGTCGCGCCGCCGAGGGTCGTGGCGACCGACTGGGTGGCGCCTTTGAAGGTGGTGCCCGAAACCGGGTCGAGGTACCCGGGGGCGGTGTCGCAAGCACCGGCTGCCGCGTACAGCTGGAAGATGCTCGCGTTCAGGTTGCCCGGGTTGCGGAGCGCCAGGTGGGCGATGAAGGAGTCGTTGGGCTTGTTTGGGCCGGCGACGTTCCAGACCGAGGTGCAGGCGGCGGTGTTGGCCCCGCTGATGCTGGCGCCGGAGGAAAAGCACTCGGCGACGCTGGCGCCGTTGGCGACCTTGTCGCCGAGGAGCAGCACTCCAGTCGTGATGTTGGAGGCGTTCGTCGTGGAGGCGTTGAAGGTTGCGAAGGTGCCGCCGCCACGGACGAAGGTGCTGACGACCGCGAGCACCATCAGGCCGACGAGGACCTGCTTGGCACGGCTCATCGCGCCGCTCCGCTCGCCGACGGTCTTCTGGACGGGCCGCCCCGACGGGCGGGTTGTGCTGACGGCGGTCCGCCAGCGCGACTGTCGAGTAGCTTCCTTCTCCGGGGCCCAGGTTCCGCTCGAGGCGGCCAGGGTCCGGACGGTGTTGCCGCTGTCGCAGGCGGAGCAGCGGAAGCTGACTTCCGCTGCCCGCTCGACGATGTTCAGTTGACCGCACCGGCTGCAAGAAATTCGCATGGTGGACTCGCCGGTGATCATTTCTGGGTTTCCTATCCGAGCCGAATTACTGGTTGAGCGTCCAGGTCAGGGACACGGCGGCCTTCTGGCCCTGGTAGCGGTTGTCGTTGGTGTCGGGGAACTTCACGCCGACCACGAAGAAGCGCGAGGTGCCCGCGGTGAATGCGCCAAGGGCGGTGGTGCCGGCGGCACCGCTCACGGTCTTGGTCACGTCGTACTGGCAGTTGGTGACGGGCACGAGGCCGCCGGCGAGGCCGTAGATGCAGCCGGCGCCGGTCAGGGTGTTGCCACCCGAAACGGTCACTTCCGCGACGACCAGCTCAAGGATCGAGCAGATGGGCGCGTTCACGGTGTCACCCGAGAAGGCCGTGCCGTTGACGGTGATCGGGTTGGTCGTCGAGACGCAGGCGGTCGCGACGAGGCTCGAGGTTGCCGCGTTGAGGTTCCCCTCGTTCTTCAGGGTCAGGTTCGCGACGCCGGACTGGGTCGGGTTAAGAGTGGTATTGAAGAGTGCGGTGCAGGCGTTGGTGTTGGCGGCCGTGATGGTCGCGCTGGGCGGTGCGCCGCCGGCATTGGTCGACATGCACTCGGTCCCGGCGTTGACGGTGTTGCCGAGCAGGAGGGTGCCGGAGGTGATGGTCGCATCGTTGCTTGTAGACGCGTTGAAGGTGGCGAAGGTGCCGCCCGACACGGCGGCCGTGATGGCGCCGAGGATCAGCATCCCCACCAGGATTGGCTTGACCCTACGAGTCCTCGACTCCTGGGTCTTTTCCGATGTACTCACTTTCCGAAATTCCTCCTTGAACCTGATTGCGCTTTCCGCGCCTCGGTTCTTGTCTGACGGCAATCAATACGGCCACGGACTCTTTGTGTCCGGTGAACTGACCGCGACGGGATCGTCTGCTGGACCACCGACAAAGCACCGACATTTCACGTTCACCCTGCAATGAACGGATCGCGACCTGAGATCGCGGCGCTTGCCGCGGGCCGGGATCGCGCCGACAAAGCGGCGACGAGTCGCTGCCGAGGAAGCCCTTAGCGCCTGCTCCTGGCTCGGGGCTTGCCTGCTTTTGCTGGCTTGGCCTCGAGACCGGAAAGCTGGGGTAGCTCTTGTTTGAGCGTCTGGACGGGCAGGAAGATGTCCCCGAGCTCTTCATAGCGCGCCAGCACCTCGTCCGACAGGAAGCTCAGGACTTCGGGATCGCCATCCTCCAGGCATCCCTCCACCTCGGGCCAGGAAACCGGTGTCGACACCGTCGGCATGTCCTTGGCCCGCAGCGAATAGACGCCGACCGTGGTCTTGATGCGGTCGTTCTGGCTCCAGTCGACGAAAACCTTTTTTTCCCGCGCGACCTTGCTCATGCTCGACAGCACCAGCTCCGGATGCTGCTTTTCGAGCAGCTCGGCGATGGCGTGGGCGAAGGGCTTGGTGTCGTCGTACCTCAGCGGCGTGTTCAGCGGGACGTAGAGCTGCAAGCCCTTCGACCCCGACGTCTTGGCAAAGACCTGGATCTTGAGCTGAGCGAGCAGGTCTCGGATCCAGAGCCCGACCCGGCAGCACTCGACGATCGTCGCCGGGGGACCGGGGTCGAGGTCGAAGACCATCATCGTCGGGACCGACACGTCGCTCGCCAGCGAAAGGTTCGTGTGCAGCTCAAGGTCGGCGAGGTTGGCAAGCCAGACCAGCGTCGGCAGGTCGTTGCAGATCGTGTAGTCGACGTTGCGGCTGTTGCCTTCGCTCCAAACCGCCTGCGTCTTCACCCATTCCGGGCGGTGCTTGGGGCTCTGCTTCTCGTAGAAGAAGGGCTGGTCGACACCGTTCGGGTACCGCTTGAGGGTCAGCGTCCGATTGCGCAGGTGAGGAATCACGGCGGGCGCGATTCGCGTGTAGTAGTCGATGACCTGGCCCTTGCTGAAGCCCGCCTTCGGGTAGAGGACCTTGTCCAGGTTGGACAGCTTGAGCCGCCGACCCTCGACGACGACCTCAACCGCGTTAGGGCTCAGTGTTCCGAGTCCGAGATTCGGCGAAGACTCGCCGCTGAGGGCGTCGAGATCAAGGCGCCGCCGAGTAGCGGAGCGCGCATGCCACAGGGCCTGCAAGTGAGTAACGCAAGCGGCAACGCGGCTTGGTTAGGGGGCCCCGCCCGCAGGGTGCGAAATGCAGACGGCGTCCTCAGCGGATGAGCCCGATGGGTCACCAGGTCGCCGCTTGGCGGCGGCCAGGCTGGCCTCGAGCGCCGCCATCAGGTCGACGACCGGGGCCTGCTCCTCCTCCTCCTCCTCCTCGGCGATCACCATCTCCTGGCCTTCCGCCTTGCGCTCGATCATCTCCAGGA
>DATCOZ010000074.1:0-3069 GCA_036564345.1 Candidatus Dormiibacterota bacterium | reverse complement strand
CGGGCGCTGCGTGGTATGGGGCTTCCCCTGCTGGTGGGCGGGATGGGACTCGGCGCGTGGTTCTTCGCCAGCATGCGGGAAGCGGACACACCGGTCGATCCCTATCAGCCTGTGGGGCACACAAATTCGTCAGGACGGTCGACTGGCCATTCCCGACGTCGCGAAAGCCTTTAGCTTTGGACGATCGGTAGGTTCCGACACACCGCTACTGACGGCCGGCGAATAAGCGTCCCACGCTGGGACTGACTCCAGTCGGCAGGCGCGTCGCCGCACTCTTCATGAAGGCGCATACCCGCCTGCTCGCCCCACTCGACCCCACCCTGCCTTCGGATGTCGCCGACCGCACTCCCCTCACAGCGCCGATTCGACCACGCACTGGACGACTACATCGACCGCCCTATCTTCGCTGCCTAAACTTGACCTGATCGTGAACCTTGCCTTCGGCAAGTGGAACTAGCCGCACCTTCGCATGGCTGCGCGCAGCTCGCTACTCCTTTTCGATGTCTTCGGGACCCTCGTCGATTGGTACGGCAGCCTGGCGCGCGAGGTGGCCGACCTCGTGGAGCAGCGCGGCTGGTCGCTCGACGTCGCCGCATTCGTCATCGACTGGCGGCGCGCTTACTTTTCCGGGACGAGTGCCGTCCGCAACGGTGAGCTGCCCTGGACCGACGTGGACGCGCTCAACGCTGATTCGGCGCGGCGGCTGCTGAGCGCATCCGGCGTCCATCCCAGCGAAGGCGATCTCGAATGTCTGGTCAGCGGCTGGCGGCGCCTGGATCCGTGGGCCGACACGGTCGAGGGGATGACGAGACTGCGCAGCCGGCACACTCTGGCGCCTCTCTCGAACGGCAGTGTTTCGCTGCTCACCGAGCTCGCGCGACACGCCGGCCTTCCGTTCGACCGCATTCTCGGTTCCGACCTCTTCAGGGCCTACAAGCCCGCGCCCGAAACCTATCTCGGAGCTCTGAAGCTGCTGGAAGGGAAGCCGGCCGAGACAATCATGGTCGCGGCCCACAATTACGACCTCCTCGCCGCGGCCTCGCATGGGCTGCGCACGGCCTTCGTGCGGCGGCCCCTCGAGTGGGGTGGTCAGCAGCCCACCGAGGAGGCTGACCCCAGCGTCGACATGGCGGTCGAGACCCTGGTCGACCTGGCAGAGCGCCTCGGCTGTTAGGGTGCCAGCAGCAGCTTGCCCATCGTCTGGCGCGAGCCCAGCATTTCGAGCGCCTGAGCCGCCTCCGCCAGCGGGAACGTCCGCCCGGCCGGCGCGACCTGACCTGACCGCAACAGCTCGACGGCTGGCCTCGCCAGTTCGGCGGCACGATTGGCGTCCGAGATGCGAAGCATTCCGAGCGAGAAGGCTAGCAGCCCGTCCGCGTAACGCCTGGGAGTGATATCGAGGCGGTCCGGGGTGGGGCCAACGAGAGTATCGAAGTAGTGCCGGCCCGCGTATCGGTCCGAATCCCAACTGGCACCGACGACGACAGGTGCAGGATGGCATCGGGCGGTCGGTTGAGGACCGGAATGTCCGGTACCGGCCTCAAGCCCAGGCGGAATGGAGCTTGCCGAGGTTGTGACCGATGCAGTGCAGCGTCCATTCGGCGTCGCATTTGACCACGCCGCGCAACAGCAGCCGGATCAGTCCCTTGTTTTTGATCTGACCGAAGACCGGTTCCACCACCTGTTGCCGTAACCGGTAGGCCGCCGCGCCAGCTTTGGTCAGCAGCTTGCGAGCCATCCTCTCGCGCATCGTCAGGCGGTTGGGAATGCGACCTCGGGGAGCTTTCGGTTGGCGGTAGCGGCGGTGCATCTTGCCGGTTGCGATGAAGAGGTCCAGCCGGCGCCCGGCGAGCACTTCCAGATTGGCTTCCGAGCAGTAGCCGGCGTCGGCTGAGATCTGGTCCGGATTGCGGCCCAGGTGGCGACGAACCAGATCGACCATCGGTATCAGCTGGGGCGAGTCGGCAGCGCCGTTGGTGAGTGCGGTGGCGATGATGATCTGGTTTTCAGCATCGACCGCAATCTGGGCGTTGTAGCCCTGGATGAAGGCGCCTTCACCCGAGCGCATGATTCGGGACTCAGGATCGGTGAAGTTGCGCTGCGCCTTCTCCGCCGGCTCGGCCTTGCCCGCCGCCTCTGCCTCTTTCTCCAACTCCGCCATCGCTTCTCTTATCGCCCGCTGCCGCCCCTCCGCCGTCTGCAGTTCCTCGGGCAGCTCGTCGCCTCGCTGGTCCTCGCCGTAAAGCCGGTCCTCGGCGGCATCGACACGGTCCGCTTCCTTGAACCAGGCCTCGATCTCTTTTGAGATCCGCTCGTCCTCCTGCTTCATCCGTCCGTAGCTCATGGCCGAGTGCTTGCTGGCGTTGGCCTTCACCTTGCTGCCGTCGATAGCGACGTGGCGGAGCTTCAAGAGGCCCTTCTTCCGGCACAGCTTGAGGACCTGGCCGAACAGCCCCGAGAGCGCTTTGAGGTGTCGCCGCCGAAACTCGTTGACGGTTCGAAAGTCAGGTTGGTTGCCGGCCGCCAGCATCATGAAGCCAACGTCGCGCACGACCAGCCGGGCCACCTTACGGGAGCTGGTCTGACCCACGGTATAGGCGTAGAGCCAGAGCTTGGTCATCATCCGTGGGTGATAGGGCGGGTACCCGCGCAACTCCTCTTCGTAGCCGTCCTCAATGGCGCTGAGGTCGAGCACATCGACTACGTCGCTGATGAAGTGAGCCAGGTCGCCGCGGGGAACCCAGTCCTGGACCGACTGCGGGAGGAGCAGAAGTTGGTTGGGAAGGTAGGGGCGGAACGTCTTCGGCATGAGCAATTCTCGCACGCGCCCGCGCGCGCGAACCGCCCGATTCAGGCTTTACCGGGACGGGCTGCTAGTGGTCTGTCCGATAAATAGCTAGACAATAAGCGTGGGACCTTTTAAGGTGCTGACATGTGGACTGCAGCGGCACCTTTATCCCTCTCTCCCGAGCAGCGCCAGACGCTTGAGGCCTGGCTGCGGGCTCACAACACCCCCCAAAGCGTCGCGCTCCGGGCAAGCATCGTCCTGCAGGCCGCCCAGGGCCGCGC
>DATCOZ010000063.1:0-2765 GCA_036564345.1 Candidatus Dormiibacterota bacterium | reverse complement strand
CGGCCGAAGGGAGAGTATACCCCGTCCGGGGCCGGTCTGTGGAGGTCCTTTACAGGGACCGCCGACCGGACATCGCGCGAGCCAGGGTGAGCTCGTCCGCGTATTCGAGGTCGCCTCCGAAGGGCAGGCCATGGGCGGGTCGCGTGACCTTGACGCCGAGGGGTGCGATGGCCCGGTGGAGGTAGGCCGCGGTCGCCTCCCCCTCGATGTCCGGGTTGGTGGCCACGATCACCTCCAGCACGTCCCCGCCCGCGAGGCGCGCCAGTAGCTCGGGGATGTGGATGTCCTCCGCCCCGATGTTGTCGATCGGGGACAGGACGCCGTGTAAAACGTGGAACAGTCCTCGGTACTCGCCCGTCCGCTCCACCGCGAGCACGTCGAGGGGGGCTTCAACGACGCAGATCACCGTCTCATCCCGACGGCCCGAGGCGCAGACGACGCAGAGCGGCCCCTCGGCGATGTTGAAGCAGCGGCTGCAGTAGCCGAGCCGCTCTTTGAGCTCGACCAGCACCTCGGCCAGCCGGTCCACCCGTTCCCGGTCGGCTCGCAGCAGATGGAAGGCGAGCCGCTGGGCGGTCTTGGGCCCGACCCCGGGCAGCCGCGAAAGCTCCGCGATCAGCCGCTCGAGCGGCTCCGGCAGCTGCATCGCGGATGAACCCGCCCGGCCCCGTCCCGGCCTAGAGGAGCCCGGGCGGCAGGCCCAGCCCGGCCGTGACCGCCTGCATCCTATCGGCCGCCAGCGAACGCGACCGGTCCAGGGCCTCGTTGACGGCCGCCACGATCAGGTCGGGAAGCATCTCCGCGTCGCCGATGACGTCAGGGGAGATCGTCACCGAGACCACCTTCTGGGCCCCGGTCACGACCGCCGTCACGACGCCGCCGCCGGCGGACGCCTCGACGGTGGCCGTCTCCAGCTCGGCCTGGACCGCCGCCATCTTGGCCTGCATCTGCTGGACCTGCTTCAGCATCCCCATCGGGTTCTTCATTCGTGGATCTCCTTGATGTCGATGACGCGACCGCCGAGAACGTTCAGCGCCTCGACGACCGTCGGATCGTCCTCCGGGGCAAGGGACGAAGCCTGGCGGGCGGGCACGCCGCGCTCGTTGAGCGGCAGCAGCCTGATCTCGAAGCCGAAGGTCGGGCCGAAGTGCGCCGCGACGAGCCGGGCCACCTCGGCGTGCTTGGTCATCGCCACATCGTATTGGCCCTTGTACGGATAGACGGCGACCACCGTGTCGCCCTCGAAGTCCACCTTGGCCTGCTTGAGGATGCCCCGCGCGCTCACGGCCAGCTCCTCGAGAACCCGGGTCCAGGCCTGCTGGGTGTCGGCGGCCGGCTCGATCGGGCTCGCCGCCACGGGCTCCGGCTCAGCCGGCCGCGGCGCCGGCTCTGGCCGGGGAAGCTCCAGCGTGGGCTGGGCCGCGATCGGGGTCGGAGCCGGCGCCGGCGCGGGCCCCGGAACGGACACCCTGGCGACAGCATCGACCGGCGCCGCGGCAGTCGCGGCGACCGGCTCGGCGGCCCCGACCCCGCCCACCGCCAGCCGGACCAGGGTCGCCTCGACCAGGAAGCGCGGCTCGGCGTGGCGGCGGACCTCGCCGTCCAGGTGGAGCAGGGCGTCGAGCGCGGCCGACAACCGGCTGCGGGCGGCCGCATCACGCCCGTCGATGGCTTTGACAAGCAGGTCCCGGCAGCGCTCCATCAGCGCCCGGACCAGGGGCCGCAGGTCGACGCCGCCCTCGTAAAGCCCGTTCAATGCGTGCAGGGCGTCATGCGCCCGCCCCTCGGCGACGGCGTCGAAGAGCGACGCGACGGCCAGCGGGTCGGCGATCCCGAGCAGAGATCGAGCCTCGGCGACGTCGATCGAACCGCCCGTCAGAGGCGCCAGCTGGTCGAGGTAGCCGATCGCGTCCCGCATCGACCCCTCGGCGGTCCGCGCCAGCAGCGCGAGGGCCTCCGGGTCGATCGCGATCCCCTCCGAAGAGGCCACGAAGGCAAGCCGGGAGGCGATCCCCTGCTCGGTGATCCGGCGGAAGGGGAACTGCTGGCACCGCCCGAGAACAGTCAGGGGCACCTTGTTCGCCTCAGTCGTGCAGAGAACGAACACGACATTGGGCGGCGGCTCCTCCAGGGTCTTCAGGAAGGCGTCGAAGGCGGAGCCGCTGAGCATGTGCGCCTCGTCGATGATGTAGACCTTGTGGCTGCCCTGCGAGGGAGCCAGGCGAACCCGCTCGCGCAGCTCGCGGATGTTGTCGACGCCGTTGTTGGAGGCCGCGTCGATCTCGATCACGTCAAGGGCATTGCCCTCCGCGATCGCAAGGCACATCGCGCACGAGTTGCACGGCTCGCCCGACCCCTCGGGCCGCTGAAGGCAGTTCAGGGCCTTCGCCAGCAGGCGGGCGGACGAGGTCTTGCCAGTGCCGCGCGACCCCGAGAACAGATACGCATGGGCAACCCGGCCGGAGGCGATCGCCCCCTGCAGCGCGCGGGTGACAGCCTCCTGGCCGACGAGGTCGGCGAAGGTCTGCGACCGGTACTTGCGATAAAGCGTCTGGTACGTCATCTCAAAAGGAAAGAGTGACCGCGCACCCCCTCGTCGACTGCGGCACCCCCGGCGCTACCGCGGCTTCCGGCTCCGGCCCAGATGACTGCGGCACCGTCGGAATTCCCCCTTACCGCTGCTACCTTCCGGTCCTGACGGGGTTCGGGGGCCCGACCTGCGCAGGTCCCGGCCCTCAACGCCTTCCACCTCGGTCTGACCCGAA
>DATCOZ010000062.1:0-15320 GCA_036564345.1 Candidatus Dormiibacterota bacterium | reverse complement strand
GACCCAGGTTCTCTTCAATCACACGACACGAACGGTGACGGGAGTATAGGTGTCATGTGACGCACGTATTCAGAAGGGTAATTTGCCCAACTGTTGCTATCGGATTTGTTTTGCCGTCAGTCTTGCGCCATCTGATGGACGTCCTTCCCTGCGGGAGGAGATAGGGCCGTCGTTTTGGGTGCCGCGAAGTAATCTCGGCGGGTGGCCGAGGCACCGATGCCGGGCAACCTTCCCGGCCAGCTGACGAGCTTCGTCGGCCGGACGGCCGAGCTGGACGAGGCGGAGAGCTCGCGCCGCCGAATCGGCGACGCCGGCCGGATCCGCCACCGCGGCAAGGTCGCAGAACCAGCTGCCGTCCGGGAACGCCGCCGCGGAGCTGGCCGCCAGCTGGACGGCAAATCGGGTCTTTCCCGACCCGCCGCCGCCGGTGATCGTCAGCAGCCGGCAGGCGGCGAACAACTCGGCCGCCTCGGCCAGCTCGGCCGTACGGCCGACAAAGCTCGTCAGCTGTCCGGGAAGGCTGCCCGGCATCGGTGCCCCGACCACCCGCCGAGATTACTTCGCAGCACCCCAAACCACGCCCCTGATTTCCCAGCGGGAGGGAAGGACGTCCACCAGTTGGCGCAAGACTGACGGTAAAACAAATCCGATAGCGTCAGTTGGGCAAATTACCCTTCTGAATACGTGCGTCACATGACACCTATACTCCCGTCACCGTTCGTGTCGTGTGATTGAAGAGAACCTGGGTCCGATCGTCCTCCCGGCCCGAAGGGATGGCGACTCTGCGCCGAGCTTTCGACTCGGTCCGCGGCTTCGCGGTTTCGAGGACGCGTTCTTCTTCCGGCTGCTCGCGGGTTCCCTAGCGGTCAGCCTGCCTCTCCTGCTGGTGCTCAGCATCAGCCTCACCGTCCTCTCCTCGCAACGGATCACGCAGGGCGCCTCCGACCAGGCGGCCGCCAACGCGCACAGCGCCGCTGTCGCCCTGGCCGACTGGGTCGGGGAGCGGCAGCGGGAGCTGTCACAGGTCGCCCGGGGCGTCCAGGACCAGGTCGACAGCCCTGGGCTCCCGACCGTCATCCAGGCTCTGGGACCGGTCTATCCGAACTTCACGGTGATCGAGCTGGTGAATTCGGGGGGCCGGGTCACGGCTTCGACCAACTCGGTCGGGGATCTCGGGGCTGCGACCGCGAGCTGGTTCGCCGCCAGCCTCACGAAGCCAACCCTGCAGAGCATCCGGCACAACGGGAGCGGGCTCGATTGGATCATGACCTGGCCGATCCTCGGGAGCAACACGCTCTCGCAGGGCGTCGTGGTCGGCAGCCTCCGGATCTCCAGCCTGGGCTCGCAGCTGAAGCAGTTCGACAACACGGACCTCGCCAGCACGGAGGTCTATCTCGTCGATGCGCAGCGGTTCCTTCTCTACAGCTCGGAGTGGGTGGGCCTGACCGACGCCGCCGTGATGCAGTCGAAAGGCACCCTCCGCCTGACGGATTCGAGCCCGGCGGTCGCAGCCGCCCTGAGCGGCGCCAGCGGGAGCGTCCGCAACCGCAGCTATACCGGCAGGGACGTGCTGGCCGGCTACGCGCCGGTCCCGGTGCTCGGCTGGGTGGTGATCTCGGCAACCGACGCCGGGCTGGCGCTGGTGGCGATCGGGGACGAGATCCGCCTCGCGATTCTCCTGGTGGTCATCGGCACCCTGCTCCTGGCCGCCTTCGCCTATGCCTTCGCCCGCCTCACGACCCGACCAATCGCGGAGCTCGGGCGCGCCGCCCAGCTGGTGGCCGCGGGCGACCTCTCCCGGCGCGTGTCGCCCTCCGGCGCCCGTGAGGTCAGGGACCTCGGCACCGCCTTCAACGCGATGATCGCGCGCCTGGATGGGATCATGGGTCAGTTGGGCGGCGCCTCCCGCGAATTGGCGGCGACAACGCAGCAGCAGACCGCGGCCGCGACCCAGACCTCGGCCAGCATGGAAGAGCTCGCCCGCACCTCGGTCTCGATTGCGGACACCATCGACCACGTCGCCGAGCAGGCCGACGAGACGAGGACGAACCTGGAGCGGGCGCAGGCCGACTTCACCGCCTCCGCGGAACGCTCCCAGGCCCTGGCCAGTCGCGTGGACGAGATCAAGGTGATCCTTCAGCTGATGAGGGAGATCGCCGATCAGACCAACCTGCTGGCACTGAACGCGGCCATCGAGGCGGCCCGCGCCGGCGACGCAGGCCGCGGTTTCGCGGTCGTCGCCGACGAGGTCCGCCGGCTGGCCGAGCGCTCCAAGAGCTCGGCCGCCGACATCGCCCGGATCGTCGAGGGCGCCTCGGTGGAGAGCAACGACACCCTGATAGCGATGGAGAAGGGCGCCCACCAGATGCAGCAGGGCCTCGCCATGATGCAGCAGGTCGCCGAGGCCAGCGCCCACGTCCAGATGACCACCCAGCAGCAGCGGTCCGCGACCCAGCAGGTCGTCGAGGCGATGGAGCAGATCACGATCGGGAGCCGGCAGATCGCCACCACCGCCCAGCTGATCTCCGAGCTCGCATTGGAAAGGGACCGGCGGACCCCGGAGGGCTGACGTGAAGGTTCTCGTGCTCCCCCTCGGCGAGGAGCACTACGCGGTCCCATTGGAGTCCGTCCAGCAGATCATCCCGAAGCCCAGGGTGACCCGGATGCCGATCTCGGATCCTGCCATCCTTGGCCTGCTCAACGTACGCGGCGACATCGTGCCCTTCTTCGATGCCGCCGTGCTGCTCGGCACCGGGGCTCGCGGCGCGACCGCATTCGCGATCCTCGTCCTCACCAGCCAGGGCCCCGCCGCCCTGGGCGTCGAGGTGATGCCGTCCTCCGGCGAGATCGACACCGAGCCCGGCCCGCGCAGCCCGGCCGCGGAGCGGGAGGTCTACCCCTCGGGCGGCCGCCTGGTCACCCTTCTCGCGATCGAGGACGTGCTGGTCAGCGGCCGGACGGGGCAGCCACGGGCGAGCTAGAGGACGAGTTCCGCCCGCTCTTCATCGAGGAGGCACGGGACCGGCTGGAGCGGATGACGAGCGGCCTGCTGGCGCTGGAGGCCGAGCCGGGCAACGCCTCACCGATCGACGGCGTCTTCCGAGAGGCCCACACCCTGAAGGGTGGCGCCGGCCTGGTCGGGCTCCCCCAGGTGAGCCACCTCGCCCATCGCCTCGAGGACCTGCTCGAGGAGCTCCGCGTCGGCAGCCGCCATGCGACACCAAAGCTGACCGATTCCCTCCTCAAGGCGGTCGACGGCCTCGGCTCCCTCATCGCCGGTTCGAGCAGCGGTGAGGAGGATCCGGCGATTGTCGGCGCGATCGAGGACGCCCTCGCCGCGATCGATGGAGCGGCCCCTGTCCCGGAGCCGGTCAAAGCCGGCGCTGTGAAGGCCAAGCCGTCGAAAGCAGGAGCCAGGGGGCCGGCGCCAATTGAGGTGGCGGTGCATGCGCCGAGCCTCGACGCCGGCAGCCTCCAGGTCCCCATCGAGAGGATGGACAAGCTCATCCGGCTTGTCGGAGAGGCCGCCGCCGCACACCTCTCGATCGGTCACATGCTCGGTGTCGAGCTGAGTCGCGACCCCGACACGGTGGGCGAGTACCGCGACCTCACCCGAATCCTGAACCAGCTCCAGGACGTGACGATGCGCACCCGCATGGTTCCGGTCGGAGCCCTGTCGCCAAGCCTTCGCCGAGCCGTCCGCGAGGTGGCGAGAACCCTCGGCAAGGACGTCAAGTGGGAGGTCCGCGGCGAGGACAGCGAGATCGACCGAGGCGTCCTTGACAAGCTGGTCGACCCGCTCCTCCACCTCGTCCGAAATGCAGTCGTGCACGGCGTCGAAACGCCTGAAGAGCGGCTGGCAGCCGGCAAGCCGGCCCAGGCGGTGATCCGCCTCCACGCCGGTCAGCTGGGCTCCGAGATGGTGATCGCCATCACCGACGATGGCGCCGGGATCGACGTGGCCGAGGTCCGGGCGGCGGCCGAGCGGCGGGGGATCGACGTCAGCGGCCTCGACGAGGCTGCGAGCCTGTACCTGATCTTCCGCGCCGGCGTCTCGACGGCCGAGGTCCTGACCGAGGAGTCCGGTCGGGGTGTCGGCCTGGACGTCGTCATCGAGGCGCTCGCGCACATCCGGGGCCGGGTAGAGCTGAGCACCGAGCTCGGTCGTGGCAGCGAGTTCAGGATCATCGTGCCGATAACCCTGACAATCGTGCCCTGCCTCATCGTGACCGCTTGCGGCCAGTCCTTCGCGGTGCCCATGGCCGCCGTCACCCGCGTGCTGAAGCCGCAGCTGGCGACGCTCCCTGCGGGCGGCCGCAGCCACACGCTGATCGACGGACGCGGAATGCCGGTGACCGACCTGGGCGGGCTGCTGGGCCTGCCCGGGGGCAGCACCGGGCCGTCCGTGGTGCTCGGTACGACAGGGGCGACCCACGCCTTCCTCGTCGAGTCGCTGGTGGGCCAGCGCGATGTCGTGGTGCGCGGCCTGGGCGGCCTCATCCCGCGGATGGACTGCGTGGCGGGGGGAAGTGTCGAACCCGACGGGTCGATCCTCTTCGTGCTCGACGTGCCGGCCCTGATTCAGCTGGCGCGAGCTTCCCTGCCAGCCTCCGGCGCTCCCGTGCCAGGCGTGACCACCGGCCTGCGGCCCTCGGTCACCGCCCCTCGCGCGTCGCTCCTGGTCGTAGATGACGCGCTGACCCTGCGCGAGCTCCAGCGAGCCATCCTCGAACGGGCCGGGTACGAGGTCCGAACCGCCAACGACGGGCTCGAGGCGATGGCGCTGCTCAACCAGCAGCGTTCCGACCTGGTCCTCACCGATATCGAGATGCCGAACCTCGACGGCTTCGGCCTCACCGCCCGGATCCGGGGAGAGCCCGGGCTGGCCAACATCCCGGTGCTGATGATCACCTCGCGGAGCAGCGAGGAGGATCGCCGGCGTGGGTTGGAGGCGGGCGCCGACGGCTACATCGTCAAGAGCGAGTTCGACGAAGGCAGGCTCCTCAGCGCGGTGTCGAGGTTGTTGGGAAAGAGTGCGTGATGGCGATCGGCGCCGTCCTGCTCTGCCCCGGCGATGCGGTCCGGCGAGCATTGGCGCGCTCGCTTGAGCGTGAGGGCGAGCTTCGGATCCTCGCCGCGGTAGACCCGCGCGAAGCCCTCGCCGTCGTCGAGCGGCGGCTCCCCGATGTCGTCGTCCTCCTCTTCGACGGGAGCGCGGCGGCGCTGGCCGCGATCCAGGACGTGATGGCCGGCCGGCCGACTCCGATCCTGCTGTTGAGGACGCCCGGGACCGGCCTCGAGGTCGCCGCGCGGGGCCTGGAGTCAGGCGCTGTGGACGTCACGTCGGTTCCCTCGATCGACGATCAGGAGTCGATCGCAGCCCTTCGCGGGCGGATCCGGCGGGTCAGCGCCGTCCCCGTCATACGCCACCCCAGGGGCCGCAACCGCGCGCCCGCCGGCCGCACCGCGGTGGTCGCGATCGGGGCCTCGACGGGCGGGCCGCAGGCCGTCGCCCGAGTGCTCCGAGAGCTCGGCGGCCTGGCCGCGCCGATCCTTGTCGTGCAGCACCTTCACCCGACCTTCACGGACCACTTCCTGGACTGGATGGCGCGGGAGTCGGCGCTGCCGGTCCAGCCGGCAGTCGACGGCGCGGCCCTGCGCCCGGGTGTGGTCTATCTCGCCCCGAGCGGCCGCCACCTTCGCCTTGCCGCCACCCGCCGGATGGCATTCGGCCTCGAGCCCGACTCCCTCCACCGGCCGTCGGCCGACGTCCTCTTCTCGTCGGTGGCGGAGGAGGTGGGTCCCGCGGCGATCGGGGTTCTCCTGACGGGGATGGGAGCGGACGGGGCGGCGGGGCTGCTCGACATCCTTCGCGGCGGCGGACGGACGATCGTCCAGGACGAGGCCTCATCCGCCGTCTTCGGCATGGCCAAGGCTGCCCAGAGCATTGGTGCGGCCGAGCAGGTGCTCCCCCTCGACCGGATACCGGAGGCGATCTTCGCCGCCATCGGGGCACTCGTTTGACGCGTGAACCGATCGCGGTGGCGGGCGCGCTGCTGAAGAGCCGGGCGGGCCTCAAAGCCGATCCGACGGTTCGCGCTCGGCTGGCCCGCTGCCTCGACGACGGTGCCGCGCGCCACGGGCTCTCGCTCGATGCGTACCTGGAACTGGTCGCGGTTGACGAGGAGGCCTTCCAGGAGCTGCTCGACCGGGTGACCGTACAGCACAGCTACTTCTTTCGCGATCCCAACCAATTCCTCGCCCTAACCGAGCTGCTGGCGGCCGCGGCCCCCGGTCCCGGGATGATCTGGTCCGCGGCGAGTGGGAATGGGCAGGAGGCCTACAGCCTGGCCATGCTGCTGGCCGAATGCGGCCGTGCCGACTGGCGGATCCTGGCGACGGACGTCTCCGACCCGGCGTTGGGCAGGGCTCGTGCCGGCCACTACAGCACGGCAGAGGTGAAAGGCGTCTCGGCCGCGCGGATGCGCCGCCACTTCACCCGCTCGGGCGATGGTTGGGCGGTGGCGCAGGCGCTTCGCGCGCGGGTCGACGTGGTCCGCCACAACCTGTCCGCGGTCCGATCCCCCTTGCCGGGGGCGTCGTTCTCCATCATCTTTTGCCGGAACGTGCTGATCTACTTCGACCAGGCCGGCGTGGACGCCTGCATCGGGCGCCTCGGCGCCTGCCTGCAGCCCGGCGGCCACCTGTTCCTCGGTTTCTCGGAAAGGTTCGACGCCGGCTCCCATGGCTTCGACCTGGTGCGGCTCGCGGACGCCTTCGCCTACCGCAGGCAGGGAGCCGCACCCCCCGCCGCGCGCGGCCGGACGTCCGTGCGCGCGGCCACCACCAGACCGGCCCGGCAAGACCAGGTTGCCGTCCCGCTGCAGCTGCTGGCGGAGGGGGAGAGGGCGTTCGCCGCCGGCGATCGGGCGGGAGCGATCAGGGCTTTTCGGAGGGCCGTCTACCTCGATCCCGACGAGCCGGTCGGCTACTTTCAGCTGGGCACCGCGCTCGAGCATTCCGGAGACCGGAGAGAAGCGCGCCGCGCCTTCGCGGCCGCCGGCGCCGCCCTGGCGCGATCCGATCCGTCGGCAAAACTGGCCGGACTTGAGGGATACTCCTCGGCCGAGCTTGGCCGGGCGATTGCCGCCAAGCTGGGGAGCCAGCATATGAGTGACGTGAACTGAAGATGGCCGGCGAAAGCATCCTGCTGGTCGACGACGACCGGCTGATCCAGAAGCTGGTCAGCACCCACCTGGAGAGGGCGGGCTACCGGATGGCCGTTGCGGGCAACGGCGCCGAGGCCCTTGCCCTCGTCCGCGAGCACATTCCCGACCTCGTCATCACGGACGTCCGGATGCCGGAGCTGAACGGCCTCGAGCTGACGGCCCAGCTTCGCCGGCACCACCTGACGGCGCGGGTGCCGATCATCATGTTCTCGAGCGAGGCGACCGCCAACGACATGGTGGTCGGCTACTCCTCGGGGGCGGACGAGTACCTGCCGAAGCCCTTCGAGATCGCGGTGCTGGAGGCCAAGATCCAGTCCCTCCTTCGACGGGCGCGTCCGGTCCCCGTCGTGGGAACCGAGCGCGGCAAGGTGATCACCTTCGCCCACGGCAAGGGAGGCGTGGGCACGACCACCCTGGCCGTCAACGTTGCGATCGCCATGGCGGTGGGGTCCGCCGGCACGGTCGGCCTCCTCGACCTCAACGTCGAGTTCGGAAACGACGCCATGTTCCTCGACCTGCGGCCCGAGTACAGCCTTGCCGACCTCGAGAAGTTCTCCGCGGAGCAGGTGGCCGCCGACCCCGAGGTGTTCAACCGGTTCATCACCAGGCACCACAGCGACGTCCGCCTGGTGATCGCGACCGATGCCCCGGAGCGCGCCGAGCTGGTCACCCTGCCCGCCGTCCAGCTCGCGATCGACCGGATGCGGCGCGACAATGCCTTCGTCATCATCGACACGCCCGCCTCGTTCACCGAGCGGACCCTGCTGGCGATCGACGCCAGCGACCTCATCTGCCTCGTGACCTCGCCCTCGCTACCGTCCATGAAGGCGACCCTCGACTGCGTCAAGGTGTTCGAGAAGCTCGGCGTCGCGGGACCCAGGATGCTGCTCGTCTACAACCACAGCACGAACGACGGCACCAGCATCGAGCAGGCCACCAAGTTCTTCGGCCACGCCCCCGATTACGTCGTCCCGCGGTCGTTGAACCTGGACCACGCCGCCAACAGCGGACGGCCGCTGGTCGAGTCCAATCCACCCGACGTCTGGGTCGCCGACCTCAAGGGCCTGGCGGTCAAGATCGCCACGGTTCTCGAGGTTTGACCCTCCCTGGCCCCAGCAGGAAGGGCGGAATTGGACTAAGTTAGGCAAAAATGAGCGCAAACGCAATCGAGGCCAGGCCCGTCAACATCCCTCTTGTGGTGGTTGGCACGGTCGTCGTCATCGCCGCCTTCGTGGCCACCGTGTTGATCGGCCAGCTGTCCAGCCGGTCCGCCGGCGTCGCTCCGACGACGACCCAGGCGGTCCTCGTCGCGGCGCGCGACGTGGCTCCCCGCACGGTGCTCGTCGCCGCGGACCTGGCGATCGCCCGCTACGCGGTCGCCGACGTACCTCCAGCGTCCCTCGCCACAGCGGGCGCCGCGATCGGCCTGGTCGCCCAGACGCCGCTCCGCAAGGGCCAGCCGGTGCTCTCCAACCAGGTCGGCAAGGACGCCGGATCGGGGGTGCTTGCGGCCTACCTGCCTCTCGCGCCCGGCGTCGTCGCCCTCACCGTGCCGAGCAATGAGGTGCAGGGGGTGGCCGGCTACGTGCAGGCTGGCGACTACATCGACATCCAGGCGGTCGTCACGCCGAGGAGTGCCCCGACCGCGAACGTGCGCACGATCTACAGCAACATCCGGGTGATCCGCGTCGGACCCGCGGCGGTGAGCGTGGGCGGTGCGGTTGTTTCCCAGCAGACGGGCGGCCTTGCCAGCAGCCTCACCCTCGCCGTCACCCAGTGCCAGGCCGAGTTCATCAACTGGTTCATCGCAAATGCGCAGGTCCGCTACACGCTCCTCGCCTACCAGGATTACCAGGCGACGCCTGCCGCCGCGGACACGACCTGTCCCAAGGCCGGCTCCGCCGGAGGGGTCGTCGAAGCCGACATCAGGAGTCACTGGCCGGGCCTGGACTGAAAGGTGGTGCCGACCTTCTTCCTCGCGCTGCTGGCCTCGGCTGGCGCCCTGGCCGTCTTCTGGGCGATCCGCCCCGTTCTCTTTTCGACCCGGCAGCCAACCGCCGTCGATGAGCGGATGGCGTACTACGGGACCGACGTCAACTTCACCGACGACGTCGCCAGGCTGAGCTTCCGGGAGCGGATGATCCAGCCGGCCGTCGAGCGGCTTTCGGCTGCTGTCGCACAGCTCACACCGCAGGACTACATGAGGCGCCTCGAACACCGGCTGGAGGAGTCGGGCCGGCCGTCGGGCCTGGGCGCGGTCGGATTCATCGCCCTGCGCGTGGCGGCGACCCTCGTCGCCGCCTCGCTCGGGCTCGCCGTCGGCGCCTTCGTCGGCAGTCCGCTGTCGGGCCTGATCGCGGGCGGGATCCTGGGAGCCCTCGCGTGGATCGGGATGTCCTTCTGGCTGAGCAGCCTCGTCGGCGCGCGGCGCCACGAGGTCGAGCTCGCGCTGCCGAACCTGATCGACTTCCTGGTCATCGCGGTCAGCGCCGGGCTCACCGTGGACCGAGCCCTGACGCGAGTCGTCGCCCAGTACGACAACGCGCTCACGCGGGGACTCGCCGTGGCGCTGGGCGAGGTCCAGCTCGGCCGGCCCCGGCTCGAGGCGCTCGACGCCTACGGCAGGGCGACCGGCGTCCCGGCCGTCCACGCCTTCATTCAGGCGATCATCGGCTCCGAGAAGATGGGCGTGCCGATGGCAGAGGTTCTCCGCGTGCAGTCGGAGTCGGCCCGCCAGCGCCGCGGCGACCGCGCCGCCCAGCTGGGCGGGAGCGCCAGCATCAAGATGACGATCCCGATGGTCCTCTTCATCTTCCCGACGATCTGGCTCGTCCTCCTCGGCCCGGCCCTCTTCGTGGTGTTCCAGAGAGGTCTCTGACGTCCAGCGCGGCCTCCGGCGATTGATTGCTCGAGACTGGATGCGATGCCCCAACCCCGCCTGGTGCTCCTCTTCGACGGGACGTGCGGTCCCTGCACGCGGCTTGCCGGCTGGGTCCGGCGGCAAGACTCTGCTGGGCGGATCCTGGTCCAGCCCAACCAGCTCCCGGGAGTGCTGGCTGCCCACGGGTTGACGCGCGCCGAAGTTGACAGGTCGGTGTGGGCGATCGAGCCTGGCGGCCGCCGCCTGGCCGGCGCGGCCGCGCTCAACCGGGTGCTGGAAGAGCTGGGCGGAGGCTGGCGCATGCTCGCCCAGCCCTCCCGACTGCCCCTCCTCGCCAAAGCTGAGGAGGCCGCCTATCGATGGCTGGCGGCAAACCGGGAGCGGCTCGCCTGGCTCGGCGTCATGCCGGAGTGCGAGCGGCCGGGCGCGGCCTGCCTGGACTGAGTTCCCCGTTCCCACCGGCGGGGAAGCGATTTCGGGCAGGATTGAGGGTAGATGCCCGAAACGGCCCCCGCGCCAGCCACACTCGACGCCCGCGTCTACGAATTCCTCAACGGCCTGCCGCACTCGCACTACAGCGACCGCTACATCGGCCTCGTGTCCGACTTCGGCGAGGGCGCCGGGTGGGCGTTCGCCGGGCTCTGGCTGGCAGCCCTCGACGGCCGCCGCGGCCGCCGGGCGGCCATCGGCTCGACGGCCGCCGCGGCCCTCTCCACCTACATCGCCCAGAGACTGCTGAAGCCGATCTTCCGGCGCAACCGGCCCTGGTTCACCCGGGAGGCTGCGAAGGTCGTCGGCGGCAAGACGCCCGATCACTCGTTTCCCTCGGGACACACGGCCGCCTCGTTCGCCGCGGCGACAGTCCTTGCGATGGCCTATCCATCCGCCCGACCGCTGCTCGTGCTCACCGCGGGCGCCGTGGGCGTTTCCCGCATCCACCTCGGGCACCACTTTCCGACCGATGTGCTGGCGGGTGGCCTGCTGGGAACCGGGATCGGCCTCCTCAGCGGCTTTGCAATCGGCGTGCGAGGCCAGCCAGGTCGCTCACGAGGGATCTCATTGCCGAATGTCGGGACGTTTCGTCGGGCTCGCGCAGGATAGGTTCACGGTACCCTTCGCCGCGGTGCTCAGACCCCTCCGCCCCTACGCGCTGCAGATCGGCTTTGCCCTCTACATCCCCCTCATCCTCTTCGTCGACGCGCACCTGACCAGCGTCTTCCAGCAGTACGGGCTGGGACTCCTGACCTTCGCGGTCCTCTTCGCGAGCACCCGCTGGTCGCCCCCCTCGGAGCGCCGGCAGGTCTGGCTCTGCGTCGTCGTCGCGACCGGGTTCGAGATCTTCGGGTCGCTGGTCTGGGGCCTCTACCGCTACCAGTTCCACAACGTCCCGCTCTATGTGCCGCCCGGTCACGGCCTGGTCTACCTCTTCGGCCTGAGCGCGACCCGCACGCCGCTCTTCGTCCGTCACGGACGCGCGGTGACCCGGATCGCGCTCGCGCTGGCCGCCGGCTGGGCGATCTCGGGGTTGACCTGGCTGCCGCTTCTGACCGGGCGGGTCGACGTGCTGGGCGCGCTCTGCCTGCCGATCTTCGCCTGGTTCCTCCTCCGCTCGCCGCGCGCCGGAGTCTTCGCGGCGATCTTCTTCTGCACGTCACTGCTGGAGATCTTCGGCACCGGATTCGGCAACTGGCGCTGGGCCGCCACCGCGCCGTACCTCCTCTTTCCATCCGGGAACCCGCCCTCGGTGATCGCCGGAGGCTATTGCGTGATCGACGGTACCGTGCTCTTCCTCGCCGGCCGGCTCGGGCGGCTCCCCGACCTCCGGAGGTTCCGGCCGCGGCTTCCCACCCGAAGACCCGTTCTTGTACCAGAAGAGGCGTAACAAGTTATAGCAACGCTGTAGCATGGTCGTTGGCAAGCCATGGCGGTCATGATCAAGTCCCGAGCGGCGGCGTCGGAAGTCGATGACGAGGTCGAGGCGGCCCGAGCCGCCGGCCTCCGGTATGTCAGCGACACGTCACCCGGGATCCGCCGCAGGCGAGCCGGGAAGGGCTTCCGCTACGAGGGCCCCGACGGCGCGACCGTCAGCCAGAAGGAGCGCCTCAACCGGATCCGCTCCCTCGCCGTCCCGCCCGCCTGGACCGACGTCTGGATCTGCCCGAGCCCCCTCGGCCACATCCAGGCCACCGGCCGCGACGCGAAGGGCCGCAAGCAGTACCGCTACCACAGCCGCTGGCGGGAGGTTCGCGACGAGACCAAGTACGGCCGGATGATCGAGTTCGGCCGAGCGCTCCCGCGGCTCCGCAGGCGTGTGCAGCGCGACCTCTCGCGACCCGGCATGGCGCGGGAGAAGGTCGTCGCCCTCGTCGTCAGGCTGCTCGACAGCAGCTCGATCCGCGTCGGCAACAGCGAGTACGCGCGCGACAACGAGAGCTTCGGGCTGACGACGATGCGGCAGAAGCATGTCGCCGTCCGGGGCGAGGTGATGCGCTTCAAGTTCACCGGAAAGAGCGGTCGGGAGCACGACGTGACGGTGACCGACCGGCGGCTGGCAGCGATCGTGCGCCGCTGCGCGGAGCTGCCCGGCCAGGAGCTGTTCCGCTACCTCGACGAGGCGGGCGAGCCGCGCACGGTCGAATCCGCCGACGTCAACGAATACCTGCGCGAGACGACCGGCGACGACTTCAGCGCGAAGGATTTCCGGACCTGGGCGGGCACCGTCCTCGCCGCCTGCGAGCTGGCGCGCCTCGGCTTCGCGGAGTCTGAGGCTGACGCGAAGAGCAACCTGGTCGAGGCGGTGAAGGCGGTGGCGGCCAGGCTCGGCAACACCCAGTCCGTCTGCCGCAAGTGCTACGTCCACCCCGCCATCATCGAGAGCTACCTGTCCGGCAGGATGATCGACGCCTGCCGGCGCCCCGACCACGAATGCGAGCGAGCGGTCCTGGGACTCCTGGTGGAGAGGGCCAAGGCGGCCTGACCAACGTTGCTGCCCGGATCGAGCGACTGGCCCCGAGACTGCGAGCCGGCGGATAGCCGGGTCTTGCGCAATTCGGGCGTCCATCCGCCGCCGAATCGCCCCATCGTCGCCGGCTCGATCCCCTACGTGGGCGGGAGTTTCGCCGAGCCCGCGGAGGGGGCCAGTGAGCGCCTGAGCTCGGCCAGGTGTTCGCGCTGATGGTCGACCATGTTTCCCATCACGGCTGCTGCCGTCTCGCCCGCGTAGGGGCCGCTGCCGATGAGCTTGTCCAGCGGCAGCTCGGCAAGCACGCCGTCCAGCTCGGCGGCCGAGGTTCTCAGCTCGCCGATCAGGTCCTCCGCGGGGAGATCTCTGCGGCGCCTGAGCTGGGACGCGTTCCAGCGGTCGGAGTCGAACTGCTCGGCTGCCGCCTCACCCTCGCCTTCCCGCGAACGGGCCACCACGGGCAGCGCCGCCTGGGTGCTGGAGAGGTGGGCGAGGAGGTCCTTGGCCGTCCAGTCCAGGTAGCCGGTCGGCACAGCCCAATCGCCTTCGCTCGCGGCTATGTCGGCGGTGACGTCGGCGAACGCGGCGCGCAGGCAGAGGCGCTCCAGGTCCGCTGCCAGCTCTGCCGGCTGCTCGATCGGGACGTCGTGGCCTGACCGGTACCAGTGCACCACGGTCCCCGGGACCTGCTCGGCGATCAGCGCCGCGGAGCTCTTCTTGAAGTCGGCGAACATGCTCTCCTCGCCCCCGGCGGCGAGGGCGAGGAGCACCGGGCAGCGAACCTGGGGCCAGAGGACGCCGTAGGGCTGGAAGAACATCGCGCGGAGGATCTGGAGCCGGATCCCGGCCGTCAGGGGAAGCCGCAGCCTGCCCGCCTCCTCGACGAGTCCGGCGCGGACGAAGTCGACCAGGTCATCGCCCCAGGCCGCCTTGAGCACGCCGCGCTTCTCGGCGACCGCCTGCTCCAGGTCGCCGTAGAGCGGCAGCGGCGGCTGCATGAACTTCTCCGCCTGCTCCCAGGTGAGGCCGGTCTCGCTCCAGGGCCGGACCGGTCCGTCGACCACCGCCAGCCCGGAGACCAGGTCGGGGCGGTCGGCCGCCAGCTGGAGGGCGATCGTGGCTCCCCAGGAATGCCCGGCCACGACGACCCGGCCGAGCCCCAGCTCCTCGACCAGGCCGGCGGCGTCGGCCGCGAGGGTGGCGGGCTCATAGCCGATCTCCGGGGCCGCCGACGCGCCGTGTGCTCGCTGGTCGAGGGCGATCAGCCGCCGACCCGGCAGCTGGGCCGCGAGGCGACCCCAGAAGGCGGCGTTGGAGCTGAGCCCGTGGAGGAGGAGGATCGGCGGAGTGACACCCGCCTCGGAGTTCCAGCGAAGGTAGTGGAGGCCTACGCTGTTTTTGTCGAGGCGGTCATGTAGGGCCACGGTTGGGGGAGTTTAACCAACCTTCCCGATCGGGTACAGGGAGAAGTGAAAATGCGTACAGATCGCTTCATCGAAAAGACACAGGAGGCCTTACAGGTCGCCGCCTCGCTGGCCTCCCAAAGGGGCCAGCAGAGCATCGAGCCGGAGCACCTCCTGCTGGCCCTCCTCCAACAGGAGGGTGGCCTCACCCGGCCGCTGCTCGAGGCCGCCGGCGCCGACCCCGTCGCCCTCGAGCCTGCGCTCGTCTCCGCCGTCGAACGCTTCCCGCGCGTCAGCGGGGGCGCCGACGCCTACCTCTCCCAGCCGCTGCACCGGGTCCTCGAGGATGCGGAGAAGGAGGCCGAGAAGCTCAAGGACGAGTATCTATCGACCGAGCACCTCCTTCTCGCGATGACCTCGCTCCCGCTCCAGAAGGACGCGGGCGTGACCCGGGACAGCCTTCTCAAGGCCCTCCAGGCGGTGCGCGGCAATCAGCGCGTCACCGACGCCAACCCGGAGGACAAGTACCAGTCCCTGGAGAAGTACGGCCGAGACCTCACAAAGCTCGCGGCCTCGGGCAAGCTCGACCCCGTCATCGGCCGCGACGACGAGATCCGGCGCGTCATCCAGGTGCTCAGCCGGCGGACCAAGAACAACCCGGTGCTGATCGGCGAGCCCGGCGTGGGCAAGACGGCGATCGCCGAGGGCCTCGCCGTCCGAATCGCCAACGACGACGTTCCCGAGGGCCTGAAGGGCAAGCGGGTCGTCGCCCTCGACCTCGGGGCCCTGATCGCCGGGACCAAGTACCGGGGCGAGTTCGAGGATCGCCTCAAGGCCGTCGTCAA
>DATCOZ010000058.1:0-5065 GCA_036564345.1 Candidatus Dormiibacterota bacterium | reverse complement strand
AAGCCATCTGGTGGGCCGCCTCGGTCATCCCGTATGCCTCCAGAACCGGGGCGCCGAAGCGTGCCTCGAGCTCGCCCATCGTTTCGGGCGCGAGCGCGGAGGAGCTGGAGCGGACGAAGCGCAGCTTCTCCGAGCCCGGCGGCCGCTCGCCCCGGTTGCGGAGCAGCAGCATCTGGTGGATGGTCGGCACCGCCGAGTACCAGGTCGCCCCGTGCTCGGCCGCCGCGGGCCAGAAGGTCAAGGGGTCGAAGCGCGGCGGGACCACGACCGTACCCCCAGTTCGGAGCGTCGCCATCGTTGACGCCATCAGGCCGTGGATGTGGAAGAGCGGCATGACGCACATCGCCACGTCGTCGGCGCCCAGGCGGTAGGTGTTGGCGATGTTGTCGATCGAGGCGGCCAGGTTCCGGTGCCTGAGCGGCACCATCTTCGGCCGGCTGGTGGTGCCGCTGGTGTGAAGGACGAGGGCCACGTCATCGCCGCCCGCCGCCCCGGCGGACCGGGACGGATCGCCGGGCGTGCCACCCTCCAGTACGAGCTGGCCGTGGTGGTCGATGTGCGCCTCGATGAGGGCGACCCCATCGGGCAGCGCCCGCCGCGCCGCCTCCGCCTCGCCCGGCGGCACGATCAGGGCGCGGGCGGCGGTGTCCTGGAGGTAGAAGCGGAACTCGTCCTCCTTGTAGGCGGCGTTGAGCGGCGCCGCCGTCCCCACCGTGGCGGCGGCGAGGAAGAGGACGATCGACTCGGCGCCGTTGGGAAAGACGATCGCGATCCGGTCTTCGCGACCGAGGCCATGCTGGGCGAGCCGGTCGGCGGCGAGCGAGACCTGCTCGCGGAGCTGGCCGTAGGTGAGCCGGGGACCTCCCGGCACGACGAGCGCAAGGTCGGACGCGGCCCCGTGCTCGAGGACGCTGAAGAGTGTGTTGCCGACCATCGAGTGCGAAGTCAGTGTACTTTCGGGCGCCGGCCGGCCCAGATCCGGTAGGCGCTGTAGAGCATGAGCACGCCGAAGAGGCGGACCAGCACCTCGCGCGGGCTGCGGACCGCGACCAGGGCGCCGAGCAGCGCCCCGGCGACCCCGCCGGCCGACAGCCAGGCCGCGGCGGCTCGGTCGACGTTGTGGGCCCGGTCGTGGGTGAAGGCGCCGACGATGGCGGTGGGCACGATCGCCGCGAGCGAGGTTCCCTGGGCGATCTGCTGCCCAAAGCCGAAGCCGAGCACCATGATCGGCACCAGCAGGATCCCGCCGCCGATCCCCATCACCCCGGCCAGGATCCCGACCAGGAGGCCGGTCAGGACGGCGAGCCCGTCGTGGATCACCAGGCTCACGGGAAGATCAGCTCCTTGACGCCAACGGCGACCATCAGGACCGCGACCGCCACCTTAAGCTGCGCCTCGGGAATTCGGTTCATCACCCGGGCGCCCAGGTAGGCGCCTACGACGCTGCCCACGATGACCAGCAGGGCGAAGTGAAGGTCGACCTGGGGCCGGCTTCCCTGGAAGTAGTAGACCAGCGCGCCGGCGATCGCGATCGGGACGATCGCCAGCAGCGAGGTGCCGTTCGCCTGATGCTGGGGCACCCTGGCCCAGAGAACCAGGAGCGGGATCATCACAAAACCGCCGCCGACGCCGAGCAGGCCGCCGAAGAGCCCGCCCAGCAAGCCGATCGCGGTGAAACGAACGGCGTTGGGGACCGCGGTTAGGGCTCGGCGGTCGGTGCGGGAGCCGGTGGAGCGACGGTGACGGCGTGGTGCTTGAAGCTCACGTCCGCCGCGGCCGCCAGCTTGTCCTTCTTCGGCTTCTTCTTCTTCTTGTCGTCGCGCCCGCGGTTGTCTCTGCCCTTTGCCATAGCGAAAGGAGATTTTATTCGAGAAACGCGACCAGCTCGCGAAGGAACGACTCGACGTCGGTCACCAGACCGATCGACTGCCAGGAGCCGCGATCGGAGAGCTTGGTGACGACCGCCGGGTTCATGTCGACGCAGACCGTGCGGACCGATGCGGGAAGCAGGTTGCCGGTCGCGATCGAGTGGAGCATCGTCGAGAGCATCAGGCACATCCGCACGCCGGGGATCTCCCGGCGCATCGCCTCCTGCGCCTCGATGACATCGGTGATCACCTCGGGCAGCGGGCCGTCGTCCCGGACGCTGCCCCCGAGCACCACGGCGACCCCGTGGTCGATGCAGCTCTTCATCACTCCGGTCTTGATCTCGCCTCTCTCGACCAGCGCGCGGATCGAGCCCGCCGCCCGGACGCGGTTGATCGCGCGCATGTGGTGCTCGTGGCCCGCCTCGATGGGCAGCCCGCTCTCCAGGTTCACCCCGAGCGAGGTGCCGAGCAGGGCCGCTTCGACGTCATGGGTGGCGAGCGCGTTGCCGGCGAAGAGGACCTGGACGTAACCGAGCTCGATCAGGCGGGAAAGGTAGCGCGCCGACCCCGTGTGAATCACCGCCGGGCCGCCCACGACCAGGATGCGGCCCTGCTCCTCCTTGATCTGCTTCATCTCGGCCGCGATCTGCTGGATCAGCAGCTTCTTCGGCTTCTCGATCGAGACCTCGCTCTGCATGAACCCGAAGATCTCGACCTGGCGGGAGCGCTCGAGCGGAAGGATGCGGATCCCGCCGTGCCCGACGACGACCTTCATTCCCTTCTTCGCCTGTGAGAAAGGCAGGCACCAGGCGCGGCCGGCGGCCTCGTCCACGGCGATCGCCGTGTCCATCTCCTGGCGCTCGACCGTCACCCACTTCCGGCCTGGCAGCAGGACGAGGGTGGTCAGGTTGTTGGTCGAGTAGAAGTTGTCGGGGTAGACGCCGTCGGTCGGGATCTCCTCCAGCTCGACCGGGTGGTCGTCCGCCGCCGCCGCGCCCAGCTCCTTGGCCTTGCGGACGATCCGGTCCAGCTTCTCCGGGCTCGACGCGGCCACCTGGATGCGGCAGAAGGAGGTGTCCGTCTTGTGCTGGCCGACGCGCAGCTCCTCGACGGTGAAGTTGCCGTCCTCGTCCATGACCATGTCCATGATCGAAGGGAGCATCAGCGAGTCGATGATGTGGCCCTCGAGGATCAGGAGCGCGGTGTGGCGGTTCTCGCTCAGAAGTCCCTCCCAGCCGTCGCCGCGGCAGATGCGGTGTCCAGACCGGGGAGATCCCGGAAGGGTGGCCGGAGACTAGGAGCGCATCCGTGGATGCGTGACGACGGCGTAGGCCGGGGCCCTGACATCGATATCACCGGTCTGGGCGCCGCAAAGGGGTCCCCGCCGACGTAGTCGGTGGGGTGTAGCTGCGCGGGGGCGGTTGGGAGGGACTTCCGGCGGCGAGCACCGAGCGCATCCGGTCGCGGAGCACGCGTGCCTCGGCGCCCGGGTCGGCGGCGTAGAGGACCGAGCGGCTGGCATTCACGAGGCAGGCGGCCGGGTCGCCGTTCCAGGCCGCCCGCAGCGACGCCTCGAGGTCCCCGCCCTGGGCGCCGATCCCGGGGAGCAGGAAGGGCAGCGGGCTGGCGGCGCGCAGCTCCGCAACCTGCTCCGGCGCCGTCGTCCCCGCCACGAGGCCGACATTGCCGGCAGCGTTGACACGCTGGGCGAGCGCGGCCACCTGGAGGTAGAGGGGACGGCCACCCGCCTCCAGGTGCTGGAGGTCGGCGGCGCCCGGGTTGGACGTCCGGCAGACGACGTAGACGCCCTTGTCGACGTGCGCGGTGAACTCGGCCAGCGAGTCGGCGCCGTGGTAAGCATGGACCGTCATCGCGTCCATGCCGAGGGCCTCGAACGCGGCCCGGGCGTAGGCGGCGCTGGTGTGGCCGACGTCGGCCCGCTTGCCGTCGAAGAGGAAGGGGATGCCTGCCGGCGCGCCCTGGCGGACCTCGAGCAATGCCTTCCACCCGTCCGGCCCGTACTGCTCCCAGAAAGCGGAGTTGGGCTTGTAGGCGGCCGCGTAGTCAGCGGTCCGGCGGATGACGTCGAGGCAGAAGCGCGCCGCACCGGCGGCCCCGCCGAGGATCCGGTCGGGCTCGGGGTCGAGACCGACGCAGAGCACCGAATCGCGCGCCCTGGCCGACGCGCGGAGCATCTCGAAGTAGGTCTCGGCCACGATCAGAAAGCTTAGATGGCGGGGAGGGGCTGGCTCAACGATCGACAGCGGTGGCAGCCCCTCCGGCCCGCTTCGCGGGCCACCTCCCCATGCATGGGGAGGCAAGTCTTGCTCCTGCGTTTGGGCAATCCTTGCTTCCCCATGCAGTGGGGGAGTGCCGCCGAAGGCGGCGAGGGGGCTGCTCTCAGCCGCCTCGGACCGCGGTTTGCCTCCGCTTTCGCTCCCGCATCCGGCAGTACGCGCAGACCTCGGCCGTCGTCGGCTGGCCGCACTCGGCGCATTCCCGGATCGTCACCGCGTCCGCGCCCCCCATGGCCTCCTTGCCGCGGCGTAGGAAGCCGGTCAGGAATCGGTACTTCAACCCCGGCTGGGACTCCTCCAGCAGGTTGAGGGCGTCCTTGTACTCGAGCGACTTGGCGCCGACCGCCATCGGGCACTCCTCCAGGATGTAGTCGAGCCGCTCGATGATCGCGTAGGCGGCGCTGTCGCGCTCGGCCAGCTTGAAGAGCGGCTTCACCTTGCGGGCGAGCTTGGGATGGGTCGCTTCGAGCACCGGGGCCTGGCGGCCGAGGAAGTCGGTCTGCCAGTGGATCACGTTGCCGAAGAGGGTCGCCGCCTCGTCGTCGAGGTTGTGGCCGGTGGCGACGACGTCGTAGCCGAGGTCGACCGCGACCTTGTTGAAGTGGTAGCGCTTGACCGTCCCGCAGGCGGCGCAGGGCTTGCCCTCCCGCTGGTTGCGCAGCTGCGGCACGGCATAGCCGTACTCCTCTTTCAGGTCGACCTGGTGGAGGGTGAGCCCGTGCTTGGCTGCGAACCGCTCGGAGGCCTGCTGGGAACGTTTGGAATAGCCGCCGATGCCGAGCCGGATGTACATCCCGTCGGCCTGGTAGCCGAGTTTGAGCAGGGAGTGCCAGAGGGCGAGGCTGTCCTTGCCCCCGGAAACGGCGACCAGCACCTTCTGTTGGGTGGTGAACATGTCGT
>DATCOZ010000048.1:0-4276 GCA_036564345.1 Candidatus Dormiibacterota bacterium | reverse complement strand
CGTCGATCCGCCGCTCGGATGCACGGCGCTCGAGCTCGTCTCCCGGGCCGAGGTCGACGAAGCGCGCGTACTGGGCGAGCCGGGGGTGGACCTCGTAGACCCGCCTGAACATCTGCTGGGCGACGTACCGGTAGTCGGGGTGGCCCTGGGGGGTGGTGCGCAGCTCGCACAGGTGGTAGATCTCCCGCAGCGACGCCCGGAAGTACCAGCGAACCCGGTAGCCGAGGGGGACGATGTACTGGGCGAGGACGGGACCAGAGTCCGCCGCGAGCAGCTGCCAGGCGGCGCCGGCGGCGTCCAGGGCGACCCGGTAGCGCTCCTCGAGGCCCATCTCGACGATCTGCCGCGGCACGTCGTAGCCGAGCGTACAGCCGAGCAGCTGCCGGTCCTGGGTGAGCATCCGGTGCCGCTGGAGGTCGCGGTAGGCGGCGAAGTTGGCGACCACCTCGAAGGTGTAATGGGCGTGCTCGAGCGCGCGCGGCGCCCGGTGGCGGCGGTTGGCCCGGTCGCCGAGCAGGGCGTCAAGAACCGGCGCGGCGTCGACCCAGGTGTCCTGCAGCTCGGCCAGCGGCAGCGCCGAATGGGGGAAGAGCGCCGCGGCGACGACCTTACGCTCGGCGTCGGGGTCGAACTCAACCAGGCGGACGGTGGTGCCCGAGCCCGCGCCGGCGCCTTCCGGCGCGAGCAGCCGGAGCTGCTCGGACTGGTTGCGGATCCGGAGCGAGGCCGGCCGGCCGTACTTTTCGTCGACGGCGCGCCGGACGAAAGAGGGGATGACCTGGGAGAGCTCACCGTGGATCTCGCCCGCCAGGCGGCGGCACTCGGGCAGCTCCTGGCCCGCCATCTTGGTGATCAGGTACTCGAAGGCCCGTCCGTTGCCGTAGAGCCCAAGGTTGGTCAGCGTACCGGCGGGGAGCAGGCCGCGGAGGTTGTCGAGGGCCTTGGCGCGGGTCGCCGACCGCCATGCCCGCTCGGTCTCCTCGGCGTCGCGCGGAAACCGCTCGCGAACCTTCTCGAGGACGACTTCGAGCAGCTCCGTGAACGTCTCGAAGAGATGATCGGCAGCCAGCTCGTAGACGCGGTGCGACAGCTCGGGCGAGCGGTAGTACGCGTAGCGGCCGTCCGGGCCAGGCCGGTCGAAGCGGACGTAGCGGGTGGACTTCTCGAGCGGCGAGAGGCCGATCCGAGAGTCCTGGAGCGCCTTCGCCGCTAGCGTCGACACCCTCTCCACTGCCAGGTGCGCACCCGCCAGCTCGGCCACCGAGTCGTCGCCGTAGCCGACCAGCACGCGCTCGTAGAACTCCTCCGCCCTGCGGGTCGCGGCAAGCGCGCCCGGGTCGGGCTCGGTCGCGAGCGCGGCGATGCCAAGCTCGGGGTCGTGCAAGAACTCGTCGAGCAGCACCCGGCGGAGGCTCTTCTCGGTCCGCGAGTAGCGCGAGAAGAGCGCGCCCTTGACGACCTCGGGTAGGTTCCTCAGCGCGAAGACATCGCGGTCTAGGTTGGTGAAGTAGCGCTCGAGCTGGGCCGCCTCGTCCGGTGCGAAGCCGCTCTCGAGGTTGATCGTGGAGGGGTCGGCGGGCGGAGGCGCCAAGCTCACAGGCCGCATGATAGACCCCACATGCTGCGACCGCAAGCAATCTTAACCACTACATAGTGGATAAGTCAGCCACTTCTGTACAAAACCTTGTGGAAACAACGGGGATATCCACCGAGTCGCTGTTACTAAGTAACCTTTTGACCTTGGATCCCCTTCACGAGACCGACTGGGCCGAGCATTGGAAGCAGTTGGTGGCAGCTCGCCACGGGCAGGCCTGGCAATTTCACGATCCCGCCTTCTGGGACAAGCGCGCCCGCAGCTTCGCGGTGGCGACGAGCGGCCGCCTGGACGGCTTCATCGAAGTCTTGGACCCCTGGCTGCAGCCCCATCGCACGTTGACCGACGTCGGTGCCGGCGCCGGCCGCTACGCGGCGCCGCTGGCCGACCGGCTGGACTGGGTGACCGCCGTCGAGCCCTCCCAGGGGATGCGGGACCTGATCCCCGAGAAGGACAACATGACGGTCATCGCGACTGACTGGGAGCACGCCGAGCCGGCGCCGGCGAACCTCGTCATCTGCTGCCACGTCCTCTACGGCGTCGTTGACGCGCCCGCTTTCATCGCCAGACTGGAGGCGGCAGCCACCGAACGCGTCTTCGTCGAGCTTCGCTACGGCCAGCTGCAGACCGCGTCGGATCCGATCTATGAGCTCATGACCGAGACGGTGCGGGCACGCCAGCCCGAGTTCGGGGACCTCTGGAACCTGCTCCTCCAGATGGGCATCGAGGCGGACGTCACCGCCCTTCAATACGAGGGCTATGAATCCTGGAAGGACGCGGCGGCATTCGAGGCCGAGTACCGCCCGCCTCTCGCCGACTGCTGGGACGAGGCCAAGGCCCAGGCCTGGCTTGCCGAGAACGCGACCCGGGAAGCAAATGGCAGCCTGGTTTACGCCCGCGGCCGGCGCAGCGCGGGGGTGGCGCATTGGCGGCCGCGTCGGTAGAGATCCGGCCCGTGCGGGGGAGCGACCGGGAGCGCGTCGCCGAGCTGACCGCCGACGTCTGGGACGGCCACGACTACATCGACCGGGTTTTCGACGACTGGCTGAGCGACCCCGGCGCCTGGTTCCAGGCAGCCGAGGTGGAGGGCGAGCTGGTCGGCCTCCAGCGGCTCCGGCCGATCGCTGCCGAGATCGTCTGGTACGAGGGCCTCCGGGTCGCTTCGACCCACCGCCGGCAAGGCCTGGCGCGGGCGATGCTGACCGCGGCCGCGGCACAGGCCCGCGGGCTCGGGTTCAAGGAGATCCGATTGGCGACGGCCAACCCCGGCGCCATCGAACTTTTCCGGTCGGCCGGCTTCACCCTGCTGGTCGCGCCGCGGCTCTGGCGGGCGAGCCGGGTGGAGGGCGACGAGCCCGCCCGGATGCCCGCCGCCGCCGATGCCGAGCGTATCTTCCGGCTGGTCCAGGAGGATCCCGCGCTGGCCGCCTATGGCGGGGTCGTCGCGAACGGGGAGTGGGCACTCGACCTCAGCGCCCAGCTGCTCGGCCGGCTGGCGGAGGAGGGAGCGCTGCGCGTCGTGGCGGGAGGACGGGCGCTCGCGGCCGTTCGCGAGGGCTGGGGCGGCGACAGCCTCTGGGCGTACTTCGTGAGCGGGTCCGGCGGGGCCCTCCAGGAGCTGCTCCTGGCGCTCCGCTACGAGGCCGACGCCGACGGCATGAAGGCCGTCAACCTGTGGGCACCGGACGGCCACCCGGCGGAGGAGGACTTCGGCGCGACCGGATACGATTCCGAAGCTGAACCGTTCCGGTTGTCGTACTTCGCCCTGAGGTTGTAGAAAGCCCTGATCACCCGCCACTACGTCATCCTCGGCAACGGAATCGCCGGCCAGACCTGCGCCGAGGAGCTTCGCGTCCAGGACCCCGAATGCTCGATCGTGATGATCGCCGCCGAACGGCATCCGCTCTACAACCGGGTCGCCCTCCCCCGCTACCTGCGCGGCCAGGTGCGCGAGGAGAAGGTCCTCATGCGGACGGTCGAGGACTACGCCGCCCGCAACCTGGAGATCCATTTCGAGACCTGGGCAACCCGTGTCGACCCGGTTGCCAAGGTGGTCTCCACCGACAAGGCGGGCGACTTTCCCTATGACGCGCTGTTGGTCGCCACCGGAGGCCAGCCCAGCCCGCCGCCCTGGCCGGGCGCCGCCCAGCTTCCCCGCATCTTCGGCTTTCAGACGCTCGACGACACCAACGCGATCATCGCGGCGGCCGACAGCTCGAAGCGGGTGCTGGTGATGGGCGGCAGCTTCATCGCCTACGAGCTCGCCGAGGGGATCGCGCACCGCGGAGTCAAGGTCAGCTGGCTGATGCGGGGGCCGCGCTTCCTCCGCTACGTCCTCGACATGGAGGGCGGCGAGCTCTGCCGCCGGCTGGGCGAGGAGATGGGGGTCGAGTTCATCCTGGAGGACGAGGCCAAGGGCTTCTCGACCGCCAACGGACACTTCGCGGTGGAGACCGAGAAGGGACGCCGGGTGGAGTTCGACTCACTCTGCTACGGGGTCGGGCTGAAGTACTACACCGAGCCGCTGGAGGGCACGGGGGCCGAGCTCCGAAAGGGCATCGTCACCGACTCGCGGCTGCGGACGAACCTGCCCGACGTATACGCGGCGGGCGATATCGCGGTCTTCTTCGACGTGATGGTCGGCAAGCACAACCAGATGGGCACCTGGGACAACGCGATGGC
>DATCOZ010000019.1:0-4501 GCA_036564345.1 Candidatus Dormiibacterota bacterium | reverse complement strand
CAACGTCGAGGGGACCGAGGCGGGCAAGGAGGTCGTGAAGCACGGCGTGACGATCATCGGCCTCACCAACCTGCCGGCCACCATGCCGGGCAGCGCGACCGCGATGTACGCCAAGAACATGCAGACGCTCCTCAAGCACCTCATCAAGGACGGCGCCATCAAGCTCGACTTCACCGATGAGATCACCCGGGGTGCGACGATCACGCACGGTGGCAAGGTCGTCAACGAGGCGACCGCGAAGGCCCTGGGGATCGAGGTATCCGACCCAACGCCGGCGGCGCAACCGGCCGCTCCCGCTGGAGGTGCCTCGTGAACGAGGCCGTCCAGACGCTCCCCACCGATGCGCTGCTCCAGGCGCTCTTCGTCTTCGTTCTCGCCGCGTTCGTGGGCTACGAGGTGGTCAGCAAGGTGCCGACCATGCTCCACACCCCGCTGATGTCGGGCGCCAACGCTGTCCACGGCGTGATCGTGGTCGGGGCGATGCTGGTCGCCGCATCGGCTGAAGGTCCGTTGCGGATCGTGCTGGCGCTGCTCGCCGTGATCCTGGGCACCATCAACGTGGTCGGCGGCTTCGTGGTGACCGACCGGATGCTCGAGATGTTCAAGCGACGCCCGGATCCGAAGCCATGAGCGCCCAGGAGATCGTCACCTTCTTCGTCTACCTGGTCGGCTCGGTCACCTTCATCCTCGGCCTGAAGTTCCTCTCGTCGCCCGTCTCCGCGCGCCGCGGCAACCGCCTGGCCGCGACCGGCATGGCGATCGTGGTCGGCTGGGTCTTCATCACCGAGTTCCTGCTGCGCGACGGCGGGCTATCGACGGTCTGGATCCTGGCAGTCGGCATTCCGATTGGGGCCCTGGTCGGAGCGGTGGGCGCTCGTCGTGTCCCGATGACCGCCATGCCCCAGATGGTCGCCATCTTCAATGGCGCCGGCGGCGGCGCGGCTGCGCTCGTTGCGGCGGCCGAGTTCCTGCGAGACGTAAAGGTTCCGACGGTCTGCCAGCAGCCGACCGCGATCTGCTCCGGTATTTTCGACCACTCTTCGCTCCTGCCGGTGACCTTCATGGTCGCCACGCTTCTCGGCGCCGTCATCGGCTCCGTCTCCTTCACCGGCTCGATCATCGCCTTCGGCAAGCTGCAAGGGATCGTCTCGGGGCGCCCGGTCACCTACCCCGGCGACAAGATCGTCACCGGGGTGGTGCTGGCGGGGATCCTGGTCCTGGGCGTGGTTTTGACCCTCGTCACCAACAGCGTGCCGCTCTTCCTGCTCTTCGTCGCTCTCGCGCTGGTGCTTGGCGTGGCGGCGGTGATGCCGATCGGCGGGGCGGACATGCCGGTCGTGGTCAGCCTGCTCAACGCGTACACGGGCATCGCGGTGGCCGCGACCGGCTTCGTACTCAACAACTACGCGCTGCTGGTGGCCGGCACCCTGGTCGGCGCCTCCGGCACGATCCTGACCCAGCTGATGTGCAGGGCCATGAATCGGTCCATCTTCAACGTCCTGTTCGGCGCCTTCGGGACCGCCGGTGGTGGCGCGGCAGCCGGTGCCAGTGGTGATCAGGACGTCCGCGAGATCAGTGCCGAGGACGCCGCTGTTCTGATGGCGTACGGCAAGAAGGTGATCATCGTGCCGGGCTACGGCATGGCGGTCGCGCAGGCCCAGCAGGCCGTGCGCGAGCTGATGGACCTTCTGATCGCCAAGGGGGTGGACGTCGAGTTCGCGATCCATCCGGTCGCCGGCCGCATGCCGGGCCACATGAACGTCCTCCTCGCCGAGGCCAACGTGCCCTACGACCGCCTCAAGGAGATGGACGAGATCAATGGCGACTTCCCGAACGCGTCGGTGGCGCTCGTCATCGGCGCCAACGACGTCACCAACCCGGCTGCCCGGACCGATACCTCCTCGCCGATCTACGGCATGCCGATCCTCGACGTCGACAAGGCCGAACATGTGATCGTGCTGAAGCGCTCGATGGCCGCCGGCTTCGCCGGGATCGACAACCCCCTCTACGCCGACCCCAAGACGACGATGCTCTTCGGCGACGCCAAGAAGAGCGTCGAGGCGCTGGTCTCCGGAGTGAAGGCCGCGTAGCCCGTTGGTCGTCTCGGCGGTTACCACCATAGGTAGTACAACAGCACCGATGACGCCACGAACGCCCTCCAGGGGTCGGTTCCTACCACTGGTGGTGGTAACGGACATCAGATTCGGGCCGGTTCGCCGCCAAACAGGAGGTTCGGGTGCTGTTGCACTACGTGACGTGGTATCCCATGCCGGAACTCCAGCGGGGGCTCACGCATGACACCTGAGCCCGCGGTCGACTGCGCGATCTGCGCCGGTCCCGAAGGCGACGTGGAGCTCGACCGGGTCGAGGTCTGGCGCGACGATCTCTGGCGTCTCTCGATGTCGCGGCACGGCTCGACCCTGGGATTCGCCTACCTGGAGCCGATCCGCCACATTCCATACCTCGCCGACCTGGACGGCCCCGAGTCGACGAGCTTTGGGCCGGCCGTCGCACGGGCCAGCGCCGTCCTGCGCGAGGCGAGTGGCGCGGCGCTGGTGTACGCCTACGTCTTCGGTGGCGGGATCCCGCATCTCCACGTCCACCTCGCGCCCGCGGCGCCGGAGGGGGTCCTCAACACCACGCTGATCAACGGCCCGGTCGAAGAGCGGAAGCTGCCGAGCGGAGCGACCGAGATCATCAGCCTCGACCACCCCGAGCTGCCCGAGGCGGAGGTGACGGCCGTGATCGAACGGGCACGTGAGCTGATGACCCGATGACGGAGCGCTGGGTCGTCCTCGACGTCGGCGAGACGATCATCGACGAGACGCGGGTCTGGTCGATCTGGGCCGACATGCTCGGCATCTCGCGGCTCACCTTCATGGCGGGCTTCGGCTCGGTCCTGGCCCGTGGCGGGGAGCATCGGGACGTCTTCGAGCTCTTCAACGTGCCCGACTGGCGCACCGCCTGGCCGGAGCACGAGGCGATCTACGGCGGCTTCCGGGCCGATGACCTCTATCCCGACACCATCCCGGCCATCGACGAGCTCCGCCGGCGTGGCTACCGGGTGGCGGTGATCGGCAACCAGCCGACGAGCAGGACCGCGGAGCTGCGGCGCATCGGCGTGGACGCCGAGGTGATGGCCATGTCGGCCGAGATGGGGGCCGCCAAGCCGTCGCCGCAGTTCTTCGAGCACGTCCTGGAGCTGATCGGCTCGCCGCCGCCGTCATCGGTCGCCTACGTTGGAGATCGCGTCGACAACGACGTGCTCCCCTCAGTCATGGCCGGGATGCGCGCGGTCTGGATCCGGCGCGGGCCGTGGGGCTTCATCGAGCGCCTGCCGGACGGGGTGAATCCCGCGCTGATCGTCACGACGCTGAGCGAGCTGGCAGAGCGCATCGACGACGCGTGGGCGGGCTTGCCGGACGAGGAGGCCGCGGGCTAGACTCGCGATCGGGCCTCCCTTCGGAGGCCGGGCCGGGGCCGGGCCCGTATCGCCGGACCTAAGGTGGAGACTGCGCAACGGTGCGCGGTCTCGTTTGTCTCTCCCTCCAGGAGGCTCACCGATGGAGCACCTGCCGGCGGTCCTCTTCCAGCTCTTCGTGCTGCTGCTCGCCACGAAACTGGGGGATGAGCTCTTCAAGCGACTCGGCCAGCCGGCGCTGGTCGGCGAGATCCTGGGCGGCCTGATCGTCGGGCCGGCGGTCCTGGGCTGGTACGCGATCACACCCGAGACGTCGCTCTTTGCGCAGATCGGCGCCGTCCTGCTCCTCTTCGAGGTTGGGGTCCGCACCCGGATCGGGGAGGTTGCCCGCGTCGGCGGGACGGCACTGGCGGTGGCCCTCCTCGGCGTGGCGCTCCCCTTCGCAGGTGGCTACCTGCTGGGGATGGCGCTGAACCTCAGCGACCCGGGCCGCATCTTCCTCGCCGCCTCGCTGACCGCCACCTCGGTCGGGATCACGAGCGGTGCGCTGCGCAGCTTCGGCGCACTGGCCACGCAATCGGGCCGGGTGATCCTGGGCGCGGCGGTCATCGACGACGTGCTGGCCATGCTGATCGTGGCGGTTGCCGTCGGTGTCGCGGCCGGGGAGGTGAGCGCTGGGCGGATCCTCCTCCTGCTCGGGCTGGCGGCGGCCTTCATCGGGATCGTCGTGGTCGGCGGCACCGGCATCCTGCGCACGCGTCGCTCGCTGCTGACCGATCCTCGCTTCGCCGAGACCCCGTTCCTGCCCGGCATGATCGTGATGCTGGGGCTGGCGGCGCTGGCGGCGCAGATCGGCCTGGCAGCCATCATCGGCGCATTCCTGGCCGGGATGGTCGTCGGCGAGTCGAGCGAGCGGCACGCGCTCGAGACCGAGACGGCCCCGGTGGCGGCCTTCTTCACCCCGTTCTTCTTCGGCTTCGTCGGGGCGCAGGTCGACCCCGCCGCCTTCGGCAGCCTGCCGACCCTCGCGCTGCTGGCCGGCGTCACCCTGCTCGCCATCGTCGCCAAGTTCGCGGGCTC
>DATCOZ010000004.1:0-19983 GCA_036564345.1 Candidatus Dormiibacterota bacterium | reverse complement strand
GACGAGAAGCTCCGGGCCCTCGACTCCTAGCCGCCGGCGGCCAGCCGTTATCGTTCGTAAGCCATGGCCCCCAAGCGAACTTTGGCGGTGCACGGCGGCGCCGGGACCTGGTCGGAGGAGCTTCGACCTCTCGCTATGGAGGGGATCGAGCGAGCCCTCGACGCCGGCATGGCCGCCTTCGAGGGCGGCCCGCTCGAAGCCTGCCTCGCGGCCGTGCGCTTCCTCGAAGACGACCCGATCTTCAACGCCGGGATCGGCGCCGCCCTCAACGCCGACGGCTTCGTCGAGCTCGACGCCGGCGTCATGGACGGCCGCGGCCTTCGGGCCGGCGCGATCGCCGCGGTGAGGGACATCCGCCACCCGGTGGACCTCGCCCGGGCCGTGATGGAGGACGGGCGCCACGTGCTTCTGGTCGCCGACGGCGCATCCCGCTTCGCCGACCAGGCAGGGATCGAGAAGGCCGACCCGAAGCTCTTCATCGTCGAACGCAGGCGCCGCCAGCATGAGAAGTGGCAGCGCGGGGAGGGCGACACGGTCGGCGCCGTCGCCTTCGAGGACGGGCACGTCGCGGCCGCCGTGTCCACCGGCGGCTACACCGGGAAGCTGCCCGGCAGGGTCGGCGACAGCCCCATCATCGGCGCCGGGTTCTACGCCGACGACCAGCTCGGGGCCGCGGTTTGCACTGGCGCGGGGGAGGGCTTCATGAAGCTCCTGATCGCCAAGGTGGCTGTCGACGGGATGGACTCCGCCAGCGGCGCCGAAGCCGGCGCCGCCGCGATCGAGCTTCTCAGCCGCCGCGTCGACGGCAAGGGCGGCCTGATCACCGTCGACCGGCAGGGGTTCGCGGCGGGCGGCTACAACACCGACTGGATGCCACATGGCTCGCGCCGAACCTGGGAGCCATAACCTGTGCTAGGTGGCTGAGACCGGCAACACTGGCGAGCTGATCGTCCTCGCGCTCAAGGACGCGGGGACAAGCCACCTCTTCACACTCAACGGCGCCCACATCTGGCCGATGCTGACCGGCGCGGTCGAGCACGACATCCGGATCGTGGACACCCGCCACGAGCAGACCGCGACCTTCGCCGCCGAGGGCTGGTCGAAGGTCACCCGGCAGTGCGGCGTGGCCACAGTCACGGCGGGCCCCGGCGTGACGAACGCGATCTCGGCGGTTGCCGCGGCCTACTCCAATGACAGCCCCTTGCTGCTGGTGGGCGGCCGGGCGCCGGAGGCGCGCTGGGGGATGGGCTCGCTGCAGGAGATGGACCACGTGCCCCTCGTCGCCACCGTGACCAGGCAGGCGACGACTCTCAAGTCGGCCGGCGAGGCGTATGGGGCGACGGTCGGAGCCGTCGCCAAGGCCCTCACGCCCCGGACCGGGCCCGTCTTTTTCGACGTCCCCTTCGACACCTTCCTCTCCGCCGAGGATCTCCCCGCCGAGCGCGTCAAGCCGGAGCCGGACCTCGGCGCCGACCCCGACCACGACCAGGTGAAGAGGGTCGTCGGCCTTCTGCGCGAGGCCCGCCAGCCGGCGATCATCGCCGGCACCGGAGTCTGGTGGGCGCATGGCGAGGGGCCGCTGCGTGACTTCGCGGAGGCCGCCGACATCCCGGTCTACACGAACGGGCTGGCCCGCGGCATGCTGCCGCCCGGCCATCGCCTCTTCCGCTCACGCTCGCGTTCGGCCGGCCTCGGCCGGGCCGACCTCGTTTTCGTCGTCGGGGTGCCGCTCGACTTCCGGCTCAACTGGGGCCAGGCACCCGTCCTCGACGACGAGGCCGAGATCGTCTACGTCGACGCCGACGACTTCCGCAAGCACCGGCAGCCGGCGGCCGCGCTCTACGGCGACATCGCGAAAGCGCTGACGGCCCTGGCGGAGGCGTGTCGGGACGTGCCCCGTCACCAGGACTGGCTCGCCGACCTGGCGACCAGGGAGGCCACGGCGCGGCAGCGGGACCGGCCGCTCTTCGAGTCGGCGTCGACACCCGTCCACCCGGCTCGGCTGGTCGCCGAGGTCGGCGCCTTCCTCGACCCCGACGCCATCGTGGTCGGCGACGGAGGCGATTTCGTCAGCTTCGCGGGCCGTTACCTGGAGCGCCCTGGCCCGGGCCAGTTCATCGACCCGGGACCCTTCGGCTGCCTCGGGTCGGGGCCCGGCTACGCACTGGCGGCGAAGCTCGCCCATCCCGACCGCCAGGTCGTGCTGCTCAGCGGTGACGGCGCCTTCGGCTTCAGCGCGATGGAGTTCGACAGCCTGGTCCGGCACCGGGTCCCGGTCATCTGCGTCATCGGCAACAACGGGATCTGGGCGACCGAGAAGCATCCGATGCTCACCATGCTCGGCACATCGATAGCGGCCGACCTGCGGCCGGGCACCCGCTATGACAAGGTCGTCGAGGCGCTCGGCGGCCATGGTCAGTTGGTCGAAAGGCCGGAGGACATCCGGCCCGCCCTCGAGCGCGCCGCCAAGGCGGGCGTGCCCGCCTGCGTGAACGTGATCTGCGACCCGGCCGCCGAATATCCGCGTTCCTCGGTGCTGATGTAGCGTTGACGCCCGAATGGCCGTAGCCCAGCAGAAGCGCACCGAGTCGAACCCCTGGCGCACCGCGCAGCACCAGTTCGACGAGGCGGCCGAGATCCTCAAGCTCGAGCCCGGGCTGCGGAAGATCCTGCGCGAGGTGCAGCGCGAGTTCACCTGCCACTTCCCGGTCCAGATGGACGACAAGACCGTCCGCAACTTCACCGGCTTTCGCATTCAGCACAACATCAACCGGGGCCCGGCCAAGGGCGGCCTCCGCTTCCACCCCGACGTTTCGCTCGACGAGGTGAAGGCGCTGGCGATGTGGATGACCTGGAAGTGCGCGGTCGTCAACATCCCCTACGGCGGCGCCAAGGGCGGCGTCATCGTCGACCCCTACTCCTTGAGCGCCAACGAGCTCGAGCACCTGACCCGGCGCTTCGCCACCGAGATCTCCATCCTCGTCGGCCCGGACCGCGACATCCCGGCGCCCGACGTCGGCACCAACGCCCAGGTCATGGCCTGGTTCATGGACACCCTCTCGATGCACCGCGGATACTCGGTCACCGCGTCGGTCACCGGTAAGCCGGTTGAAGTGGGTGGCTCCCTTGGGCGGGCCGACGCGACCGGCCGGGGAGTGATGATCTGCACCGTCGCCGCGCTCGAGACGATGGGCCTGAAGCCCTTCAACCAGCGCGTCGTGGTCCAGGGCTTCGGCAACGTGGGCAGCGTCTCGGCGCGGCTGCTCGAGGAGGCGGGCTGCCAGGTAGTCGCCGTCTCGGAGGACTACGGCGGCATCTACAACCCGCTCGGCATGTCGGTGCGCAAGCTCATCGAATACCGGGCCCGGGAGCACACCCTGAAGGGATTCCCGGGCGCCGAACTGGTCCCCAATGAAGACCTCCTCAAGCTCGATTGCGATGTGCTGGTGCCGGCGGCCCTGGAGAACCAGATCACCTCCACCAACGCCCACGACATCAAGGCCAAGCTGGTCGTGGAGGGCGCCAACGGCCCGACGACCCCGGAGGCGGACGAGATCCTCCGCAAGCGGGGCGTGATCCTGGTCCCGGACATCCTGGCCAACGCCGGCGGCGTCACGGTCAGCTACTTCGAATGGGTCCAGGACCTGCAGTCCTTCTTCTGGTCCGAGCACGAGATCAACGCGCGCCTGGAGTCGATCATGACGCGCTCCTTCAAAGAGGTGCTCGCCATCCGCGACGAGAAAAAGGTCGACCTGCGGATGGCCGCCTACCTGCTCGCCGTGAACCGAGTGGCGGTGGCGACGGCGGACCGCGGGATCTACCCCTAAATACCCTCTCCACGAAGTGGGGAGGGCAGGGTGGGGACAAGCATCTGCACCAGTTCCTGACCTAGGGGGAATCCGCCACCGATTCCTGAGATGCAAGATTCCCCTCTCCACGAAGTGGGGAGGGCAGGGTGGGGACAAGCATCTGTACTAATTCCTGACCGCGCGGCACGCCCCCAAAATGACCTCCAGCACATACTCCATCCGCAGCGCCGCGTCGTCCGCGCGGAATCGAATGACCCGGCAGCCTCTCGCCTCCAGGTAGCGAGTCCGAACTTCATCGGCAGCCACGCGCTGATCATGAACCGGGCCGTCGATCTCAACGACCAGCCGGGCGGCGGGTGCGTAGAAGTCGGCGACATAAGGGCCGATTGGCGCTTGTCGTCTGAACTTGTAGCCGGCGAGTTTACGTCCTTTCAACTCGAACCACAGGAGGGCCTCGAACCTGGTCATCGAGCGCCTCAGCTCTCTGGCCCGTTCGGCCTTCGGCAAAGCCACGACATAAGGATGTGGTCGGACGTTGAGAATCTGAAAGGTGCGTTGTTAACCCACGAAGTCGGTTAGATGCTTGTCCCCACCCTGCCCTCCCCACTTCGTGGAGAGGGGGAGATCTTGGCAGGCTGCTCCGGAAGCGGTGGGGGTCAGGTCAGGACCATGCGCAGATGCTTGTCCCGACCCTGCCCTCCCCACTTCGTGGAGAGGGGGAATCTTGGCAGGCTGCTCCGGAAGCGGTGGGGGTCAGGTCAGGACCATGCGCAGATGCTTGTCCCCACCCTGCCCTCCCCACTTCGTGGAGAGGGGGAATCTTGGCAGGCTGCTCAGTAATCGGTGATTGCCGATCTAGAAGTCGATGTTGTCTGCTGTTCTCCAGCAGTACCAGGCTGCGGCCGTGCGGTAGGGACGGTAGATCTCGCCCAGGGCTTGGAGCTCCTTCGGCTTCGGCCACTCGGGCAGGCCGTGGATCACCGCGTAGCCGCGGCGCACGCCGAGGTCGTCGACCGGCCAGACGTCCTGGCGGCCCAGTTGGAAGATGAGGAACATCTCGGCCGTCCAGCGGCCGATCCCGCGCACCGCCGACAGCCGGGCCACGATCTCATCGTCGGGAAGCTTTTCGATCCGCTCCAGGGGGACCGTGCCATCGGTCGACTTGAGCGCCAGGTCGCGGACGGCGAGCGTCTTGGCGGTCGAGAGCCCGCATGCTCGCAACGCCTCGTCGGGGGTCGCCAGGATGGCGGCCGGCACCGGCTCGCCGCCGAAGAGGGCGATGAACCGCCCGTGGATCGCCGCCGCCGCCTTGGTCGCCAGCTGCTGGTAGACGATGGCTCGGACCAGCGCGTTGAAGTAGTCGCCCTGCCTGCGGCCGTGGACCGCGAAGTCGGGCGCCGCGGCGACGATCGGGGCGAACGCCGGATCGACCCGGAGAAGATGAGCGACCGGCTTGCGAACCGCCACCTCAGTAGAAGACGGTCCGCGTCCGGTGGTACGGGCGAACCGGGAACAGACCCTGGGAGTAGTCCCAGAGGAGCCAGTCGACCTCGACCGCCAGCAGCTGGCGGCCGCCGACGGCCAGGCGGTCGCGGAGCTCCTCGACGGCAACCACGGTCGCCGCCCGGATCTCGACCTCCTCGGGTGAGCCGGGGTCGAGCTCGACCCAGTCGTCCACGCGCCGGGCGAGGTGGGGCGAATACTCCAGGGCGCCCAGGTGGCGGAGCGCCTGGGGCAGCTTGTAGTCGGCGAAGCACGTCAGCTGGTCGACGTCCTCGAAGCGGATGGCGCCAGACCCCCAGAGGTCGGCCGCCGCGATCTGGGCGCGTTTCAACAGGGGCACCTCGAATTCTCCATAAGTGGAAACATCGCGAAACGACTCCAGGTTGCGCGAGAGGAACTCCGCCAGCTCGGGTGCGCTGGGCGGGACCAGGGAAGCCAACGACCCGTCCGCCTCGCGCTCGGCCAGTCGAGCCAGCTCGTGGAGGGCCGCCAGCCGCCGGTCGGGGATCGGGAACGCGCCGATAACCGCGGTCAAACCCGCTTCGTCGAGCTCCAGCAGGCGCGCCGGCTCCCAGAGCGGATCGCCCGCGACGAATGCGTTGCGGAGTGCTTCCGCGAGCTGCCAGTAGCCGCGGCCCGAGCCCCAGAAAGAGAAGTTGAGGGTATCCAGGACGAGCACGTACTCGACGAGCCGCTCGCCCGAGTAGTGACGCCTGAGGTCCCACGGGGGAACCTCCCTGTCCCCGAGGGCGGCTGCGGCAGCATCGAGCGGACCGACACGTACCTCGAGCGCCTCGTTGACCACGCGGCGGCAGGCGGACCGGACGCCGAGCGGGTCAGCCGGCAACCGGGTCCTTGGCGCGGGCCCTTCGGACGAGGCGGAGGATCTCGTCCTCGAGCAGCGTGAAGTCGATCTTCGGCAGCTGGTGGAGGTGGCCCTGGAAGGCAAGCGGCCAATGCTCGGGCGGCCACTTCTTGACGTACTCGAGCCGGTAGGCGATGTACTTGGCCTGGACCCATTCCGGCTCCTCGAGCAGCTGATCGAGGCGGATGTGAAACCGCCACGGATAGTCCTCCTCGCGGCGGTCGGTGCGCCAGATCGGCGTGTGGTCCTCGTACATCGGCGAGGTGATCGTCGCCGTTGCCGAGAACGCCATCCGGCCGTGCACGTAGTAGAGCAGCCGGTCTCCCCCGTGCATGCTGGCGACTCGGTTCTTATGCCGGCTCTTGACTCCCTGGATGCTGAACCCGTGCTCGCGCGTCCGGGTGAAGTTGTCCGGCGAGGTGACGACCATCCAGTACTGGACGGCGCGGCCCCCGCCGCCGCCGCCGCCGCTGGTCTTACCCTTGCCGCCACGCCTGCGCTTGCGCGCGCCCGAGGCCGTCGGGACCGTGCTGTCGGCGCTGCCGCTGGGGGCCTCGGCCGGTTGCGGTTCGGCGCTGGACCCCGTTTCTTCCGTCACTGGGCCCGGGCGGCGCGCCATTCGGCCAGCAGCTCTCCCGCGTGTGGAACGTGTTCGTGGTAGTGGTCGCGCAGCCATCCGATGACGTCGTCCGGGCTGGTCGCGTAGGCATCGGTCGCATCGCCGTAGAAGACGGGCGTCTTCTCCTCCCAGGCATCGGTCGGAACCGCCAGCGCAGCCTGCTTCACGGCCTGGTGGAGACTGCCTAGCTCGGCCAGCTCGGCGTTCCGCTCACGGGGTTCGAGGCCGGCAAGCGCGCGTTGGTTGGCCGCCTCGTTCTCGCCTTCGGGATCGCCTGCCCTGAACTCGCCTTCGGCCGGCTGGGCGAGTCGGTCGAGAACGCGGCAGTAGTGCTTGAGAACCCAGTTGCAGTGCACGGCCAGGCCGCCGATGGCGTAGATGTCGCCGCTCCGTAGATAGGAGAGGGATTCGTCCGGGGCCTCCCGCATTGCGGCGGTGAAAGCGTCGCGCGCGGTGTCGAACTCGGCGAGCGCCCGGTCCCTGTCCATCGCCCATACGATAGCCGCGTTTGAAGCCTGCTCAGCGCTGGACCCTCGCGGCCGCCGTTCTCGGCTCCGGCATCGTGTTCCTCGACTCCTCGGTGGTCAACGTGGCGCTCCCCCAGATCGGGCGGCAGCTCCCCGTTCACCTCTTCGGCGTCCTTGAGGGGCAGACCTACGTCTACAGCGGCTACCTGCTGACGCTCAGCGCGCTGCTGATCCTGGCCGGCGCCGTCAACGACTACTACGGGCGGCGGCGGGTGTTCGCCATCGGACTGGTCGGCTTCGGCCTGACCTCCATCCTCTGCGGCCTCGCGCCCAACCTCGAGCTGCTGGTCGCCTTCCGGCTCCTCCAGGGCGCGGCAGGCGCTCTCCTGGTTCCCGGCTCGCTCTCGCTGATCGCCGCCGCGTTCAGCGGACCTGGCCAGGCGCGTGCCTATGGCATCTGGGCCGGGGCGACCTCGGGGACCACCCTCCTCGGCCCCTTCGTCGGGGGAGTGCTGGTCGACACGGTCTCCTGGCGTGCGGTGTTCCTGCTCAACATCCCGCTCGTCCTCGTCGCGCTTTACGCGGTTCTCCGGCATGTCGAGGAAAGCCGGGACGAGCAGGCATCGCCGCGCTTCGACTGGCTGGGTGCGGCGGTCGTCGCGCTGGCGGTCGGCGGCCTCGCCTTCGGCGCGATCTACGGCCAGCAGCGCGAGTGGCGCGACCCCCTCGCGTTCATCGCGCTGGCGATCGGCGCGGTCGCGACGGCGGCGTTGGTGCCGCTGATGGCCCGCCGGCCACACCCGCTCATCCCGCCCTCGCTCTTCAAGTCGCGCAGCTTCACCGTTGTCAACATCTCCACGCTGCTCATCTACGGCGCGCTCTACGTCGTCTTCTACAACCTGGCGCTCTTCCAGCAGGGAACCCTCGGCTACGACGCCGCCGCCGCCGGGCTGAGCGGGCTGCCGGGGAGCATCCTGCTGACGGTTCTCTCCTCCCGCGTCGGCAGGCTGTCCGGCCGCTACGGTCCTCGCTGGTTCATGTTCGTGGGCCCGGTCCTCATGGCGCTCGGCGTGCTCTGGTTCGCACGGGCGCCTGCCGTCGAGGCAGCGTGGATCGTCAACCCGGCCAAGCCGGCCAGCTACCTACCGCCGGTCGACTTCCTGGTCAACCTCCTGCCGGGCAGCATCCTGTTCGGGATCGGGATCTCGATCCTGGTGGCGCCGCTGACCTCGGTCCTGATGACGTCGGTCCCGGTCCGCAACTCGGGGCTCGGCTCGGCGATCAACAACGCCATCTCCCGGATCGGCCCCCAGCTGGCGGGGGCGGTGGTCTTCATCGCGGTGACCTCCACCTTCTACAACTCGCTGGCCACCCGCGTTGGCGCCGACCCTACGTCGCCTGCGCTGCGGTCGGCGGTCAGCCCACTGAACCGTCCCGCGCCGGGGACCGGCCACGCCCTGGCGGCGGCCGCCACGCTCGCCTCCGGAGACGCCTTCCAGGTGGCGATGCTCGTCGGCGCCGGCCTGCTGCTGGCGGGAGCGGTGGTCAACCTGGTCGGGATCCGAACGGCGGCGCCCTCCTCAGAAAGCCGCAAGGAGACGGATATCACGGCTTAGTCGGGCGGTAGTTCTTCTCGCCTGCCTGGATCGGGATCGGGAGCGCGTTCTCAGGCGGCGCCAGCGGGCAGGCCCAGCGGGGGCTGTAGGCGCAGGACGGGTTGTACGCGTAGTTGAAGTCGATGACCACCCCGGGCGACCCGCTCTCGATCTCGAGGGCCAGCCCGTCGGTGTTCTTCACGGTGTCGAAGAGGTAGCGCCCGCCGCCGTAGGTCTCGCCACGCGAGGTCGCGTCCTTGAAGGGCAGGAAGAGACCGCCTCCATAGGCGACCAGCGACAGCACGAGAAGGCTGCACTCGTTCCCCGAAAGAGTGAACCGGAGGTGGCCCGCGCGTCGGTAGTGGATGGCGCCATCCTCGCCACCGGTGTCGATCACCAGCTCGGAAGGATCTGCCGAGGGCTCGAAGTCGGCGTCGACCCGGTATGCGGGATCCTCCGGGAAGTACTCGAGGCCGGTGAACCCGGTGCGGTCCTCGATCGGCGATTGGGGGTGCGTCCGAAAGAGGCGATCCCGGCCGCGCCGGAACTCGTCCAGCGCGCCGGGACCGCGCAGCCGGTACAGGTCCCCGACCCGCCGCCGCCAGTCGACGAGGTCGAGGAGGTCCTGCCCGCTGCTCAATTGCCTACTTGGTGAAGTTGTGCGTCTTGAGCCAGGTGCTCGCGAGCACGTCGGGATCCTGCTTGTCGACGTCCGCGCTCTTGTTCATGGCCCGAAGGTCGGTCGTGTTGAGGGCGGCGGAGATGTTGTTGAAGAGCGTCGTGATCTCCGAGTTGAGAACCTTGGTCCGCACGATAGGCACGATGTTGTCGGCGTTCTCGAGGTGCTTGTCGTCCGCCAGGACGACGTAGCCCCGGCTGTCGAGGTCACCGTCGCTGGAGAAGACGAGGCCGACGTCGATCTGCCCGCCGGTGAGGGCTGCCCGAGTCAGTGGGCCGTCGGCGTCAAGCGCCTTGAAGGCCTTGAAGGTGGCTCCGTAGGTCTTCGATAGACCGACCGCGCAGAACGGCCGCGTCGGGCACTCTGGGGGACCGCCGAGGGTCAGCTGGGAGGCAACCGGGGCGAGGTCGGAGAGCTTGGTGACGTTGTATTTGGTCGCGTTTGCCTTGGTCATCGCGAAGGCATTTGCGTCGATCGCCTGTGACGGTGTGAGGGCCTTGGCGCCGATCGCGCTCAGGTACGTGTTGAGCTTGTCGGTGGTCGCCTGCGGATCGCTTGTGGCCTCGCCCTTGCCCTTGTTGATGAACTCGAGGTCGGTCGCCGCATAGCCGGGGTAGAAATCGATGCTGCCACTGGCGAGGGCCGGCTCCACGATCTCGCGGTTGCCGAGCTTGGTCTTGTAGTTGACCGTGTAGCCCTTCGCCTCAAGCGCCTTGCCGTAGATGTCGGCCAGGATGGTGGACTCGTTGAAGTTGAAGCCACCCACGACAACGGTTCCCCGGGGCGTGCTCGCGGGGGCGGGAGTTGAGCCGCCGCATGCACTGGCCACCAGGGAAAGGCCGAGGATGGCCATCGCCAACGGCCGGAACTTGAAGTTCTGCATCGCTGTCTTCTTTCCTCCTAGATTCGTGACGGGCTCTTCAGGACGTGCCCTGGGGGCGGATCGGCTCCATCGGGATCTTCTCCATCGCGGTGCTGGCGGATCCTTCCCTTAAACCGCGAGGGACGAGAAGTTGCTCCAATCCTGACAACGACAGCTCGACGGCGAGCGCCAGGACCGCCACGAGGAGCGCGCCGGCGAATACCTGGGTGTCGTCCCGCTGCCCCAGCCCGTCGAGGATATAGCGTCCGAGGCCGCCCCCCGCCACGATCGCGGCGAGGGTCGCCGTCGCGATGACCTGCACGGCGGACGTTTTGACCCCGGCCATGATCAGCGGGATCGCCAGTGGCAGCTCGATGCCGAAGACCATCCGCCGCTCCCGCATGCCCATGCCCCTGGCGGCGTCCAGCACCTCGGGATCAACGTCCCGCACGCCGATGTAGCTGTTGGTGAGCATGGGTGGGATCGCGAGAAGCGTGAGGGCGGCGAAGGCGGGGATGTTGCCGAGACCGAAGATCTCGAACGCGATGACGAGGATGGCGAAGGAGGGGATCGCCCGGCCGACGTTGGAGACGTTGATGGCGAGGTTGCCGAAGCGGTGGAGGTGACCCAGGGTGATGCCGAGCGGCAGCGCCACCAGGATCGCCACCGCCATCGCCACCGCTGAGATCTGAATGTGTTCGAGCAGGCGGGTCGGCACGCCCCCCGGCCCGCTCCAGTGCGCCGGAGACGCGAACCAGGCAATGACCGCGGCAGCCAAGCCCATCTCTTCTCAGGTCCTCCTCTGCCGCGACCAGGGGGTGATCGCCCGCTCGACGCCGGCGAGGCCGAGATCGGCGCCCAGCGCCAGGACGACGCAGAGGACGGTGCCCACCACCAGTGGCGTCTTGAAGTCCTCGATCAGCCCGGTGTTGATCAGCGAGCCCAAGCCGCCCTGGCCGATCAGCGCGGTCACCGTGACCAGGCCGATCGTGGTTACCGTCGCGATCCTGAGCCCGGCCAGGATCGCCGGCGTAGCAAGAGGCAGCTCGATCCGGAGCAGCATCGCCATGGGACGGTAGCCCATGCCCCGCGCGGCATCGAGGACGTCGGCGGGGACGCCGTCCAGCCCGACGACGATGTTCCTCAGCAGGATCAGGAGCGTGTAGCTGACGAGGGGGATCTCGGCGGTTGCCAGCGACAGGCCGGTGAAGGGAATACAGAACGCGAAGAAGGCAAGGGAAGGGACCGTATAGAGCACCCCGCCGACGGCCAGGAGAGGATCACGGAGGGGTCGCCAGCGCACGGCGGCCACGCCCAGCGGCGCCGCGATAAGGAGGCCGAGAACCACCGCGATCACCGTCAGCTGGATGTGCTCGACCAGGCGAAGCTGGAACTCGGGGACATGGCGCCAGAACCAGTCCCAGCGGATCCAGGGATCCGTGGCATCGAGGAATGCCGCCACCAGCACCTCGCCTACGCTAGCAGCGACGTGGCGGCGATGATCGCGCTCGATTCAGTCAGCAAGCACTACCCGGGCGGTGGCAATGCGGTACAAAACCTGACCCTCGAGATTCGCGAGGGCGAGACGTGCGTGCTCGTCGGTCCCTCCGGCTGCGGCAAGAGCACCACCCTTCGGATGATCAACCGGCTGATCGAACCGTCCTCTGGCCGGATCGTGGTCGGTGGCGAGGACGTCACTCACGTCGACCCGGTCGCGCTCCGCCTGAAGATGGGCTACGTGATCCAGCGGACCGGGCTGTTTCCGCATCAGACGATTGGAGAGAACGTCGCCACAGTGCCCCGCCTCTGGGGCTGGGACCGCACCCGGATCAAGCAGCGGGTCGACGACCTGCTCGAGCTTGTCGGGCTCGACCCGGGCGAATATCGGAGCCGCTACCCCCACCAGCTCTCGGGCGGCCAACAGCAGCGGGTGGGCTTTGCCCGCGCGCTCGGCGCCGATCCGCCGATCCTGCTCATGGACGAGCCTTTCGGGGCGGTCGACAGGATCACCCGGGAGCGGCTCCAGAACGAGTTCCTCCGGATCCAGCGGACGCTCAACAAGACTGTCGTCTTCGTGACCCACGACATCGATGAAGCGGTCCGGGTCGGCGACCGGATCGCGCTCCTCAACTTCGGCGCAAAGGTCGAACAGTACGAGACCCCGGCAGTGATCCTCGGCCGCCCCGCCAATGACTTCGTGACCGGGTTCCTCGGCCACGAGCGTGTGCTCAAGCTGCTCGCGGTCACCTCGATCAACCCCGCCAGCCTGCGCCGAGGTGAACTGCAGGCGGAAGCCCACCGGGTGCCTTCCAGCGCGACGCTCGCGGACGCCCTGGCCGAGCTGCTCGAGGCCGGCCGCGACGCGGTCCCGGTGTACGACGACGGACACTACCTGGGCGACTTCGACGCTCACTCGCTGCAGGAGTCATTGCGGGCTATGCCCGCGCCGGAGGGGGATGGCAATGGATGAGTTCGATGTGATCTGCCTCGGCGGCGGCGTCTGCGGCGAGGCGGTGGCCGGGGAGCTGAGGGGATCCGGCCTGACCATGGTCGTCATCGAGCGCGAGCTCGTCGGCGGGGAGTGCCCCTACTGGGGCTGCATCCCGAGCAAGACGCTGCTGCGCTCGGCGGAGACCCTCGATGAGGCGGGCGACGCCCGCAGCCTGGCGGCCAGCCGGGTCGAATGGAGCGTCGATTTTCCAAAGATCTCGAAGCGGGTCCTCTGGATGGCGCGCGACCTCGACGACACCAACGCTGCCAGGGCGATCGCGGGCGACGGGGTCGAGCTGATCCGCGGCGAGGCGCACCTCTCCGGGCCACGGACGGTCACCGTCGGCGGTCGGACCCTGACGGCTCGGCGCGGCGTCGTCATCGCGACCGGCACCGATCCGTTCGTGCCGCCCATCCCCGGCCTCGCCGACGTCCCCTTCTGGACCAACCGGGAAGCCACGCTCCCGAAGGCGCTGCCGGCCTCGCTGGTGATCCTCGGCGGAGGAGCGATCGGAGTCGAGCTCGGCCAGGCCTATGCCCGGATCGGGTCGCAGGTGCACATCATCGAGGGCGGTCCGCGGGTCGTCCCCGCCGAGGAGCCGGAGGCGGGCGAGCTGCTCGGCAAGCACCTGACTGAGGAGGGGATCGCCGTCCACACCGGGCACAAGGTCGTCGGCGTCGAGAAGACGGCCACCGGGATCAGGGTCCTCGTCGACGGTGCTCCGGTCATCGAGGGCGATGTGCTCCTGGTTGCCACCGGCCGCCGGCCGCGGCTCGCAACCATCGATCTGCCGGCGGCGGGCCTCGCGACCAGCGAGCGGGGCTGGCTGAAGGTGGATCCGATCACGCTGTTGGCCGGGGACGGCATCTACGCGGGCGGGGACGTCAACGGGCTGGGCGGCTTCACCCACCTGGCCTACTACCACGGGCAGCTGATCGGCCGGGCGTTGGCCGGCAAGGTCGCCCCTGCGGACCACGCGGCCGTCCCGCGGGTCACCTTCACCGACCCCGAGGTCGCGTCGGTCGGCCTGAGCGAGGCAGCCGCCCGGGCTGCCGGCCTGGACGTCATCACCTTCACGACCGACCCCGCGAATAGTGCCCGCGGCTACATCCACGACTTCCACCAGGGGGTCGTGAAGCTCGTCGGCGACGGTGGCGCCCGCGTCCTGGTCGGCGCGACGATCCTTCAGCCGAGGGCGGGCGAGATGCTGTCCGAGCTGTCCCTGGCGGTCAAAGCGAGGACGCCGCTGGCGGTGCTCGCCGATCTGATCCACCCCTTCCCGGCGTTCTCCCGGATCCTCGGCTACTGCCTCCAGGAGCTGGCCAAGCAAGCACCTCGATAGCATTCTCGGGCTGTGATCCAGACTCGACTCGGCTTTTCCGGCGTGCCTCGGGCGGCCTGGGTGCTGCTCGCCGGGAACATCCTCGACAACCTGGGTCTCGGGCTCTTCTTCCCGATCCTTCCGCTCTTCGTCGAGGGGCGAGGCGGAGGGCCGGTGCTGGTCGGCGTGATCGGCGCCTCGGCCCTGGTCGGCAACCTGCTCGTCCAGGCGCCGGGAGGCTGGCTGGCGGACCGCTACAGCCGGCGGACGATCGTGATCCTGAGCATGGCCGCCTATGGGCTCTTCTTCCTCGTCTACCTGGTGCCCCTGCCCGTGAACACGCTGATCGGGATCCGCTTCGTGCACGCCGCGCTGGGCGGTTTCTACATGCCGGCCGCCCGTGCCCTGCTGGCCGACCTGACGCCGCCTGAGATGCGGGCCACCGTCTACGGCCACTGGCAGGGCTCGAGCATGGGCGGCTTCCTGGTCGGCCCGATCATCGGCGGCGGGCTCGCGCTGGTGAACCTGAACATGGTCTTCGCAGGCTCGGCGCTCGCCTGCCTGGCCGGTGCCGCGATGCTCGTGTCGCTGCCCCGGCAGGTGGCCGTCCAGGAGCACGCGACGGCGGGCCAGGCGATCGCCGGCCTGGTGCCGACCAAGCTGCTGCTGGCGCTGCTTCCGGCCGTGCTGGCCGGTGCGGCGTGGGCCTACATGGGCGGCGTGTACACCGCGATGTGGGTCCTCTATGTGACCGCGCTCGGCGGCTCCCCGCTGGTGGCCGGGCTCTCCGTCAGCGTCTACTCGCTGCCGATAATCCTGTTCAGCGGCGCCGCTGGACGCCTCGGCGACCGCTTCGGGATCCGGTCGATGGTCTTCCTGACGCTGCTCTTCGGCGGCGTCTTCGCGATCGCCTACGGGTTCACCCGGAGCATCCCGATCGTGATGGCGCTGAGCTTCGTGGAGGCGGTCTGCACGCTCGGCGGGATGCCCGCCGTCTACGCCGAGATCAGCCGGGTCGTCCCCTCCAGCCAACAGGGCCGCGCGCAGGGCCTCTTCGGCATGTTCACGGTCGGGGTCGAGGCCCTCGGCGCTCTCGGTGGCGGCTTCCTGTTCAGCTATTGGATCACGCTGCCCTTCCTTTCGATCGCCGTCGTCTGCCTGCTGGCGCTCGCCGCGGTTCCCTTCCTCGGCCGCCGGCAGAAGGTGCCGGCAGCGGAGGCCGCATGCTGACCTTCGAGGTCATCGCAACCGACGGCGCCGCCCGCCGTGGCGTGCTCCGAACGCCCCACGGGGCGATCGAGACGCCCGGCTTCTTCGCCGTCGCCACCCGGGGCGCGCTCAAGGGCCTCGACGCCGAGAACGCCGGTCGCGCCGGAATCGGCGCGCTGATCGTGAACGCATACCACGTCCACCTCCAGCCCGGCGCCGCGGCCGTCGCCCGCGCCGGCGGACTCCACCGCTACATGGGCTGGGACGGGGTGCTCGCCACGGACAGCGGCGGGTTCCAGATCTTCAGCTTCCAGCACGGCCACGTCGCCGACGAGGTGAAGGGACGGCGTCGGACCCCGGTCCCCGACGAGGCGCTGCTGGTCGAGGCGGTCAAGGTCGACGAGGAGGGCGCCGACTTCAGGTCCTACATCGACGGCAGCCGCCACCGCTTCACGCCGGAGTCGAACATGGAGCTGCAGCGCGACCTCGGCGCGGATCTCCTGATGTGCCTCGACGAGTGCACGCCCTTCCACGTCAGCGCCGATTACACCCGCGCCGCGACGGAGCGGAACATCCGCTGGGCGCGCCGCTGCCTCGACGCCTTCGAGCGCCTCGGCATGGCGGCCGGGCAGTCGCTCTACGCGATCAACCACGGCGGTGTCTACCCGGAGCTCCGGCGCCGCTCCGCCGCCGCGATCGCGGAGATGCCCTTCGCGGGCATGGCGATCGGTGACTGCCTGGGCCAGACGAAGCAGGACTGGTATGGGGTCGTCGATCTCGTCGTGCCCCTGCTGCCCGCCGGCCGGCCGCGGCACCTGCTCGGGGTCGGCGAGCCCGACGACCTGGTCGAGGGTGCGCTCCGCGGCATCGACACCTTCGACTGCGCGATGCCGACGCGCATCGCGCGTCACGGCCATGTCCTTCATCGTGGACTGCCTCGCTTCCGGCTCGACCTGACCAGCTCGGCGCGGGCGGTCGAGGACGGTCCGCTCGAAGAAGGCTGTGACTGCCACACCTGTTCCCGCTTCAGCCGGGCCTATCTGTGGCACCTGCTCAAGGCTCACGAGATGCTCGCTATCCCTCTCATGGCCGAGCACAACCTCCGCTTCACGGCGAGGCTGCTGGAGGAGGTTCGCGACGCCATCAGCCTGGGCCGGCTGGCGCAATACCGCGCGCAACTCCTCAGCGAATCATCCTGAATCGTTGTACGGTTAGCTTCTCCCTCCCTCGGATGGCGCCGGGCGCAGTGCCCGGCGCCGTCCACCTGTTAGGGCGAACGCACCTTCTTCACCCTCGCTCCTCCGCTACTGTCCGGACGTGAGCGAGCCTGTGATCGAGGTCCGCGACCTCGTCAAGCGCTACAAGAAAGCCGACAAGAACGCCGTCGACGGCGTCTCCTTCTCAGTCCAGGCGGGCGAGTTCTTCGCGCTGCTCGGTCCCAACGGGGCCGGCAAGACGACGACCATCTCGATCCTCACGACCACCCTCGCGCCGACCTCGGGACAGGTCACGATCGGCGGTGCCGATGCCGTTCACCAGGCAGCCCAGGTTCGCAGGCAGGTCGGCATCATCTTCCAGAAGCCGAGCATCGACCGGAACCTGTCGGGCGAGGAGAACGTCCGCTTCCACGCCATCCTCTACGGCCTCTACCCCTACCGGCCGTTCTTCCGGATGATGCCGCAGGAGTACCGCCGCCAGGTCACCGAGCTGGCATCGCTGCTCGGGTTGGAGGAGGAGATCTTCAAGCCGTTGAAGAAGATGTCGGGCGGCATGATGCGCAAGCTCGAGATCATCCGCGGCCTCATGCACCGCCCAAAGGTGCTCTTCCTGGACGAGCCGACCGCCGGCCTCGACGCCGCCAGCCGGCGCAACCTGTGGGACTACCTGAGGGAGGTCCGGGCAAAGAGCGAGACCACCGTCGTCCTGACGACCCACTACCTGGATGAGGCCGAGGAGGCGGACCGGATCTGCATCCTCGACAAGGGGCGGGTGGTGAAGCTGGGGACGCCTGACGAGATCAAGGCCGACCTGCTCCAGGAGTACCTGGTCATCGACGCGGCCGACCGCCCGGCGCTCTCTCGTGAGATGGAGCGGCGCGGCCTCACGGTGCGCGAATCGGGCCCCTTCCACGTCCTCCTCAACGGTCACTCGGCGCAGGACGTGATCCGCTCCCTCGACACCGAGCTGACCGTGCTCAGGATCCACGCGCCCTCGCTCGAGGACGCCTACCTCAAGATCGTCGGGACGGAGATGGAATGACCGAGGTCAACGCCATCCTGACGGTCGCCTCGCGCGACGTCCTGAAGCTGTTCCGCGATCGCGCCCGGCTCGGCTTCTCGATCGTCTTCCCGATCATCTTCATCGGGCTGATGGGTGGCACCCTGCAGGGCAACCTGGGCAGGGCCGCCGGCTTCAACTTCATCGGCTTCATCTTCACCGGCGTGCTCGGCATGACGCTCTTCCAATCGGCCGCGCAGGGCCTGATCTCGCTCATCGACGACCGCGAGCAGGACTTCAGCCAGGAGATGTTCGTCTCGCCGATCTCGCGCTACTCGATCGTTTTCGGCAAGATCCTGGGCGAGAGCGCCGTCTCCCTTATCCAGGCCCTCCCGATGTTCGTGCTCGCTGCCGCGTTCGGGGTGCACCTCACGGTTCCGATCCTGCTCGCGATGCTCGCCGTGAGCGTCCTCGCCTGCTTCCTCGGGGCCGGGTTCGGTGTGAGCGCCATGTCGATGCTCAACAACCAGCGCACGGCGCAGCAGATCTTTCCGTTCCTCCTTTTCCCCCAGTTCTTCCTGGCTGGAATCTTCAACCCGATCAAGATCCTGCCCTGGTACCTGGTGCCCTTCTCATTGATCTCGCCCATGCGCTACCCGGTCGACCTCTTGCGCGGGGTCCTCTACTCGGGCCGGCCCGAGTATTCGAAGATCGTGCTTTTCGATCCACTCACGAACCTCGCCGTGATGGTCGTCATGTTCGCCGTCTTCCTCGTCGTCGGAACCGCCCTCTTCGTAAGGCAGGAGACCAACCGATAACGGACGGTGATTCTGAAGCCGTCCGAGTGCAGCCGGCGTAGAAGGGTCCGAAACCTCCAAGACACGAAGGACACGAAGGAAGATCCGCGATTAGCAGACGACTGATCACATAGCCGTTGACGTCGAGTGCGGACGGCGCCTGTCGGTCGGTTCTTTAATCGGGAAGCAGGCTCGTCAGGTTTCGGACCTGTGACAGGTGGCCCATCTCGTGGGCCGCGACCAGGCGGCAGAAGTCGAGCACCGTGAGCTCGCCTAGGTTGGGATCGACGACCACCCTTTCCCAGTCGGCGGCGGTCAGCCCGCGGAGGAGGTCCATCGTGCGGCGGCGGATGCGACCGAGGTCGGCCAGCTTCTCGAGGGCCGGAGTCACCACCTCGGATGCATCGATCGGCGGTTCGAGGGCGGCCCGGGCGTCCACCTCGGACGCCCCGTCGAGGCAGGCGTGGCGGAGGGCGGTGTCGGCGGCCGAGCCGGTCTCGCTGACGTGCAGGACGAGCTCGCGGAGAGTCGGAAAGGCGGGACCGTGGCGGTAGGCCAGGCGGCTCTCGTCGAGCCCCATCACGTAGTCGCGCACCCGCTCGGGGCAGGCGCTGAGCATGGTCAGGACGTCCTCCCTCTCGAGCGCCTGGTCCGGTTCCATTTCAGCCCCGCCGCTTAACGCGGGATCTGGCTGACCGCGAAAGCGAGCACCATCAGCGCGATCGCGCCGAAAAAGAGGATCTCGATCCGGACCGCAAGCCGAACGCGCCGGATGGCGACCCGGGTGCGCTGCCCGCACTCGTCGCAGTAGCTGGCGTCCCTGGTGAGGGGCGCGTGGCAGCGATCGCAGTTGGCCTGGCTCGCCTCAGCGCCGGTAGAGGACCTTGCCATCCATCTCGTCTTTATTGAGCCGCTTGTTGAGATGCAGTCCCTCGAGCACCAGCTCGAGCACGGCTGCCTGTGCCTCGGCCTTTTCGGGGAGGCCGAGCCGCTTGGTCGCGGCCTGGAGCTCGGCGGGGTCCTTGAGCACCTTCAGGTAAGCCGATGCCGGGGTCGCCTCGCCGACCTCGAGCGAGATCCCGTCCTCGAAGCGCTGGACGAGCCACTCGAACTGCCCGGCCGTGAAGTGGCGCCCGAACACCGCGTTGATCGCCGAGCGCTGGATGCGGGCGAGGACCTGCTCCTCCTTGCCCTCGTCGAGCGCCTCCACCTCGACTCGTCCGGCGGTCGAGGCGACCAGGAACTGGAGGTCCGAGACGCGCGGCACGGCGAGCGATTCGCCCAGCCGGACCGATCGGCGGATCGCGTTGGAGACCAGGTTCTCGTAGTTGCCGATCGACATCCGGACCGACACCCCGGACGACTGCGAGATGTGGGGCGAGCGCCGGGAGTGGTGGGTGATCTCCGCGACGATCTCCTTCATGAAGGCGGGCACCAGCACCTCGACATCGGGACCCGGCGGCGTCCGTTCGCCCTCCATGATCTCGATCTCCTCGGGGACCGAGAGCGGGTAGTGGGTGCGCACCTGGGAGCCGAAGCGGTCCTTGAG
>DATCOZ010000319.1:0-29101 GCA_036564345.1 Candidatus Dormiibacterota bacterium | reverse complement strand
CGCGGCGTTCGGCGCCCGGCGCTTGCTTGCCGCCCTGGACGAGTCGATCCTGGTCGAGGGCCAGCGGATCTCGGTGGGCGCCGGCATCGGGATCGCGCTGTTTCCCCAGCACGGCACCGACCCGGCGACGCTGATGCGGCGAGCCGATGTCGCCCTCTACGCCGCCAAGCGAGCGGGGCGTGGGTTCTCCTTCTACGCGGCCGAGGACGACCAGTTCAATCCTCGCCGGCTCGCCCTCCGGGCCGAGCTCCGCGATGCAATCCTGGGCGGCGGCCTCGAGCTCCATTTCCAGCCCAAGGTCGAGTGCCGGACGGAGCGGGTGGTCGGAGTCGAAGCGCTCGTCCGCTGGCGCCACCCCGACCACGGGCTGATGGGTCCCGACCTCTTCATCCCGATCGCCGAGCACTCCGGCCTCATGGCGCCGCTGACGGCCTGGGTCATCGCCGAGGCTCTCAACTGGAGCGACCGCTGGGCGGAGCGAGGATGGAGGCTCAGCGTGGCGGTGAACCTCTCCGCCCGCCAGCTGCAGGACCGGCAGCTGCCTGATTCCATCGCCGAGGCGATCCGGGGCCACCGTGCCAGCGCCGGGAGGCTCTACATCGAGCTCACCGAGAGCGCCGTCATGGCTGACGCCGAGCGGGCGCTCGAGATACTCGGCCGGCTGGCCGAGATGGGCATCAAGCTCTCCATCGACGACTTCGGCACCGGCTACTCGTCACTCAGCTACCTGCGCCAGCTGCCCGTCGCCGAGATCAAGATCGACCGGTCGTTCGTTGCCGAGCTGCTCCGCAGCGACTCCGACGTCGTGATCGTGCGGAGCATCATCGATCTCGGCCACAACCTCGGCCTGACCGTCGTCGCCGAGGGCGTCGAGGAGGAGGGGGCGCTCGCCATCCTCACCCAGCTCGGCTGCGACCTTGTCCGGGCTACCACCTGAGCCGGCCCCTGCCGCCGCTCGAGCTGATCGATTGGCTCGATCGCTGGGAGCCGGCCGGCGCGCACGAGGACTGAAAAGAGAAGAGCCCGGCGCCGAACTCGGCACCGGGGCCTTCTTCGCGGTTGCTGCGTGCGCTAGTAGGTCGTGGTGCGGCGGCCGCGGAACATACCGACGAGCCAGAGGATGGCGAGTACGACGATCCCGATCCAGAGCAGGTTGACCAGCGCGCCCGTGGCGTGGAACAACAGCCAGAGTACGAATAGGACGACCGCGGCGACGATGAGCATGTGGATCATTTTTGAGATTCACCTCCCGTGATGGATTGAGACAGTTTATCTGATAGATATGCTATCACATAAGAGTTTAATCCACCAGCCGCTGGCGAAGCAGCTCCCTTTCCGCCGGGTTCTGGGTCAGCAGCAATGCGGCCTTGTCTTCGGATCGCGCCTCCTCGACCCTTCCGAGGTCGCGGAGAAGCTCCGCACGCGTGGCGTGGAGCAGGTGGTAGGAGTCCAGCTCCGACGCCACGGCCTCGACCTCGACCAGCGCCGCCGCCGCGCCGGCGAGGTGGCGAAGGGCGATCGCCCGGTTGAGGCGGACGACCGGTGATGGCTGGAAGGCGAGCAGGAGCGAGTAGAGGGCGACGATCTCCTCCCAGTCGGTCTCTTCCCAGCTGGCGGCTTCGCTGTGGAGCGCCGCGATCGCGGCCTGGACCTGGTAGGGCCCCGGCCGGCCCATCGCCGCCGCCCGCTCGATCAGCCGCCCGGCGGCGGCGATTGCGTCACGATTCCAGAGCGATCGATCCTGGTCGCGGAGGAGCACCAGCCCCCCGGACCTGTCGAAGCGCGCGCCGGCGCGGGCGAGGTGGAGGCGCATCAGCGCCAGCAGACCCAGCACCTCGGGCTCTTCGGGAAGCAGCTGCCCGAGCAGACCTGCCAGCCACTCCGCGTCGGTGGTCAGATCGCGGCGGTGGGCGACGGGGCCCCCGCTCGCCAGGTAGCCCTCGTTGAAGAGCAGGTAGAGCACCGCCAGGACCTCCTGGAGGCGCCCGGTCAGCTCCTCCCGCGAGGGGACCCGGTAGGGAATGCCGGCCTCGACGATCTTCCGCTTGGCGCGGACGATCCGCTGCGCCATCGCCGGCTCGGTCGCCAGGAAGGCGCGCGCGATCTGCGGCGTGGTGAGGCCGCAGACCGCCCGGAGGGTCAACGCAAGCTGGGCTTCGCGGGCCAGCGCCGGGTGGCAGCAGGTGAAGATCAGCCGCAGCCGGTCGTCCGGCTCGGTCGGCGCCGGTGCCGGCGAGCCGGCGAGGAGGACGAGCTTGTCGCGGTAGCGCGACTCCCGCCGGATCCGATCGATCGCCTTCCGCCGCGCGGTCGTCGTCAGCCAGGCTGCCGGGTTGGCCGGAATGCCGCTTGAAGGCCAGGTCTCGATCGCGCTGAGCACCGCCTCCTGGACCAGCTCCTCGGCCAGGTCGAAGTCGCCGAGGAAGCGGACGAGGCCCGCCACCAGGCGCCCGGTCTCCTCCCGGAAGACGCGGGCCAGCGCCTCGTCGGTGGCAGACCTGGAGCTCACATGCTGCTGTCGACGACGAGGGGCCGGATCTCGACCAACCCCTTGGCCGGCCAGGTCTTGGCGAGCTCGATCGCCTCGTCGAGGTTGGCGACGTCGATCAGCGCGAAGCCGCCCACCGTCTCCTTCGCCTCGATGAACGGCCCGTCGGTCACGACCGTGCTGTCGCCGTTGTGGCGGACAGTGGTTGCGGTCGTCACCGGCTGCAGCTCTTCACCGCCGAATATCTTGCCCGCTGCGCTGTGGCTGCCCCACCATTCCCCGATCCGCGCGTACATGCCGTTGCGCTCGGCCTCCGGCATCGTGTCCCAGCGCTCCTCGTTGCCGCAGAAGAGAAGGATGTATTTCATTTCGTCTCCTTGCCTCGGCGGCGCCCAAGGCGCCGCATCCCAAAACTTACGACGAAGTGGCCGGGTCGAAATCGACAACCTCGTCGCCGGTGTAGGCGGCGGCCTGCATCCGGAAGAGTCGCGCGTAGCGTCCGTCCAGGCGCATCAGCTCCTCGTGCGTGCCCTCCTCGACCAGCCGGCCGTGCTCAAGGAAGAGGATCCGGTCGGCGCGGCGGACGGTCGAGAAGCGGTGGGAGATGTAGACGGCGGTCTTTCCCGCGGTCAGCGACTTGAGGCGCTCGAAGAGGTCGTACTCGGCCTGCGCGTCGAGCGCGGCGGTCGGCTCGTCGAGGAGCAGGATCGGCGCCTCGCGCATGAAGGCGCGCGCGAGGGCGACCTTCTGCCATTCGCCGCCGGACAGGTTCACTCCCGCGTCGAACCACTTGCCGAGGGCGGTGTCGTAGCCCGCGGGCAGCTTGGCGATCAGCTCGTCGGCGCCGCCCTGCTGCCCGGCGTGCACGATCGCCTCTCGGTCGTCGACCTGGGGAAGGTCACCGAGCCCGATGTTCTCGGCCGCCGTCGCCTGGTAGGTGACGTAATCCTGGAACATCGCCCCGACCTGGCGGCGCAGCTCCTCCGGCTCGTAGTCGCGGATGTCGTGGCCGTCGATCAGGATGCGGCCCTCGATCGGGTCGTAGAGGCGGCAGATCAGCTTGAAGAGGGTCGTCTTGCCGGCGCCGTTGCGGCCGACGACGGCGAGCGTCTCCCCCGGCTTCACGCTGAAGCTCAGGCCGGTCAGCGCGTTGGAGCTGGCGCCGGCATAGGCGAAGCTGACGTTTTCAAAGGTGATCTCGCCTCGCAGCGGCCTCGGGACCGGGATGGGCTCGGCCGGCACGGGAAGCGACGTCCGGATCTCCTCCAGCTCGAAGAGGTTGCTCAGGTAGAGGTTGTGCTCGTACATCCCGGTGAAGCCGCCGAGGATGCCCTGGATCGAGCCCTGCACCGACTGCGCCGCCGTCGTGTAAAGGGTCAGGTCGCCCAGGGTCAGCCTGCCCACCACCGCCTGGAGGGCGACGTAGAGGTAGGTGGCCGAGGTCACCAGGATGCTGAGGATGCCCCAGAGGTAGCCGACTCCGTAGCGGCGGACCACCTGCCGCTGCTGGCTGCCGTAGAAGGCGTCGGCGATCAGCCGGTAGCGCTTGATGAAGTAGCCGCCGAGGCCGAACAGCTTGACCTCCTTGGCGAAGCTGTCGGTGGTTACGAGGGTGACCAGGTAGTTCATCCGGCGGAGGAGCCGGGAGCCCCAGCGGGCGATGTTGTAGCCCCGCCAGCCGTAGCGGGTGTCCGCGATGAAGGCGGGGATGGGCGAGAGCAGGGCGATGATCGCCAGCAGCGGGCTGACCGCCAGGAGGAGGGCGATCATGGTCAGGAATGTCAGCAGCGTCTGGATTAGGCCGAACGCTGTCGAGATCATCATCACCGGCCGGCTGACCGAGTCGTTCTGGGCCCGGCGGAGCAGGTCGTAGGAGGCCGGGTCTTCGTAGAAGGCGAGGTCGAGGCCGGCGGCCTTCTCCATCACCATCAGCTGGATGGTCATCGTGACCGAGTTCTGGAGCAGTTGCTGGGCGATGTTGCGGACTGTGCCGAGCAACGAGGTGACGGCGAAGATCAGGAGCTGGACGGCGGCCAGGAAGACGATCCCGCCGACGACGCTGAAGACCGGCGTGTGGAGGGGCCCGAGCGCGAAGCTCAGCTTGTCGGGCGCGTGTTGATCGTGGATCCGGAGTCCCTCGACGACGGCGTTGACGAGGAGCTTCGACGTGTAGGCGGCCGCCGCCGGCATCAGGCCGGCCAGCACGGTCGCCACGAACATGGCGACGGTGATCGTCGGGCTCGCGTCCCAGACCAGGCGGACGACCCTGGGAAGCGCGGCCAGCGTCCCGGAGAACGACTGCCTGAAGTTCAGCCAGCGCCCGCGCAGGTCCTTGGGGCCTTCGGGCTCGGGCGGCTCCTCGAGGCCGGGGTCGCCGGTCAGGCCGCTGTTGGCGGGACCGGTGTCGGCCGGCTTGCGCCGCCGGCCGCCCCACATCCACATTTGCGGGCCGCCGCCATGCTGCATCACGATCCGGCCTCTCGGCGCCGGATCGACGAGATCGGGGCGGCGAGCGTCGCCAGCTCAACGGGGCCGACCCGCTCCAGCCGGACCTCGCTCAAGTCAGCGTCTCCCACATGTTTCCTTTCAGCAACCCGCCCAGCACGGATGCCCATTCCTCCTCCGTCCCAAACTCGTCCCGCCAGGACCACAGCCTGAGCGTGAAGTGGTGGAGCACGTGCTCGTCGGTGAAGCCGGTAATCCGTATCGCCCCATCCTGCCCTCCCCGCGCAGCGGGGAGGGCGAAATCGGCGGGAGGGAAACAGCTCCTCAGGGCCTTCTTGGGAACTCGGTTCGCATACCCTTCGCGGGGCCATGCCGGCAGTCATCAGTGTCAGCGACCTGCACCGCAGCTATGGGGCTGTCGAGGCGGTGCGGGGCGTCAGCTTCGCCGTCGAGCAAGGCCAGGTGTTCGGGTTGTTGGGCCCCAACGGTGCCGGCAAGACGACGATCCTGGAGACCCTCGAAGGGCTGCGGCCCGTGCAGCGGGGCGAGGTCACCGTAAACGGCGTCGACGTCGGCCGCGAGCCCTACCGGGTCCGCCGGATGGTCGGCGTCCAGCTCCAGCAGGCAGCATTCTTCGACCACCTCAACCTGGAGGAGCTGCTCCGGCTCTTCGGTGAGCTGTACGAGACTGGCGCGGACACCGGCGCGCTTCTCGACCTGGTCGGTCTCGGCCACCGCGCCCGATCCCTTGCCAAGACACTCTCCGGCGGCCAGCGGCAACGCTTCAGCATCGCCACCGCACTGGTCAACGACCCCAGCGTGGTCTTCCTCGACGAGCCCACCAGCGGGCTCGACCCGCAGGCCAGGCGCAGGCTCTGGGAGATCGTCCGCTCGCTCCGCGGCCGCGGCCGCACGGTCGTCCTGACAACTCACTACATCGAGGAGGCGGAGGCGCTCTGCGACCGGGTGGGCATCCTCGACGAAGGCAGGCTGATCGCCCTCGACTCGCCTCGCAACCTGGTCCGCGCCCTGCTCGACCGGGGGTTCAAAAGCGAGGTCGAGGTGGTCCCGGCAACCCTCGAGGACGTCTACCTCGACCTCACCGGGCGGGAGATCCGGGAGGACGAGGAATGAGGTTCAGCCTGCGCGCCTACCGGGCGCTGGTCGCGGCCAACCTGCGGACCTTCCTCCGCAACCCGCTTCCCTCGTCGGGGCTGATGGTCGTCCTGATCCTCCTCCTGCTCGGGGTGCGCGCCCTCCAGGGAGTGCAGACCCAGAAGGTGAGCATCGCCGTGGCGGACCAGGCGCACACGGCAGCGTCCGAGCGGATCGTCGCCGACCTCCGCAAATTCCCCGGCCTGGAGGTGAGCGAGGTCGATTCGCGGACGGCGGACTCCCGGCTCAACAGCGGCGGCGCCGACCTCGAGCTGTTGATCCCGCCGGGGCTCGGCACCACCGACAGCGCGGGGCATATCGTTCCCGGCCAGGTCGAGCTCACCTACAGCACCGGGGGCGCCGCGGAACAGGCGGCCGGCCTCGTCGCCGCGGCGGTCGACGAGGCCGACCGGGAGGTGCAGGGCGCGCCTCAGCTGGTGACGGTGAGGCAACATCTCCTCAACTCCCACCTCGGCCTCCTCCAGATCTTCCTTCCCGGCCTGCTCGCCTTCAACGTGATCAACGCGGGCTTGATCCTGGCTGCCGGCGTCTTCGCCGGTTACCGCTCGACCGGTACCCTGCGGCGGATCCAGGCGACCGGGATCGGTCCCGCCGAGCTGGTGCTCGCGCACGCCTCATCGAACCTGCTGCTGGCCGGCGCCCAGGTTCTCTTGATCCTGGGGGCGGCGTCGCTCATCTTCAACACCGTCCTCAACGTGCCGGCGCTGCTGGCGGTGACGATGCTCGGCTACCTGGTCTTCCTCGGCATCGGCCTGGCCGTCAGCGGCTGGGTGCGCGACCCCCAGCGCGCGCCGGTCGTCGCCAGCTCGATCGCCTTCCCGCTGATCTTCATCGGCCTCTTCCCGAGCTCGGTGGTCGGCGGGTTGGCCGGCCAGGTCCTCGCGCTGCTCCCGGTGACCATGGCGACGCACGCCCTTCGCGAGATCGTTTCGGGGTCAGATCTCGGCAGCTTCGGCGGCGACCTTGGCGGGCTCGCCGCCTGGGCCGCGGTGGCCGTCGCCGCGGCCGGCCGCGTCTTCCGCTGGGACGACTGAGGCCGCCGGCAGGCGAAGACGGAAGAGCGACCCCCGCCCGACCACGCTCTCGACAGTGAGGGTCGCCGACATCAGGTCCGCCAGCCGCCGGCTCACGGCCAGCCCGAGCCCGGTACCCTCCTGCGTGCGGCTGTAGGCGTCGTCGACCTGGGAGTACTCCTCGAAGATCCGGGCCAGCTGCTCGACCGGGATCCCGATGCCGGAGTCACTCACCTCGATCTCGATGAAGAAGCCGTTCATCCGGCTCCGGACTTCGATCCGCCCGCCATCGGGGGTGAACTTGACCGCGTTGGAGAGCAGGTTCAGGACGATCTGCTGCAGGCGCAGCGGGTCGGCGAGAGCCTCCAGGCGGTCGGCATCGACGACGACCAGGGCCAATCGCTTGCGGTCCGCAAGAGGGCGGATCTTGGTGACCGCCTCTGCGATCGCCTCCGCCACCCTGACGGGCTGGATGGCCACCTCGATCTCGCCCGATGCGACCTTGGAGAGGTCCAGGACGTCGTTGATCAGCGAGAGCAGGTGCTGGCCGCTGGACGCGATATTGCCCACGTAGCGCTGCTGGGACTCGTTGAGCTTGCCCCGGTGCTGGCCGAGCAACAGCTCGGCAAAGCCTAGGACGGAGTTGAGCGGCGTCCTCAGCTCGTGGCTCATGGTCGCCAGGAAGCGGGACTTCGCCTCGCTCTCCCGACGTGCCTGGTCGGCAAGCCGGCGCTCGGTGACGTCGATCGCCACCCCGCTGACCGATACCAGCCGCCCGTCTTCGTAGACGGGAAGCAGGCGGACGTCGAGGTCACCGTGCTCGAAGGCGGCGATCAGCTGCCCCGGTCGTCCGGTGAGGGCCCTCTCGATCGCCGTCAAGAATTCGGGGGATTCCTTGAGGACCTCCCGCACGTTGCGGCCGGTGAGGCGGGTGGCGCGCTCGCCGAAGCCCATCAAGGCGTGGCCGGTTGCCAGCGTCAGTACTCCGGTCGGGTCGATCGAGAAGAGCGCCACCGGTGCGTTGTCGATCACCTGCTCCAGGGAACGGCGGCTCTCCAGCAGCGCCTGCTCATTCGCCCGGCTCTCGCGGAGCAGGCTCCGGTTCTCGATGATCACGAGGAGCTGGCTGATGATCGAGAAGCCGGCGATCGCGGCTGCCATCCGCACCGCGACCAGGTCGAGCCGGCCCTCCGTCAGGAAGACCGCGAGCGAGGTGGCTACCGCCAGCAGGATGGCCACGTAGGGCGCGATCATCCGGGCCGGGCCGTCAAGCTTGGCGTCTTCCTTGTCGGGCGCCATGTTTTGGGCGCGCAGCGAGGCGAGCGCGATCAAGAGGTACCCCACGAACCAGCCGCCGTCGAGTGCGGTGGCGTTGTAGCCGGTGGCCGCCGTGATATAGGCGAAGGCGCTGTCGGCGGCCGCGATGCAGATCAGGCCGGCGCCGAGCAGGCCGACCGCCGGTCGGCTACCCCTGCTGGCCCGGGTGAGGGCCACCACCACGATCGTCAGCATCGCGATGTCCGACACCGGGTAGCTGAGGTTGACGATCTTGCCCAGGACCGAGAGCGAGCTGTCGGCGAAGGTGCTCCTGAGTATCGCCTCCCAGCTGACGAGGAGCAGGGACGACGCGATCAGGAGTCCGTCGACGACCGCCCGGACGCCTTCCGAACGCCGGCTTGCCGCAACCGCGAAGACGAAGACGCCGGCGAACCCGAGGGGGACCATGAGAAGGAAGCCGATGTCCGCGACCGAGGGGGAGGGGACCGCCTGGCCAAGGCCGATCTCGATGTACGACCAGGCGGTTTCGCCTCCTCCCCAGCTGAGGGCGGAGGCGGCGAGCAGAGCCCAGCCCAACCGCGTCGAGCCGAGGGTGCGCCGGGCGGCAACCGCGCAGGCAAAGCCGGCGAGCAGTGCCGCGACCGCCTCGCCGATATCATCGACGGCGTTGCTGAAGCTCTCGCCGCCGATCGCGAAGCTGATGCAGAGCTGGAAGGAGACGCAGACCAGCACAAAGCCCACGACGGCGACGCGGAAGGTTCGCGCCGAGGAGTTTCCAAGCCTGCGGACGGGAGCGGTCCGGCGCTCCACTGCGGCCATCTTGAGAGTAGAACCGACGCCGCCGTCGGATCGCCGTCGTAAGGGAGTCAGTTACAACTCGAGATGGCCACACTTAACGGCGACTATCTGATAGTCAATTGACAGGGAACGATGCCAAATCGAGAGGCGGCGCCGGGCTAGGCGGGCGGTTCCTGCCAGGTCACCTCGCCGATGGTGACCGCGAGGTGGGTCATCGAGGTGCCGGGCGCCGCGCCGTGCCAGTGCTCCCGCCCGGGTTCCGCGGTGAGGGTGTCGCCCGCACTCAAGACGACGGCATCGGCGCCGCGGTCCTGGGCCCGGCCCTCGCCGTCGACGACGTGGAGGACCTGGCCGCCGCTGTGCGAGTGCCAGTGCGTCGTGGCGCCGGGCTGGAAGCGGACGAAGCTGACCCGGACCGGCTCGGGCTCGACCTGGACGTGGATGGTGCGCTGGTCGGCGTCCCCGGTGAAACCTCCCTGCGGCTTGCGGAGCTCCCCTTCCATTGCCTGGCCACGACGGATCAGCGCCATCGGCAAGACAATAACGCCATGAAGATTGATGGATCGGTCGCCCTCGTCACCGGCGGCGCGTCGGGTCTCGGCCTGGCGACCGCCGAGCTGCTCGCCTCGAAGGGTGCCACGGTCGTCGTCGTGGACCTGCCCGGCTCGGCCGGGGAGGAGGTCGCCGGCCGGCTCGGTGGCCGCTTCGCGGCTGCCGACGTGACCAGCGAAGACGAAGTGAACCGAGCTCTCGACGTCGCCGCCGAGCTTGGCCAGCTCCGGATCACAGTCAACTGCGCCGGCATCGGCAGCGGTGGCCGGGTCGCCGGCAAGGAGGGGCCCTACCCGCTCGACCAGTTCCGCCGTGTGCTGGAGGTGAACCTGGTCGGCACCTTCAACGTCCTGAGCAAGGCCGCCTTCCGGATCGGCGCCGCCGAGCCGGTCGAGGGAGAGCGGGGCGTTATCGTCAACACTTCTTCGATCGCCGCGTTCGAAGGCCAGATCGGCCAGGCCGCCTATACGGCCTCCAAAGCTGCCATCCACGGCCTCACGATCCAGACCGCCCGCGATCTCGCCTCCCTCCAGATCCGGGTCTGCACCATCGCGCCGGGCCTGATGGACACGCCGCTGCTCGCCGGCCTTCGCGACGACATCCGTGAGCAGCTGGCCGCCTCGGTGCCAAACCCGCATCGCCTGGGACAGCCGGCGGAGTACGCGCTGCTCGCCGGGCACATCATCGAGAACCCCTACCTCAACGGGGAGACGATCCGACTCGACGGCGCACTCCGGATGGCGCCGCGCTGATGCCCTGGCCGGTCCAAGCGGAGCTACCCCTCGACATAAAAAGAGCGCGCCCCCTCGGCACGCTCTCTCCGTCGCTTCGAAAGTGGCTTGGCTAGCGCAGGCCGTACATCCCGGCGAGCGCCAGGAGACCGACCGCACCCGAGCCGGCAAGCCAGACGGCGGCTTCCAGGACGACGTGGGCGCGGGACAGGCGGCGGCGTCGGTGCAGCCTTGCCCTCCGCTCGTCGAGGCTGAGCACGCGGCTCTTCGCCGCGGGTTGGGTGATCGCGCCAACCTGGCTTTGGGACCCGATCCAAGTCTCCAACCTGACTGCCATTTGTTACCCCTAGGAATCCGTGGACTTGCTGCGCTCAGTGTATCACTAATACGTGATAGTCCAATTAACACATATGAGGCAGGCCCAAGTCAACTGTTTCGGCTGCTCAGGGGAGAGAGGCGTGGATCCTGTCATCAAAGGTATCTGAACTCTTCACATGTGTGTTGTTAGCTTGCGGGCAAGTTCTGGGCATCCTCTCCGTCGAGGCCTCTGTTGCGCATTCCCTGGTCCCGGTTTCTGGCCTCCCCGCGACGCCCCGCGGCGCTGCTGGTCGTCTCGGTGCTCGTGTCCTTCACCTTCCCGATGCCCGACCCGATGCCGCTTCCCTGGGCAGGCGTCACTCCGGCGCACGCCGCCGTGAGCGATCCGGCGCCGGTCCAGGTGGGGACCAGCTTCAGCCCACGCCACGCGACCTACCTGGGGCTCGACTGGCAGCAGTCCTACCGTCGCCTGGAGGCGATGCATTTCAAGGTCATCCGCCTCTCCGCCTACTGGGACCAGGTGGACGGTGAAGGCTACGACCAGCTCGACTGGCTGCTCAAGGAGTCCCAGGCGTCCGGTCAGCCGGTCGTTCTCTCGGTTGGCATGAAGGGCCTCGGCTGGCCCGAGTTCTACATCCCGCGCCAGCTGCAGCCGAAGACCGAGGACGGCGGCGACGTGAGCCATGACGGATTCCTCCGCGCCGCCGTGCTCGACTTCGTCCAGGAGACCGTCGAGCGCTACACCGACAGCCCCATGCTGGTTGCCTGGCAGGTTGAGAACGAGCCGTTCAACCCCGCCGGCCCGCACCGCTGGTACATCGGCCGGGACCTGCTCTCGATGGAGGTCGCCGCAGTCAAGGCGATCGACTCCCGCCCGGTCATCGTCAATGCGTTCGGCCACTTCAACATGCTCTTCGACCACACCTCCAACCGCTCCGGCTTCGACCTCAAGTCGCTGCTCGGCTTCGAATCCGACACCGCCGAGGCGCAGAGCCTCGGGGTCCTGGGCGCGGGCGACATCCTGGGCCTCGACGTGTACACGGAGATCGGCTACCACTTCCTCGGCCAGGACGGCGTCAGCCATGCCGGTTCGGACTGGGCGACCAAGGCCGGTCACTGGGGTCGCAACGCTCGCGCCCAGAGCAAGCAGGCGTGGATTACCGAGGCCCAGGCCGAGCCGTGGGAGCCGTCGATCGCCAGCTACGGCGACCCCAAGAGCACCCTGGCCGACGACATCCCCAAGCGCTTCGCGAGCATTCGGGCGGAGGGCTTCGGAACCATCCTCCTCTGGGGAGCCGAGTACTGGCTCTGGCGGTCCGACAACGGCGACGGCAGCTGGCTCGACGCGGTCAACGGGATCCTCGCCCAGAACGCCGCCGCGCCCGGCCTGCTCGGCTGAAACGCCCTTAACAATTTCGTATTCGCTTTAGGCTCGCCCGCGACCAGACTCGCCGCGCAACTTGATCGAGCACTTGGTCTGTTGGCTTCTCCATCGGCGAGAGCGCGAGGTGTTGGTCCCCGGCATCCTGCCGTACGGCTTCGACGCCGTCGTCTTCTGCTGGCGCTGCGACCACTTCCGCGGTCGCGCCCTCCAGGTTCTTGACCTAAGCCGGCGGCCGTCCGCCCTTCCAGCACCTTAGGAGCCGGCCGGCCAGCTCGACCAGCGGCTCACCGCCAGACGCACCACCGGGCCCTCCGGCCGCCGTTCCCGGTACTGCGCGTACTTTGCCGCCAGCAGGTCCAGCGCATGATCCGCCTCCGGACCCGGCTCGAGCACCGTGGCATCGGTCCTGACCCGGATCCACCAGAGCTTCGCCCATTCCTCGACGTAGTGATCGACAACCAGCTCGGCGACCGGGTGGGCCTCCAGGTTCGCGAGCCGCCGGAGTCGCCGAGTCGCTTTCGGCTTGTGGTCGACCGCCCAGTAGACGGTGTCGCCGTCGAGCACGAAGCAGACCGGCACCACGTGCGGATCGCCTGCCGCGTCGACGGTGGCGAGCCGGCCCACGCGGGCCTCGGCCAGTCGGCGGTGGAGCAGGTTGGGATCCACTCGAAGTCCCTCGGTCGCTCAGCGTAAGCGCGTGTAACCTCGTCGCGTATTAGGACTGGCGCGTTTTCTCACACGCGGGCCGCAGCACATGAACGAAGCCCACCTGCTCGCCCGCACCGCGCTCCCCGTCAGCGGTGGCCTGTGCTGATGCACGACGAGGGTGGCGGCCGAGCCGACATCGTCGAGTTTCCGGCTGGAGACAGCGACCCGGTCGAAGTGGCACTCGAGGAGCTGGAGATGGTCTACGCGTTCATCTTCAGCCGCGTCGGGAATCGTCCGGATGCCGAAGACCTCACCCAGCAGGTCGCGCTGAAGGCGTTCCCGCGACTTCGGGCGGGCGCCGGCACGGCGGCTATCCGCGCCTACCTGTTCGCCACCGCCCGGTCCGCGCTCGGTGGTTTCTGGGCGGCCAAGTTCGGGATCGCCCAGGAGGAGCTCCAGGAGGAGCTGGTCAGCGCAGCCCCGGCGCCCTCCCATTCCCAGGATGCGGCCGACCGGGCGACCCGGATCCTGGCCCGTTTGCCTGACAACTACCGCCGCGTGCTGGAGCTGCGTTTCCTGCGCGGGTACTCGATCAAGGAGGTGGCCGCCGAGCTCAAGGCGACGCCGGGCAGCGTGAAGGTCATGCAGCTCCGTGCGCTCCGGGCGGCCGCAAAGGTGCGAATCGATGTTTGAAGATCTCGAAGGACGGATCGATCGGCTGGTCGAGGGGTTGCTCCGCGGCCGGCGGCTGAAGGCTCGGGTCGGCGACGCCGCCGAGCGCGACGCGATCATGACGGCGGCCGAGCTCGCGGCGGCGCGGGAGGGCTATCCGCGGATGAGCCCGGCCTTCCGGCGCAGGCTCACGGACACCCTCCGCGCCGGCGAGGCTCCGGGGCTGCTCACCCGACGGACCGCGCTTGGCGCCGTCGCCGGCCTGGCCGCCGGGGCCGTCGGCGCGGCGGCGCTGAGCCGGCTACCCCAAGCCCCTCCGAAGCCCGGCCTCGCGGGCGGCGTCATGGCGCCGGCCGGCGGCCGCTGGATCGTGGTGGCGCTGCTCTCCCAGCTCAGCGAGACGGCACCGACGCAGGTCGTCGCCGGCGACCAGGTTGCCTACCTCTTCCGGAAGGCCGACCAGGTGACCGCCGTCTCCGCGGTCTGTACGCACTGGCCCTGCGCCCTCAACTGGCAGGCGGCGAGCTCCTCGCTCAACTGCCCGTGCCACAACCTGAACTTCACAGCCGAGGGCCGTTCAGCGAATCCGAGCTACGCGGTGGCTGCCCTGCCCCGGTTCCGGGTCAGGGTCGAGGACGGCCAGGTCTCGATCTTCAGCCTGTGAAACAGGTGCTGGAACGAAGGCAGCGCCTCCAGATCCTGGACCAGTGCCTGGTGCTGCTGGAGGAATCGCTCGAGCGGGGCCAGCTGCGCGTCGACGCCCCGCTCGGCCTCAAGCTCCGCAAGCTGCTCGGCCACGTCGGGCTGATCCCCGACCACCGGCTTGAGGGACGGCGGGTCGAGCGGGTCCTCGACGACATCTTCGCGCTCCAGGAGGACGTCTCCGGCCAGGCGTCCTGAAAGGGAAGGACGTCCCCCTGCCGGCCCACCCACTGAAGCCGAGCTCGCGTGAGGGACATAATTTCCCGGGTCCTTTGATAGCACTTGGCTGAATCGATGCGCGTCCACGACACCCTGGCCCGGCGGTCCGTCCCGCTCCCACTCTCGAGGGACGAGCGGGGCCGCCCGCAGCTAAAGCTCTACGTCTGTGGGGTTACCCCCTACGAGTCGGGCCACCTCGGTCACGCGTTCACCTTCTGCGCCTTCGACGTCCTCGTGCGCACACTCGAGGCGCGGGGCGTCATCGTTCGCTACGTCCAGAACATCACCGACGTCGACGATCCCCTGTTCGAGCGGGCGCGCCGGGACGGCGTCAACTGGCAAGAGCTTGCGGAACGGGAGGTGGCCGGCCTGCTGATCGACATGGCCGAGCTCGGCTGGCGCCCACCCGACTTCATGCCTCGCGTGTCGGAGGAGATACACGGGATACTCGCCGCGGCCGAGGCCCTGGCGGGGGAAGGGTTTGCCTATCCCGCCGCCGACGGCAGCGTGTACTTCGCCGCCTCCCGCTACCCTGGCTTCGGCGAGCTCTCGGGCAGGTCCCGCAGGTCGATGCTGGCGAAGCTGCGCGACGAGGGCCTGCTCGGCGTGAAGGGACCCGGGGCCAAGCGCGAGTGGCTCGATTTTCCGCTCTGGCGGCCGTCCGCCCACGGCGAGCCGAGCTGGCCCTCAGCCTATGGGACCGGCCGGCCCGGGTGGCACATCGAATGCTCGGCGATGTCTATGCGCTACCTGGGCGAGCAGGTCGACATCCACGGCGGGGGCCGCGACCTGGTTTTCAGCCACCACGAGTCGGAACGTGCACAGAGCGAGTCGCTCACCGGCTGCGTGCCGTTCGCCCGCGCCTGGCTGCACACCGGGATGGTCCGCTATGAAGGAACCAAGATGTCGAAATCGCTCGGCAACCTGGTCAACGTCCGCCAGGCGCTGAAGCGCGTGTCGCCGGCGGCGCTCCGCATCTACCTGGCATCTCATCACTACCGTCGGGACTGGAACTTCAGCTGGGTCGGCCTGGAAGCGGCGGGGCGGTTCGTCGACCGGATCGCGGCGCTGCCCGCCGGCGCCAAGCCGAGCGCGCGACTGTTGAGCGCCTTCGACGCGTCGCTCGACGACGACCTTGACACGCCGGCCGCGATCAGGGTCCTGCGCGAGGCGGTAAAGGAAAAAGACGCGGGTGCCGCCCGCCGGATGCTCGAGATCCTGGCCGGCACCGCGTCGCTCGACCGCGCCTAGAAGAAGTTCCTCCCCACCTGCATCGAGCCGGGAAGTAGCTAAGCGGAGAACCCGTTTGGGCGCGACGCCGCCTCCGGTGATGCGACGCTTTGTGTGGCGCCGCGCCGTGAGTGAGCCCAGGGAAGTTAGGCCGACCTCGCTAGCCCTCGATCTCGATCTCTTCGAGGAAGGCGCCGCAGTTCGGACATTCGTGGTCGCCGCCAACGACCACCAGCGACTCGCAGACGGGGCAAAGGATCTCCATCGCCGGTGGCGGCTCGTCCTCCTCCTGGTCGGCGCGCAGCGCCGCTGGAACCTCACCGAGGTCGAGGGCCGGGCTCCCGCAGTTGAGGCAGATGTAGCTCGGCTGGATGACCCGGTGATCCTGGTACTCCCCGTCGGAGTCCAGGTCGACCTCCGCGAACAAGGCGCGGAAGAGCACGCCTCCGCAGCGGTTCGAGCACTTCAGTTGCATGCGCGAATCAACTTAGCTGGGTTGTCCCGACCCGGTGGTCGAGCCGGATCCGGATGAAGACGACGGCGAGGCCGGCCAGGGCCGCCGCGCCGACCGCGAGCCAGGCGCCGGGGCCGCCGACGGCGGCCCCGAGCAGGGAGCCCGAGCTTGCGCCAGCCGCGAAGCCGGCGAAGATGAGCCCGAGGGCCGAGTTGGGGGCGTCCGGCGCGGCATCCTCGGCGAGGCGGCCGATGACGCCGGCGGGGGCGCCGAAGCCGATCCCGGCGAGCAGGCAGGCGACGGCCACCCCGGCGGCGCCCGGGTGGAGGAAGAGGAGCAGCGCCGCCACGAGGTCGAGCAGCAGCACGACCAACATGACGCGGTCGACGCCGACCCGGTCGGAAGCCGCCCCGCCGCCGACACGGCCGATCGCATTGCCGACCGCAACCGCCGTGATCGCCGCCGTGGCCACGATGGCGGCGAGCTGCAGCGAGCGGGCGTAACCGGCGGAGCTGACGAAGGCGTAGGCGCCGAGCGGCGTCGCGGTCAGCTCGAGCAGGATCGCCGTGTAGAGGCGGGGCCGGGTGAGCACGGCAAGCGGCGCGGGGTGCACCCTGCCGTCCTCCTCCGGCTGCCGCGGCCGCGGGACGGCGGGCATCGCGGTCAGCGTCAGCGCGGCGAGGGCGAGCATCGCGGCCGCCATCCAGCGCAGCGTTGGCAGCCAGCCGATCGAACCGGCGAGGACGCTGACGATGGGCACCTGGATCGGCGCCGCGATGGCGTAAGCGCCGGTGACCAGCCCACTCACCGTGCCAACGCGATCCGGCATCGCGTGCCGACCGGCGGCGACGCTGCCGGCCAGAGCCAACCCGCCTCCGAAGCCGAGGCCGAGCATCGAGTAGAGGAGCACGAACGTCGGTCCGCTTGGAAAGGCCAGCGCGGTGCCTCCGCCGGCCGCGAGGAGGCCCAGCCCGGCCCAGCAGAGCCGGCGCGGCGGCACCCGGTCCGCGAGGCGGCCTCCGATCACGATCCCGGTGCCGTAGCCGATCGGAGTGGCGCTCCAGACCGCGCTGATCAGCACGGAAGACCAGTGCTCGTCGTGCTGGATGAAAGGCGCCAGCGCACCCCAGGAGTAGACGAGGCCGAACGCGAACTGGAGGGGCAGAGCCGCGAAAAGGGCTCGGGCCGGGTTCCGGCCGGTCGAGGCCGGTTCCTGGGGTTCCTCCACTGACCCCAACTTAACCCGCCGGCGCTGCCGGCGCCTTAACCGGCCTGGTTTGCCGCCGGCGCCTTGCGGGCTAGCCTCGCGCCATGAGCGAGGCGATCAGGTTCCGTTTCGATTTCGCCGACCTGCAGCCGCCGGCCGTCGAGCTGAAGGTCCTGGACGGCGGCATCCCAGTGCCCGAATCGGCCGTTGCCGTGGTCGCGCGCCAGCGGCCGTCCTGGCTGCCACCCCTGCTGCCGATCTTCGCCGAGGGTCGGGCGCTCCGCGTCGAGGTCGCCCGGCCGGCGGCGCCGACCTTCGCGGACATACTTCTCGACGGCCTGGCCGGGCTCTTCGCCGCCGCGGGAGCGGGTTCGGGCGTCTCGGTACTTCGTTGGGAGCACGGCTTCCTTGTCGGCTCGCACGGCCTTGCCCGGATGCCGGTCGAGGCGCACTTCACGCTGGTCGCCGTCGACCTCGTGCCTCACAGCCTCGAGCTGGCCCGGACCTACCTCGGCCTGCTTCCGGCCGAGCGCACACTGCTCGTCGTCAACGGCGCGCTGCCACGCCTGGAGTCGGCGCTCGGCCTACCCGCCGCCACCGTCGTCAGGTTGCCGCTGGTGGGCTCGGCGGAGCTGTCCGCCGCGGTCCACGACCTTCCCGCCACGCTCGGCTCGCGCCGCTTCGGGCGGGGCTGCCTGACGCTCGCCCGGGATCTCTGCCGGCGCTATCGCGAGGCGCTGCCATGACGCGCTCCGTCGGCTGCTGGCTGGTGCTGCTGCCCTTCCTCCTGATCGCGGGGGCCTGTGCACCGGCGGTCCTGGTACGGCCGGCGCCGTCGCTCGAGCGCGTCGGTGTAGCCGCGATCCTGGTCGCGGCCGAGGCCGCACGGGCCGGCGCGCTTGCGAGCGCGGATCTGGGTCCGGGGTCTGCTCCGTGCGCCGCTCTTCTCGAAGTCCGTGCTGGAGGTGGCGCCAGGCCCGGGCTAGGCAAGCAGCGCGTCGAGAAGGTGCATCGCCGTCTCGGGAAGGCCCGCTCGAAGGCGGTAGTAGACCCAGATGCCGCGCTTTTCCGATTCCACCAGGCCGGCCTGCCGGAGCTTGCCCATGTGGTGGCTGATGGTCGGCTGGCTCAGGCTCAGGGCGCCTGTGAAGTCGCAGATGCAGACCGGCTCCGCCGCCTTTCGGAGAGCGGCGATCATGGTCAGCCGGGTCGGGTCGGCGAGCGCCCTGAGCAGGTCCGACTGGCGGGCGGCCCATTCCCGATCCACCGTCACCGGCAGATCACAGCAGGTGCCCCTCTCCCTGAGCACCGGCAGCTCCTTCACGGCCACCGCCCCATCCTAGCAGACCCATTCACAAACGTCGATGGATTGTGCTAGGGTGCAGCCATCGAGACCTGTCGATCCATTGGAGGCGAGTCATGAGCGAACTGAGGAAGGCTGTGAGCGAGCGCTACGCGGCCGCCGCCGTGAGGATGGCTGAGGGCGGCGGCGGCTGCTGCTCAAGCAGCGCCGACAGCTGTTGCTCTCCAGGCGACGCCACGGCGATGAGCCTGACCACCGGTTACAGCGACCACGACCTGATCCAGATCGGCATGACGCAGTCGGTCAGCCTCGGCTGCGGCAACCCGACGGCGCTGGCGCAGCTGCAGCCGGGCGAGAAGGTGCTCGACCTTGGCAGCGGCGGCGGCATGGACGTCCTCATGTCGGCCCGCCGAGTCGGTCCCGAGGGACATGCCTACGGCGTCGACATGATCGACGAGATGCTCCAGCTGGCGGAGGCGAACAAGGCGAGGTCGGGTCTTGCGAACGCCACCTTCCTCAAGGGTACGATCGAGGCGGTTCCGCTGCCGGCGGCGACCGTCGATGTCGTCATCTCCAACTGCGTCATCAACCTGGCCGAGGACAAGGGCGCCGTGATTCGCGAGGCGTATCGGGTGCTCAGGCCGGGCGGCCGGCTGGCCGTCTCCGACATGGTGGAGCTGGAGCCTCTGGCGCCCGAGGTCAAGCGTGCGGCGGACGCCTGGGCGGGCTGCATCGCGGGCACAATCCCGGTCGCCGACTACAGCCGGCTGCTCGTCTCGGCAGGCTTTGCCGACCCAGAGATCGAGATCCACCAGGTGACCGAGGTGCCCGAGGGCGGCTCGATCGGCAGCGCGTACATCCGGGCGGTCAAGCCTGCTTCGGACTGAGGCGGGACAGCTGGTGAAAGCCGCGAACCGGGCGGTGGTGCTCTTCGTCTGCGTCCACAACGCGGGCCGGAGCCAGATGGCGGCGGGGTTCCTGCGCCACCTGGCCGGCGACCACGTCGAGGTCCTCTCGGCCGGCAGCGAGCCGGCCGACAAGGTCAATCCGGTGGCGGTCGAGGCGATGGCCGAGGTCGGCGTCGACATCTCCGGCGAGCAGCCCAAGCTGCTTCGCGACACCGCGGTGCGGGAGGCCGACGTCGTCATCACGATGGGCTGTGGCGACGCCTGCCCGATCCACCCGGGAAAGCGCTACGAAGACTGGGACCTCCCCGACCCGGCCGGCCGGCCACTGGCGGCGGTGCGGCTGATCCGCGACGAGGTCGCGACCCGCATCAAGAAGCTGCTCGAGTCACTGGCCGTGGGACCGCTGCCTTAACCGCACCGGTTGGTTGCCGGGGCCGGCGCCTCCACGATGTCCCCCGTGGAGAGGTGGAACGCGCGGGCTTGCCTGCTGATCGCGATCGTGTTCGCGCTGGCACCTCGTCTCGCTGTCGCATCGCAGTGGGGCAGCCCATATGGCGACCCGCCCGGGTTTTGCGCGGCGCAATCGCATCTGCCCTCGACCTACCGCACGCTGAGGACGAACGATCCCACCGTTGCCGGCAACCCCGAGCGGGACACCTTCTTCGGCTACCACCGGTATCCCGGCTATGACGACTGGTACGGCTACTGGTATGGAGATTTCCGCGGCCGGCCGGGCGATGCCAGTGGCTGGCAGCTGATCCGCCGGGTCGACTTCCCGCAGCACTGGCACTGGAACTTCGCCGATTGGGGCTGGATGGTCCATGGCCACGCGAAGCAGTACATCGCGTATTACAACTGGACCTTCGGCGGCCAGTGCGGTATGAGCTGGTACGGGTCGCCCTGGCCGGCTCCTTACATGGCGGACGTGGACGGCTACCCGGTCCTCGACATCTACGTGGATGCGGTGGCGCCGGCCGATCCGAAGCCGAGGATCGCCGCCCTGTCGCCCGCCTCGATCAGCTTCACGTGGGACCCGGTGGCCGACCGCGGCGACGGCGCCGGCTCCGACTACTTCGCCGCCGGCATGGACCACTACACGTCCTGGCTGACCGTCAACAACGGGCCTCCGGTCGGCCGGAGGCAGAGCGCCGGTCCATTGCACCTGGCGGCCGTCGCTGCGTCGGCCGACACCGTCTGCGCGTACGTCGTCGCCACCGACAGGCTGGGCAATGCGACGGCGCCGCAGTCCACCTGCGGGCGTCCGGCCGGCGCGCCGCCGCTCCGGCCGCCGCCGACCGCCGGCAGCATCCGCGTCAACCCGGAACCAGCCGGGCTGACAGGCCTTCCGGCATGGTTCTGGCTCGATCCGGTGCCGGGCCCGGTGACCGCTTACGAAACGGTAGGCGGGATCGATTACAAGCTGGTCACGCAGCCCGTCGCCGCCGACTGGGACTTCGGCGATGGCGGGACATTGCGGAGCGCAGGCTTCGGCGTCCCCTACCCGGCGGAGTCGACGATCCAGCACGGCTACGACGCGGAGTCGGAGACGGGCTACCGGGTGTCGGCGGTCGTCCGCTATTCGGTCAGCTGGTGGTGGCGTTCAGGAGGTGGCTGGCTGGGGCCCAACCCGCTGGGCAGCCAGGCAGTCGAAGCCGGCGACCTCCGCTATGCGGTCAGGCAGGCGCAGCCGGAGCTCGAAACGCCTGCCTAACGGCTGGGCTCAGCCTTTCCGGACCTTTTTCGGCGCCCTGACCCCGCCTGCGGCCTGGTGGGGGCCGCATCCGGTCGCTGATCGGCGATGGTGCGATCGATCACCGCCGACGTCGGGTCGTCGTAGGCGGCCGCGACCGAGCTGGCGAGACTGTCGCCGCGCCGGTAATGACGCATCGAGTCGCCGGCAAAAGCCATGCTCAGCCCGACGGCTTCGCCCGTCGCGTGGGTGCTCAGCGTCGCGTTGAGCATCGCGTCGCTGGCGAAGGCTTTGCTCGCCGCGAAGGCGTCGAGACCCACGCCCAGGAACAGGAATTCCCAGCCGAGCTTCTCCTTCTCCACGATGAGCTTCCTCACGCTCTCGGCTGTCCACTCGTGGCTCGAGTTCTCCATCCCGTCGGTGGTGATGATCACCATCACCTTCTCGCCCTTCGGGAAGCGGAGGGGGGCGAGCGTCATGCCGATCGCGTCATGGAGCGCAGTCATTCCCCGGGGCGTGTACTCCTTCGGGCCGATCGGCTTGACGCGCTCGACCGGGGTCGGTGAGTAGACCTTCTCGAGCTCGGTATCGAAGCAGGTCAGGCTCAACGTGATCCTTCCGCCGGCATCCCGCTGATCCGCCTGCGCGTTCGCGACGAAAGCGTTGAACCCGCCGCGGGTCTCAACCTCGCGGCCCTGCATCGAACCGCTCATGTCAAGGATCGCGATGACGTTGACGTCGGCCACTTTGGCCTTGCTCGGCTTCCTACTCCTGGTCGGTGCCTTGACTACCATCTCGGAGCCTCCTCAATTCTGCGGTCGCCCCGGCCCAGCGTGCGCCGGATCGGACGCGGTAGATGTAGGCGGGGCTGGTGTCGTACTGCTCCGCCAGGACCTTTGCCGAGAGCGGGCTCTCGACGATCGCCTCGGCCGCGGCTAGAGTCAGCTTGCTGGGCGGCCGGCCGCCCGCCGAGCGGCGCTTGGTCGTGACCAGGTGGGACGGGTTGCAGCACAGCCGGCTGCTGCAGTCGCTGAGGTGCTGGATCTCGTAGCTGCCGGGATCGCCCTTGGTGATCCGGTAGGCGACCCGATGTGCCAGCTCACCGTTGAAGTCGCCATAGCCATCGCTCCGGGCATGACCCCGATAGGGCCAGCACGCGTCGGGTCCCCAACGCTCGACCTTGGCCCAGAAGCGATCCTCGATCGGTGTCGGTGGCCTGCTCATATGCGACCAGTTTACACCTAACTAGGTTGGGCGGTCAAAGTGTTCTGCATCGGATCACGCCGATCCGCCGCAGCTGGATGGCAGGGTTATGCTCGGCGCACGGCATGGACGACAAACGGCGCCGCCGCCTCGAGCCTCTCTCCGCCGGCCGCCTGGCTGCGCTGCTCCTCGCAATCCTGGCTCTCGCGGCGGTCGTCGTCTCGGCCAGCCGACCCGGCGAGGCGGGCCCCGCCGCGCCGCCAAGCTCCGCCGAGACGGGAGCTGCTGTCATCCGGGCCGCTGTCATCCTGTTCGCCATCGGCGAGGCAGGCGTCCTCGGGCTCATCGTCTGGGCGCTCTGGCCGGCCGGCTCGCGGCGCCCGATCCGCACCCGCCGCGGGACCCTGGTGCTGGCCGTCGCCTCCTTCCTCCAGAGTGCCGGCGCCCTCGTCCTCTTCTGGTACTACCTGCACTTCCGCGCCACGCTCCGCGGCGCCAACGCCGGCCTCTTCTCGAGCTTCGGCCTGCCCCTGGCGCTGCCGAGCATCCCCGATGGGCGAACCGCTGGGGCCGCAGGCCAGCAATGGGTCACCGCGTTGATCGTCGTGGCGGGACTGGCGGTCGCCGCCGGGTTTGTCCTCCGTGGCGTCCGCTTCGGCAAGCGCGCCTCGCCGCTGGCAAGGCTCGCCGAGCAGCTGCAGGAGGCTGTCGAGGAAGGTCTCGAGGAGCTCGAGGCGGATACGGATCCCCGCCGGGCGGTGATCGCCGCCTATGGCCGCATGGAGCTGGCCCTGGCGCGCGTCGGCATGCCTCGAGCGCGGCACGAAGCCGCCCTCGAGTATCTCGATCGCCTGCTCGCCCTGCTCCAGGCCCGGGGGCCGGCCGCCACGCGCCTGACCGAGCTGTTCCAGCTCGCCAAGTTCAGCGACCACGTCATCGACGCCGCCATGCAGCGCGAGGCGATCCGGGCCCTGCTGGAGCTGCGCGAAGAGCTCCGCGCCCGCGGCGCCGAGGATGAGCGGGAGCCGCGGGCGGTGCCCGCGTGAGCGAGCTGCGCCGCCTTGCTGCGCCGGTTGCGGTGCTGACGGTCCTGCTCGGCATCGACATCGCCTTCCGGCCGATCCCGTTCGGCCTCGCCTTCCGCGCCTGGCTGGTCGCCCTCGCGGCAATGGCCGCTGCGGCGCTGCTCCGCCACACGGTCGCTCCCTACGAAACGGTTCGCATCGAGCCGATCCGCCTGCCGAGGCGGCAGCAGGTCAGCGCCGATCGCCCTGCCGGCCTCGAGGAGGTGGAGCGCGCGGTCGACTTCGCGGTGTGGAACCCGGCCGATCTCAACCGCCGCCTGCGGCCGCTTCTGCGAGAGGTGGCGACCCACCGGCTGCAGACGAGGCGCGGGGTGGACATCGGGCGCAACCCGGAAACGGCGCGACGACTCCTCGGCGAGGTGGCCTGGGAGCTCATCGAGGCGTCGCCCTCAGCCCTCGAACCGGAAGTCCGGCGGGCTGCCGCGAGCGCGCTGTCGATCCGAGAGACGATCCAGCGCCTGGAGGACCTGTGACGAGATCGCTGAAGGACGTCCTCACCGAATCCGAGCGAGTGCTGACCGAGGTCGAGAAGGCGGTTGTCGGAAAGCGGGAGGCGCTGGAGCTGGTCCTGCTGGCGATCCTCGCCGACGGCCATGTGCTCATCGAGGACTTCCCGGGCCTCGCCAAGACGCTCATCGCGCGCTCTTTCGCGCAGGTGCTCGACCTCGACTTCAAGCGAATTCAGTTCACCCCCGACCTGATGCCCAGCGACGTCACCGGGTCGTCGATCTTCAACCAGAAGGCGGGGCAGTTCGAGTTCCGGCGCGGACCGATCTTCGCGAACCTGCTGCTCGCCGACGAGATCAACCGGGCCCCCGCCAAGACGCAGGCGGCGCTGCTCGAGGCGATGCAGGAGCGGCAGGTGACCGCCGACGGTTTGCGCCACCGGTTGGATGCACCCTTCCTGGTCCTCGCGACCCAGAACCCGCTCGAGTACGAGGGCACCTACCCGCTGCCCGAGGCGCAGCTCGATCGCTTCCTGGTCCGTCTCGGGGTCGGTTATCCGAGCCGCGACGAGGAATGGCGGCTGGTCGAGGACCGGCTGGCGCGGCGAACCGACGAGGTCGCTCTGAAGCAGATCGTCGAGCGCAAGGCCCTGCTTGAGCTGCAGGCTGCGCTGGAGCAGGTGCACGTCAGCCCGAGCATCGGCTTCTACATGGTCGACCTGGTGACCGCGACCCGCCGCAACGGTCGCGTCCTGGTGGGCGCCAGCCCTCGCGGAACCCTCGCGCTGATGAAGCTTTCGCGCGGCCGGGCGGCCCTCCAGGGACGCGACTTCGTGATCCCCGAGGACGTCAAGGCGGTGGCGGTTCCCGCCCTCTCGCACCGGATCAGCCTCCGGCCCGAGCTCTGGGTGCAGAAGGTGCGCGCCGAGGATGTGGTCCGGGACTGCCTGGAGAGCGTGCCGGCGCCCTCGGCGGAGGACTCCCCCGTAAGCCGGCGGTGACCCGCCTCCTCACGCCCAAGCTCGGCGCCTATGCGGCGCTCGCCACGGCCGGGCTGCTTGCCGCCCTCCTCTTTGCTCGTTCCGAGGCGGCCGTCCTTGCGCTGCCTTTTGCCCTTGTCGCCTTGCTCGGCATCGCTTTGGCGCGCGAGCCGCAGATCGAGCTGGAGCGGGAGCTCGACCGCGAGCGCGTTCTCGAGGGTGAGCAGGCGGTGCTCGCCATCCGGCTGCGTGCAACCGCTCGGGTCCGCCGGATGGAGCTGAGCCTTCGCCTCCCGAGGGGCCTCGCGATGGCTGAAAGGGGCGCGCGGCCCGAGCTCGACCTGGAGGCGGGCAAGGAGAGGATTGTCGAGCTCCGCATCGACGCGCGGCGCTGGGGCGCGTACGACGTGGGCTCGGTGTTGGTGAGGACGCGGGATCGCTTCGGGCTGCTGCTCTTCGAGCGCGCCTACGTGACCAACCTCCCCCTCCGCGTCTACCCGACCCCCGCAGCACTGCGGACGATGCTTGCGCCACTCGAGACCCAGGCGCTGGCCGGCAACGCCGTCTCCCGCGAGCGCGGCGACGGGATCGAGTTCGCCGATGTCCGTGAGTTCGTCCCCGGCGATCGCGTCCGCCACGTCAACTGGCGGGTTAGCGCGCGCCGCGGAAGCCTTCACGTCAACCAGCACCACCCGGAGAAAAATGCCGACGTGGTCATCTTCATCGACACCTTCGCCGAGGTCGGAGAGGGAGGAGGGACCACCCTCGACCTGGCGATGCGGGGAGCGGCAAGCCTGGCCGCCCGATACCTCGCCGTCCGGGACCGGGTCGGCATGATCGGCTTCGGGGGCATCATCCGCTGGCTGCGCCCGGGGATGGGGGTCGTCCAGCTCTACCGCCTGATGGACTCCCTGCTCGACACCCGAGTCGTCGCCAGCTACGCCTGGAAGGGCATCGACGTGATCCCCACCGGGACGCTGCCCCCCAAGGCGCTGCTTTTGGCCCTGACTCCGCTGATCGACGAGCGCACCATCGGCGCCCTGCTCGACGTCCGCGGGCGAGGCTTCGACGTGGCTGTCATCGAGCTCGACCCGGTGCCCTTCGTCGCGGTACGACCGGATGAGCGCGGAGACCTGGCGCACCGCCTCTGGCTCCTCCAGCGGGAGGCGCTCCGCGAGCGCTTTCGAGCCGCCGGCGTCCCGATCGCCACCTGGAACGAGAAGCGCCCCCTGGAAGGCGCGCTGGAGGAGGTGCGCTCATCCCGAAGACACGGCGCGCGCGTACGCGCCTAGCGCTCGCCACCCTCTCGCTCGGCGCCGGCGCCGGGATCGCGCTCGGGGTCGCGGCGAGCTGGCCCTTTGCCCGTGGCCAGGGCTACCTCCTCGCGCTGGGCGGCGCCGCCATCGCCTGCCTTTGCCTCGGACTGCTCGCCGTCTGGGTTCGCGGACTCGCCTGGGGAATCGGGCTGCTGGCGGCCACCTTCCTGCTCCGCGTCCAGCTCGAACCATCGACGGCGTCAGCCTGGACGCCGCTGGTCGCCGGCGGGCTGCTGCTGGTTGCCGAGCTCGGCTACTGGTCCTTCGAGCTCGACGGCTCGAACACCGCCCGCTCCGATGCGGTTGCCCGCCGGTTCCTCGAGGTCCTGCTCCTGGCGGTGGCCGCGGCGGCGCTCGGCGAGCTGGTGCTCGACATCGGCGCGGTCCTGCCGACCTCTGGTCCCGCGAGCCTGGTCCTCGGGGTCGCCGCGGTGACCGGGCTCCTGGCGCTCATGCTGCGGCTCGCCCGGCGAGCCGAGGCGTAGGCGCTCGGTGGTCTAGGGCGTTCGGGACTTGAGGCGCTCCATCGCCATCACCAGGAGGCTCTCGGCGGCCTTGTCCCAGCCGCGAGCCTGGATCCACATCATGGTCATCGCGCGCTGGCCGAGGAACACCGCCTCGTAGATCGGCAGGCGCTGCAGGGTCGCCGCCGGACGCTGCTCGCGATAGCGCCGCAGGAAGGCCGTCCGCGCGGCTTCGGCAGCCACCGACTGCTCCCAGCCGAGAGGCGCCGAGGGAACGACGTAAGCGCAGTACTTGGCGAGGTCGAAGCTGTTCTCGGCAAGCGCGAAGTAGTCGAAGTCGATCAGGCTGAAGGCGCCCTCGTGGTGAAGGATCTGGTCGTACTTGTAGTCGCCGTGGGTGGGCAGCCAGTCTTCTCCGGGAGTCTTCCTCAACCTCTCGCGCACGTGTACGAGCAGCTCGCGAAGAAGGAAGAACGCCTTCGGGTGGACCAGCACGAATTGGTCCAGCGTCTTGTCGAGGCGCCCGATCTCGGTCTCGAAGGGAAGCTTCTTGTCGGTCTCGATGCCGGAGTCATGAAGCGCGGCGAGCGCGTCGGCTGCATGCAGCGCGCTGGGTAGGAACTCCGGCCTGGTCCGGTCAGAGCCGATCGCCTCACCCGGCACCGACTCCTGGAGGTAGAGCTCGAACGCGGGGTGATATCCGAGCGGCCGCGGCACCACCAGGCGCCCCCCGGACTGCTCGGCGGCCCTCCAGATGTCGGTCATGACGCGGTTGCTCTCGGCGCCCCGGCCGCCCGGCTGGATCTTTCCGAAGACTGTCTTTGAAGACTCCTCGGGGTCCGTCCGGATGTCGTACCGGATGATCGCGGAGATCTCCGGGAGGTATCGCGCGAGGTCGAGCGTCACGCCGCCGATGGTGGCCCGCCCGGGCGTTCCCAGGATCTCGCCGGAATGCTTGCGGAAGAGGCGCAGCACCTCCTCCTCCCGTGCCGAGCGCCAGAGACCGGGAAGGTTCGGGTCGACAGGGTAAAACCAGACCACCATCTGGGTCTCGTCGAAGACGACCGGATAACCGAGGCCGGTCAGCGGCTCACAGGGCCGGTTCCCGTAGATGTCGAGGATCCGCTTGCGATAGCCGGCCCAGATCTCCGAGTCGAATACCCCGCGTGCTGCCAGCCGCAGCTCCCGCTGCTCGCTCCAGGTCGGCTCCGGCAGCTCGTCCTCCTCGTCGCCGGCCGCGCCCAGGGTCGGCAGCGCTCCAGCCCCCGGCTCTTGCGCGCCGGCGCCGGCCGGCTCGAGGACGGGGTCGGCATCGGGCTCCGGGAAGACGAGGTCACCGCGGCCGAGGAGAACCCGGTAGGTCACCCAGTAGGCGTGGGGCGGCTCCAGGCGCGTCGACTTTCGCCGGACCCGCACAAGGTTCCAGTCGGTTCCGGGCAAGATCCGCTCCTCGACGAACTGGCCGATGGCATCGTGGCCGGTCGCCGACTTGATCGTGCCGAGAGTCATCACGCTTCAGATTGTTGCCGAATGGGGCAATAACGGGCTGGCGTGATTGACATTGACACCTGCGCATGATATGTAATAGCCACTATCAACTTCAGCCCTAATACTTATGTTGGGGCTATCAGATTGCGGAGGTATCCGGTGGATTACGACGACATACTGGTGATGAGGCGTCGCCCTCTAGCCTTCCGCATAGCTCTCTGGGCATTCGTTGTGTTCAGCATGACGATCCTGATCATCAGCCGGACGCAGCCGGCCCTGGCGGCAGACCTGAAGACGCATCACTCGCCGTCTCAGGGCAGCTCGGCCACGGCAGGCTCCGGCCAGGGTGGGCAGGCGTCCAGCCAGAGCAATGCAGGAAACCAGAAGGGCGGCGCCGCGGACGGCGACACAGCGGTGAAGGCGCAGCCGACACCGACCCCGGCTACGGCCGGCTCGGCCCCCGCCAAAGCGGCCCCGGCCAGCTCGGCCTCGACCAAGGGAACGGCGCCGGGCGGTGATGGGAGCAGCAAGAAGGACGGCAAGTCCGCGACACCTTTGGCCACCGCTGCCACCCGCAATGACGCCGCCCCGAACGGGGACGGTGCGGACAGCAGCGCCGGCAACGGCGGCGACCCCGGCGAAGGCGGCGACAACGCGTCAGCCAACGAGACCTCGGGCACCAGCCATGGCTCGGCAGCCCAGTCGAGCGGATCGGCCGGCAACGGCCTCCCGGCGGGCGACACCGCCTCGGCGAACGAGACCTCGGGCACCAGCCACGTCTCGGCCACCCATACCGCCGACTCGGCCAACAACGGCCAGGTTGCGGGCGACACCGCCTCGGCGAACGAAACCTCGGGCACCAGCCACGGCTCGGCGGCCCAGTCGAGCGGATCGGCCAACAAC
>DATCOZ010000318.1:0-7554 GCA_036564345.1 Candidatus Dormiibacterota bacterium | reverse complement strand
GCGGCGGCGCAGCAGGTCAACGATATCCCGGTTGTGAGTGGCCATCAGGACCGTCGCCTTTGCCTGGTGGTTGATCTGCAAGAAGAGCTGCATGATCTCCCAGCCGGTCGCCGGGTCCAGGTTCCCGGTCGGCTCGTCGGCGACGATCAGGCGCGGCTGGTGCACCAGGGCCCGGGCGATGGCCACTCGCTGCTGCTCGCCACCGGACAGCTCGCGCGGGTACTTGGTGAGCTTGCCGGCCAGGCCGACCGTCTCCAGCGCCTCGCTGGTCCGAACCCGGATCACCGAGCTGGCCTCGCCCAGGACGCGCAGCGCGAAGGCGACGTTCTCGTAGACGGTGAGCTTGGGCAGCAGCTTGAAGTCCTGGAAGACGAGCCCGACCTTGCGCCGGTAGTGGGGCAGGTGGCGCCGCTTCATGCGGCCCAGCTCCTGGCCGTCGACGAAGATCTTGCCCTTGGTGGGCTTCTCCTCACGGATGAGAAGACGGATCAGGCTCGACTTCCCGGCGCCCGACGCGCCAACCAGGAAGAGGAAATCGCCTTCCGGCACGACGAGCGTGATGTCACGCAATGCTTCGGTGCCGTTGGGGTACTTCTTCCAGACGTGCTGGAAGCTGATGAGCGGCCGTGTTCCGGCAAAATCAGCTTGCAAAACCATAACTTCGACGTGGAGAAGACGTTGTGGACGAAGCGTCCGCCAGTTCCGCGGAGTATACGCAGCCTCCACCGCCGGGTCAAATCGAGCCCATCTTCGCCATTCCCGGCGGGCGGCAATAGACTTGCGCCGGATGGCCGCTGTCAGAACGGTTAAGGGTGCCTGCCCGCACGATTGCCCGGACACCTGCGCCTGGGAGGTGACCGTCGAGGACGGCCGCGCCACCAAGCTGGTCGGTGCCGCCGATCACCCCTTCACGCACGGCGGCCTCTGCGCCAAGGTCAACCACTACCTCGACCGCGTCTACGGCCCTGAGCGCCTGCTCCACCCGCAGCGGCGGGTCGGACCGAAGGGCGAGGGCCGCTTCGAGAGGGTGACCTGGGAGGAGGCGCTCGCGGACATCGCCGCCCGCCTGAAAGAGATCGTCGCCAGCCACGGCGGGCAGGCTGTCCTGCCCTACTCCTACATGGGCACCCAGGGCCTCATCCAGGGCCAGAGCATCGACCGCCGCTTCTTCGCCCGCCTCGGCGCGACGCGGCTGGAGCGGGCGATCTGCGCCAGCACCGGCTCCTCGGGAGCCTTCGCGACGCTGGGGACGAACATCGGCATCCTGCCCGAGGACATCGCCCATTCCCGCTTCATCGTGCTCTGGGGCACCAACACGGTGGTCACCAACCTGCATCTCTGGCGGTTCATCCGCCAGGCCAAAGAGGCGGGCGCGACGGTCGTCGTCATCGACCCGGTCCGGACCCGGACCGCGGAGGCAGCCGACTGGCACGTGCGACCGCTGCCCGGCACCGACGCCGCCCTGGCGCTGGGGATGATGCAGGTGATCGTCGCCGAGAACCTCCACGACGTCGACTACCTCGAGCGCTACACGGTCGGCTTCGAGCAGCTGCGGCAGCGACTGGCCGAGTATCCGCCCTCGCGGGTCGCCGAGCTCACCGGCCTTGAGGAGGCGGAGATCGTCCGGCTGGCCCGCGCCTACGCCGCCGGCGCTCCTTCGCTGATCCGCACCCTGGTCGGGATGGAGCATCGCGCCCACGGCGGCATGGCGTTCCGGACGATCAGCTGCCTGCCCGCGCTGACGGGGGCCTGGCGGCACCGCGGCGGCGGCCTCCTCTTCCTCACCGCCGGGCTTCACTTCGAGGCGCTCAACGCGGCGGCGGTCGAGATGCCGGAGCTCGAGGATCCCTCGATCCGCAGCGTCAACATGGTTCAGCTGGGCCGGGCCCTGACAGATCCCGGACTCGACCCGCCGATCAAGGCGCTGATCGTCCACTCCAGCAACCCGGCGGCGATCGCCCCCAGCCAGAACCTGGTCCTCGAGGGCCTCCGCCGGGAGGACCTGTTCACCGTCGTGCACGAGCACCTGCTGACCGACACCGCGCGCTATGCCGACTACGTGCTTCCGGCGACCACCCAGGTCGAGCACCTGGACCTCGTCTGGTCCTGGGGCCACGACTACCTCACCCTCAACCTGCCGGCGATCGACCCGGTCGGCGAGGCGATCCCGAACACCGAGCTCTTCCGGCGGCTCGCCGCTGCGATGGGCTTCGACGATGGGTACCTCGCCGACTCCGACCTCGACCTGGTGCAGCTGGCCCTGGCGTCCGATCACCCCAACCTGGCGGGCATCACCTTCGAGCGGCTGCTCGAGGACGGCTGGGCGCGCCTTCGCCTACCGGAGGGCTGGCGTCCCTTCGCGGAGGGCGGCTTCCCGACCCGGTCCGGCCGCTGCGAGTTCTTCTCAGAGCAGCTGGCGCGGGAGGGGATGGACCCCCTCCCCACCTTTGAGCCCTCGCCCGAAAGCGCCGCCGGCAATCCGACCCTGGCGGCCCGCTTCCCGCTCTCCCTGATCACCGGCAAGGGCGCGCTCCACTTCCTCAACTCGAGCTACGGCGGCCTCGAGCGACACCGCAAGGCCGAGGTTGAGCCGCGCCTCGACCTGTCGCCCTACGACGCCGCGGCGCGCGGTATCGCGGACGGGGAGATGGTGCGCGTCCACAACGACCGCGGCTCGGTGCTGCTCCGGGCGCGGGTCGGCGACCGGGTCCGGCCGGGCGTCTGCTCGATGCCCTCCGGCTGGTGGGCGTCGCTCAGCCCCGGCGGCTCGTCGGCCAACGCGCTGACCCGCGACGGCATCGCCGACATGGGCGGCGGCGGCGACTTCCAGGACACCCTCGTTGAGGTTTCCCAGGCGAGCGGCTAGCAGGACTGCCTGGTCAACCAGGCCACCGGCTCGTCGCCGAATCGCCAGCCCGACTCCGCAGCCATCAGCCGGTAGGCGGACTCCTCGATCGGGTTGGTCGTGTGAGCGAACGTCTTGTCCGCGCACATCGCCGTCTCGACGTCCTCCAGGTTCGCATCGGCGGCCACCCTGAGCACGGCCAGCGCGGGAACCTGCGAGCGGAGGTAGGCGTCGGCCGCGAGGCTCGGCCCGCCGTCCGGGCAGAGCACCGGTCCGATGTTGCCGTCCTGGAAGTGGGTGATCTCGCCGCACGCCTCGAGCGCCAATGGTGAGGCCGGCGGCGCAGCGGGCGGCGAGCTGACCGTGATGGTCGCCGACGGCGAAGGCGAGGCTGCCGCGGTCGGTCCGGGGCTGCCCGCCGGCGCGGGGCCGGATGTCCCGCAGGCGGCGGCCGCGAGAAGCACGACGAGCAGCCGGAGCGGCGAGCCCCTCACGAGCTTGGCAGAGCCTGCAGGGCAGCCACCGCCTCGTCCAGCCGGGCGCGCCGGAGCCGGCCGCTGGCAACCGCGGACATGACAGCGTCGTAGGTCGCATCGGCGACTTCGAGGTGGTGGGCGATCATCACCTGGTCGCCGCCGTTGACGAGGAACTCGACCGCCGCCTCCGGCGCCGGCGTCGTCGCGGTGATGGCTCCCATCTCCATATCGTCGGAGATGATCGCGCCCTTGAAGCCGACGTCCGAGCGCAGCTTCTCGATCGTCACCGGCGAGAGGTCCGCCGAATGGGTCGCATCGAGGGCCGGGTAGTAGAGGTGGCCGAGGAGGACGAAGTCGGTCCCGTGGGCGGCGGCGGCGGCGAAGGGCGGCCAGTCGCGCCCCCGGAGTGTGGCGAGGCTCTCGTCGATCCGCGGCAGCTGCGTCTCGGAGCTGACCGCGGTCGCCCCATGGCCGGGAAAGTGCTTGGCGGCCGACAGCATGTGGGCGGCGTGGATGCCGTCGACGACGGCTCCGACCGCGGTCGCGACGGAGGCCGGGTCAGTGCCGTAGCAGCGACCCAACATGATCGAGGACTGGCCGTTGCAGACGTCGGACACCGGGCCGAGGTCGAGGTCGAATCCGAGAGCCTTGACGGCAGCCGCCATCTGGGTCGTCGCCGCCTCGCCGACCGGCATCGCGGCGCAGGGCACCGAGCTGATCGCGATGCAGACGTCGCCACCCTCCTGGTCGGTGGCGGCGATCAGCCGGTGCCGGTCGGCGCCCCGGACGGCGGCCACGAAGGCGGTCATCGCGGCCGGCGAGGCGGCGTTGTGGTTGAGGTTGACGACGAGCAGCCCGCCGAACTGCCGCCGGCGCCAGTCGGCCAGCACCGCGTCGGTTAGCGGTCCCTGGAAGCCGACCATGATCACCGCTCCGACCTCCTCCTCGAGGGTCAGCCCGCCGGGCCCGAGTTGGAGTGTCTCAGTGGGGCTGGCGACTGGGCTGGGCGCCAGCGATGGCTTTGCGGCGACACCGCTTCCGCCTCCACAGGAAACGAGCCACAGCGCCAGGAACATGGCAAGTGTGCGGCCCCGCCCTGGCCCTCCCCGCATAGCGGAGAGGGAGATTGCGGCGGCGTTAGTCAGAGTTGTCCAGCTTCCAGCGAAGCCAGGCCTCGATGAATTCGTCGATCTGTCCGTCTTCAAGCACGGCTTGAACGTTCCCGACCTCGACGCCGGTACGGACGTCCTTCACCAGCGTGTAGGGCTGGAGGGTGTAGTTGCGGATCTGGGAGCCGAACTCGGCCGGCAGCATCTGGCCCTTGAGGTCGTCGATGTGCTTGGCGGCCAGCATCTGCTGGCGGTCGAAGAGGCGCGCCCGGAGCATCTTCATCGCGATCTCCCGGTTCTTGATCTGGGAGCGCTCGTTCTGGCAGGTGACGACGATGCCGCTCGGGATGTGGGTGATCCGGATGGCCGACTCGGTCTTGTTGACGTGCTGGCCGCCGGCACCGCTCGAGCGGTAGGTGTCGATCCGGATGTCGTCGGGGTCGATCGTGACGACCGTCTCCTCCTCCTCCAGCTCGGGCAGGATCTCGACCAGCGCGAAGGACGTGTGGCGGCGGTGGTTCTGGTCGAAGGGGGAAATCCGGACCAGCCGGTGGACGCCGTGCTCGGAGCGGAGCAGACCGAAGGCGCGGGGACCCTGGACCAGGAGCGTCACGCCCTTGAGGCCGGCCTGGTCGCCGGGCGTCAGGTCGAGCACCTCGGTCTTGAAGCGGTGGTTCTCGGCCCACCGGGTATACATCCGCATCAGCATCTCGGTCCAGTCCTGGGAGTCGACGCCGCCCGCCCCGGGGCTGATCGAGATGAGCGCGTTGTGCGCCGCATAGGGGTCGGTGAAAAGCAGCTCGAGCTCCTTGGCCCGCAGCTCGCCGGAGATCGCGTCCGACTCTCTCGCCAGCTGGAGCGCCAGCTCCGGGTCATCCATCGAGGCCAGCTCGACGACGTCCCGGGCTCGCGCCTCGAGCTTCTGCCACTCATCGCCTTCAGCACGGAGGGTCGACGCCTCCTGGGCGTAGCGACCGGCCTGGTTCGGATCGTCCCAGACGCCCGGCTGGGCGAGGAGATCCTCTAGCTCGGCGGCGCGCTTCTCCTTGGCCGGGAGGTCAAAGGTGCTCCTTCAGCCGCACGATCCGATCGAGCAGCTCCTGGGGCGTGAACTGGGTCTGGGTGCTATCGGCCATGGCAGCGCTTGTATTTCTTACCAGACCCGCAGGGGCACGGATCGTTTCGGCCGACCTTGGCCGAGCTGGCCACGCCTCCCGCCGCGACCGGCGTCCGGGCGCGGCCGTGGCCGTTGCCGCCGCTTCCGTTGGGGGCGAGCGGGCTTCCTTCCTCTGGTCCACCCGGGCCGCGCTCGATGCCGCTGGGCGGCTCCGGCGGCGGGGGCGGATCCTGGGTGACCTGGACCCGGAACATGTTCCCGACGATGTCGGCCTGGATCGAGGCTGTCAGCTCCTGGAACATCGTGAACGCCTCGTTCTTGTACTCCACCAGGGGGTCCTTCTGGCCGTAGGCGCGGAGCCCGATCCCCTCCCGGAAGTGCTCCATCTGGGTGAGGTAGTCGACCCACTTGCTGTCGATCGTCTTGAGCATCACCCAGCGCTCGATGGTGCGCATGAACTCGGCGCCGATCTGGTCTTCCTTGGCCTGGTAGGCGGCCATCGCCGACTCGTGGATGTTGTCGGCAAGCGCCACCGGGCCCTTTGCCAGGACCTCGGGAGGGAACTGCGACCCGGGCGGGATCGGGAAGTAGGCGCTGAGGTACTGGATGAGCTCGTCGACCTCCCAGTTCTCGGCGTGACGAGCCTGGCAGTGGACCTCGACGCCCTTGTCGATCAGCTCCCGGATGTAGGCCTCGATGTTGTCGCGGGTGTCAGCGCCCTCGAGCACCTTGCGCCGCTCGCCATAGATGATCTCGCGCTGCTTGTTCATCACGTCGTCGTACTCGACGACGTGCTTGCGGGCATCGAAGTTGAAGCCCTCGACCTTCTTCTGGGCGCTCTCGATCGAGCCGGCGACCCACTTGTGCTCGATCGGCTCCACCTGGAGCTGGTCCATCAGCTTTCCGATCCGGTCGGCGGCGGGACCGAAGATCTTCATCAGGTCGTCCTCGAGCGAGATGAAGAAACGGCTCGAGCCGGGGTCGCCCTGGCGGCCGGAGCGGCCGCGGAGCTGGTTGTCGATGCGCCGCGACTCGTGCCGCTCGGTGCCGATGATGTGGAGGCCGCCCGCCTCCCGGACACCATCGCCGAGCACGATGTCGGTGCCGCGGCCGGCCATGTTGGTCGCGATCATGACGGCGCCCGTCTGCCCGGCATCCTTGACGATCGCCGCCTCCCGCTCGTGCTGCTTGGCGTTGAGGACGGAGTGCGGCAGGCCGCGCTTCTCGAGCATCCGGGCGAGCCTCTCCGACTTCTCGACCGAGACGGTTCCGACCAGGACCGGGCGGCCCTGCCTGTTCATCTCGATCACCTCGTCGATGACCGCTTCGAACTTGGTCTCCTCGGTCTTGTAGATCACATCGGGGTGATCGGTCCGGACCATCGGCTTGTTGGTCGGGATGGTGACCACCTCGAGCTTGTAGATCTTGTGGAACTCCTCCGCCTCGGTGACCGCCGTGCCGGTCATGCCGGCCAGCTTCTCGTAGAGCCGGAAGTAGTTCTGGAGCGTGATGGTCGCCATCGTCTTCTGCTCCTGCTGGACCTTGAGGCCCTCCTTGGCCTCGACCGCCTGGTGGAGGCCGTCCGACCAGCGGCGGCCCGGCATCAGGCGGCCGGTGAACTCGTCGACGATGATGACCTCGCCGTCCTTGACCAGGTACTCGCGGTCGCGCAGGTAGAGCACCTTCGCCTTCAGCGCCTGGTTGATCTGGTGCGCCTCGACGATGTTCTCCAGGTCGTAGATGTTGGGGATCTTCGCCCAGCGCTCCATCTTGGCGATGCCCTCCTCGGTGAGGGAAGCCGACTTGTGCTTGAGCTCGACGGTGAAGTCCTCCTCCTCGACCAGGCGGGCGGCGTAGCGCGCGTACTCGTAGTACTTGTCGGTCGACTCGGCGCCCCGGTCGGAGATGATCAGCGGCGTGCGCGCCTCGTCGATCAGGATCGAGTCGACCTCGTCGACGATCGCGTAGTTCAGGCTTCGCTGGAACAGGTTGGCGAGCTCGGTGGCC
>DATCOZ010000314.1:0-7945 GCA_036564345.1 Candidatus Dormiibacterota bacterium | reverse complement strand
GGGACCGACTGGGAGACCGTCATCGGGATGGAGGTCCACGTCCAGCTGGCGACCCGCTCCAAGATGTTCTGCGGCTGCGGCACCGACTACCTCGGCAAGCCGCCCAACAGCAACGTCTGCCCGGTCTGCCTCGGCCTGCCGGGGACGCTGCCGGTGATCAACCGGCGGGCGGTCGAGCTGCTCCTCAAGTCGGCGCTCGCCCTCAATTGCGAGATCCAGGAGTTCACCAAGTTCGACCGCAAGAACTACTTCTATCCCGACCTGCCGAAGGGCTACCAGATCAGCCAGTACGACCTCCCGATGAGCCGGAACGGCTGGATCGACGTCGGCGGGAAGCGGGTCCGGATCACCCGCGTGCACCTCGAGGAGGACACCGGCAAGCTCGTCCACTCGGGCGACAGCCTCCACTCCGGTGGCGCCTCGATGGTGGACCTGAACCGATCCGGGACGCCCCTGATGGAGATCGTGACCGAGCCCGACCTCCGTTCGGCCGCGGACGCCCGCGACTACGCGATGGAGCTGCGCGCGGTGCTCCGCACAATCGGCGCCAGCGAGGCGGACATGGAGAAGGGCCACCTGCGGGCCGAGGCGAACGTCTCGATCCGGCCCCGCGGCTCGAACGAGCTGGGCGTCAAGACCGAGCTCAAGAACATCAACTCCTTCCGGGCGCTCTTCCGGGCGGTGGAGTACGAGGTGCGCCGCCAGGCCCAGGTCCTCGAATCAGGCGGCACCGTCGTCCAGGAGACGCGGGGCTGGTCGGATGCCGAGCAGCGCACCGTCTCCCAGCGCTCCAAGGAGGGCGCCGAGGACTACCGCTACTTCCCCGAGCCCGACCTGCCGCCGCTCAGCTTCGATCCGGCCTACATCGAGGAGCTCCGCGAGTCGCTCCCGGAGCTCCCGGCCGCGCGCCGGGTCCGGCTGGTCGCCGTTGCCGACATACCCGAGTCCGACGCCGCCCTCCTCACCCGTGAGCTCGACGTGGCCGGCTTTTTCGAGCGGGTGCTCGGAGCCGGGGCGGAGGCGAAGCCGGCGGCGAACTGGATCATCGGCGAGATCCTCCCGACCTACGAGGGCCGGCTGCCCGAGGTGGCCGATTTCGTCGCGATCCTGAAAGGGGTCCAGGGTGGGGAGTTCAACCGCGACCAGGCCCGCGAGATCCTGGTCAGGGTCCTCGGCGGAGCCTCCTTCGCGGACGCGTCGGCCGGCATCGCGCAGCTTTCCGACGCGGTCGAGCTGGCGGCGATCGTCGACCGCGTGCTGGCCGAGAACCCACAGGCGGTCGCCGACTTGAGGGCGGGCAAGCAGGCGGCGATCGGCGCCCTCATCGGCAAGGTCAAGCAGGCGTCCGGGGGCACCGCCAACCTCAAGCTGGCAACCGAGCTGCTCCGCGATCGAATCAACGCCTAGCCCGCTGCTCGCCGACGGCCACGTCCACAGCGAGTGGTCGTGGGATGCCGCGCGGGGCGACATGGAGGCCACCTGCCGGCGGGCGTCGGAGTTCGGCCTGCCGGCGATCGCCTTCACCGAGCACGCCGACTTCGTCGCCGTCCACGAGGGGCAGCACGAGCTCGACGTCCATGGCTACCTGGACTGCGTCGAGCGCTGTCGCTCGCGCTTTCCCGACCTCCGGATCCTTTCCGGGGTCGAGCTCGGCGAGCCTCATCTCTACCCCGAGAAGACGGCAGCAGTGCTTGCTGCCGGCCCGCTCGACCGCGTCCTCGGCTCGGTCCACTGCATCCGGGTCGACGGCCGGCCGCGGGATCTCAGCGAGCGCGGCCTGATGACCCCGGAGGCCGCTCCCCGCCACTTCCGCGCCTACCTGGCCGAGGTGCTCGCGCTGGCCCGGAGCGGCCAGCCTTTCGAGGTCCTCGCCCATCTCGACTACCCGCGGCGCTACTGGCCGCACGACCGGCTTCAGCTCGACGAGAGCGACTTCGAGGAGGACTACCGTGCCATCCTCGGCGAGGCGGCCCGGCGGGGAGCCGTCCTCGAGGTGAACACCTCGCGTGGCGCCGAGGGCCCGCGCGGGCTCTGCCCCAGTCCGGCGGTGATCGGGTGGTGGCGGGAGGAGGGCGGCGAGCTGGTTTCCTTCGGCAGCGACTCCCACGAGCCCGCCAAGATCGCCGCCGGGTTCACCGCCGCGGCCGCCGCGGTGGAGGCCGCCGGCTTCCGTCCCGCCGCCGACCCGGCGGACCATTGGCGCCGATGACGCTTCGCCCCGAGGTTCCCGCGCACGGCGGCGCGGTCGTCGCGCGGGAGGAGGACGGCCGCGTCGTCTTCGTCCATTACGCGCTTCCCGGAGAGACGGTCGAGGTCCGGCCTCGCGGCAGGCGGGGAGGCGTCGCCTTCGCCAGCGTCGAGCGGGTGCTCGAGGCTTCACCCGACCGCGTCGAGCCGCGCTGCCCGTACTTCGGCGAGTGCGGCGGCTGCCACTGGCAGCACGCCCGCTACGAGGCCCAGCTGCGGTTCAAGCGGAAGGCGGTCGAGGACGTCTGGGCCCGCGCCGGGCTGAGGCTGCCCCCGGATACCCCGCTGCTCGGGATGGAGGATCCCTGGCGGTACAGGATCCGGGGCGAGTTCGAGGGCATCTACCACCTGAACACCTTCGAGTTCGGCTTCCACCGGCTCCGCTCCCACGCCGTGCTGGCGATCCGCGAGTGCCCGATCCACCACCAGCGGATCGAGGACGGCATGAACGCCTTCCGGCAAGCCGCGGGCGAGCTCGGCGTCAAGGGCATCAAGCACCTCCTGCTGACCGCGGAGCCGTCGGGCCCGGGACTGCTCTGGGCGCTGCGGCTGGAGGGGCGCGGCGGTGCCGAGCGTGACGAGCTGGGCGCCCGGGTCGCGGAGCTGCTGCCGGATGTGGTGCTGCTTGACGACTCGATGGACCTCGACTTCTGGGACCTCCATTTCCGGGTCCGCAGCGACACCTTCGTGCAGGCCAACCACCGCCAGATGCCGATCCTCTACCGGACCGCGCTCGACATGCTCGGGCTGACGCCGGGCGAGCGGGTGCTCGACCTCTACGCGGGCATCGGCACCCTCAGCCTGGCGGCGGCTCGGGAGGCGCGCGCGGTGACCGCGGTGGAGGAGAACCCGCGGGCGGTGAGCCTGGGCCGGCTCGCGGCGCGCATCAACGGCGTCGAGAACGTCGAGTTCCTGACCGGCCGGGTCGAGACGGTGCTCCGTAAGGTCCGCCTCGGCGAGCATGACGCGGTGCTGGCCGACCCGCCGCGCGCCGGCTTCGAGCAGGCCGCGGTTGCGGAGCTGATGCGGCTCGGGCCGGCCCGGATCGCCTACGTATCGTGCGAGCCATCGACCCAGGCCCGCGACATCGCCCTGCTGATCCGCGCCGGCTACCGCGTCCGGCGGGCGGCGATCGTCGACATGTTCCCCCAGACGTACCACATCGAATCGGTGGTACTGCTGGAGCGGGCGGCCTGAGGCATCTGGGTGGCCCCACCAGTCTCACAGGGGAGGGTTCTTTTTAGAAGGTCGGCTTGAAGACCATCAGGCCGACTATTACCAGCACGATCACGCCCAGCGCCGGGCCCACCCGCTGGGCTCGCTGGTCGAGCCACTTGTACTGCTCGTCTTTGGCGCCCTTGCTGGCGAGGACCTTGATCTGCCGGCTCAGGGTCGGCGTGTAGACGCCGTAGCCGAGCAGCATCGCAACCGCCCAGAGCACGATCGCTGCTTCCAGCCAGAAGCTGTGGAGCAGGTTCCAGGGCAGCAGCAGCACCATCGCCAGGCCGGTGATGAAGAGGCCGATGTAGGACGGGTTGGCGATGTAGTCGTCGAGGAACTTGACGCCCTTGAGAGCGAACGCGATGTTCTCCGGGCTCCTCCGAGCCCGCACCAGCCAGACCGCGTAGGTGGCGTTGAAGCCGACCGCCGCGATGGCGAGCAGGATGTGGACGAACTTGACCGCGAGGTAGAGCGTCACGGCGCGAATATTAGGGTCGAAAGACCCTTATGACGAGGTGGGCAGCTCGAACTGCACCCTCCGCACGACCTCGAGGTAGGGCTTGATGTCCTCCTCGCGGATCTCGTTGTGGAGCTCATCCGCGTCGTAGACGGCGTAGGCCTCGGGGCTGTCGAAGTCGCAGATGACGCCGACCGAGGCGTTGCCCTGCTGGAGGCTGAGGTCGGCGCCGGCGTCGATGTGGTGCATTCCCTTGCAGCGGAGCTGCCTCAGCCGCGCCGCGACGTTCCCGCCCTGGCCGGCGGGCGCGTCGGCTTTGAGGCTGAGGAGCGTCACGTTGCGGATGTCGCCGGGGACCTCGAAGTGCCGGCTGCGCTCGAACTGCACCCTCTGCTGCGCCTCCACGATTGGCTTGGCCTGCTCGTTGCGGATCTGGTTGTGGATCGTGTCGTCGTTGTAGCGGTGCCAGGCCGCGGCATCGACGAAGTCCGCGGTGATGGCGACGTCCCAGCAGCCCTCGCGGATGCCGAGGTCGGGCCCGCAGGTAAGCTCCAGCATGCCCTCGATCTCGAGCGCCTGGATCGCCTCCAGCCAGGCGACGACCTGCTCATCGCTGGTTCCCGGCTTCAGCTTGGCGACGTAGATGTGCGTTATCACTTAGCTCCACTCCCTCACCGCTTCGGCGAACCGCGCGATCCCCTCTCGGAGATCCTCGTCGGAGCTCGCCAGGCTGATCCGAACCGCGCTCGCGCCGACCTTGCCGAAGGCGGTGCCGGGCGCCACCGAGACGCCTCGCTCGGCGACGAGCCGGAGGGCGAAGTCACGCGCGTTGATCCCGGTCGGAGAGACGTCGGCCATGATGTAGAAGGCTCCGTGGGGGACGCTCACCAGCAGGCCCGCCTCCTCCAGCAGGTCCACCGCGAGGTCGCGCCGGTGCGCGTAGGCCGCCACCATCTCGGCGACGCAGTCCTGGGGACCGTCGAGTGCCGCCTCGGCTGCCTTCTGGGCGATCGTGCTGGGGCCCGAGGTGTTGGACTCGAGGACCTTGGTGACGGTGTCGATGAGGCCCGCCTCGCCGACCGCGTAGCCGAGCCGCCAGCCGGTCATCGAGTAGGTCTTGGAGAAGGTGTAGACGCTGATGACGCGGCCATCGTCGAGGAAGCTGGCCGGGCTGACGTGCTCGCCCTCGAAAAGGATCTGGTCGTAGCACTCGTCGCTGATCAGCCAGAGGTCATGGCGAACCGCGAAATCGGCCAGTGCCTCGATGACCCGGCGCGGGAAGACGGCGCCCGTCGGATTGCCCGGGCTGTTGATCACCAGCAGCCGGGTACGGGCCGTGACCAGGTCCTCGAGGCGCTCGAGGTCGGGCAGGAAGTCGGCGCCCACGAGCAGGGGGTAGAAGACCGAGCGGGCCCCGAGCCAGGGCGGCATCATCCGGTAGTTCGGCCAGCCGGGATCGGGCAGCAGCACCTCGTCGCCGGGCTCGAGGATCGCCGCCATGGCGGCCGCGATCGCTCCCACTCCGCCGCTCGCGCAGGCGATCTGCTCCGGCGTCACGGTGTAGCCGTTGACGCGCTGGAGCTTGGCGACCAGCCGCTCGCGGAGCCCGATGAGGCCCTGGGTGTGGGTGTAGAAGGTGAAGCCGTCGTCGATCGCCCGCTTGCCCGCCTCGCTGATGTGGTCGGGCGTCCGGAAGTTCGGCTGGCCGACGTCGAGCCGGATCGTCCCCGGCTTCATGATGGCGACGTTGGAGATCTCCCGGATGCCCGAATGGAGCATCTCGGCGGGGCCGGCGGACAGGGGGGGCAGCGGCTTCAGGATGGCGACACTAGGTTAAACTCCTGAGCCGCGGGGCCCGCCACCCACGAGCTCAAACCAATGCCGCACGCCCCGAACAGCTTCGTCCACCTCCACAACCACACCGAGTACTCCCTCCTCGACGGCGCGGGCCGGATCAACCGGCTGGTCCGCAAGGCTGCCGAGCTCGGGATGCCCGCGGTGGCGCTCACCGACCACGGGGTCATGTACGGGGCGATCAACTTCTACAAGGAGTGCCTGGAGGCCAAGATCCGGCCGATCATCGGCTGCGAGCTCTACGTCGCTCCCCGCAGCCGGCTCCAGCGAGAGGGGCGGACCGACCGCGATCCCCACCACCTGACGGTGCTGGCCAAGGACGCCGAGGGCTACCTCAACCTGATGAAGCTGTGCTCGATCGGGCACCTCGAGGGCCTCTACTACAAGCCTCGCGTCGACAAGGAGGTGCTCGCCCGCCACGCCAAGGGCCTGATCGCCCTGAGCGGCTGCCTCGCCGGCGAGGTGGCCTCCAAGGTCACTGCGCTGGACCCCGAAGGGGCGCGAGAGACGGTGGCGACCTATCGCGACATCTTCGGCGCCGAGAACTACTTCCTCGAGGTGCAGCGCCACGGGATCGCGGAGCAGGAACCCGTCAACCAGGCACTGATCGGCTTCGGCAAGGAGTTCGGGCTCCGTCTCGCCGCGACCAACGACCTCCACTACGTCGAGCGCGGCGACGCCGAGGCCCACGACGTCCTCCTCTGCCTCCAGACCGGCGCCCTCTACGACGATCCCAACCGCTGGCGATTCGGCTCCCAGGACTTCTACGTCAAGACCGCCGAGGAGATGGCGGGCGTCTTCGGTGACCTCCCCGACGCGCTCGCCAGCACGCTCGACATCGCCGACAGCTGCAAGCTCAAGATCTCCCTCGGCGAGACGCTCCTGCCGCCCTTCGACGTCCCCGAGGGAATGACGCCCGACGGCTACCTCCGGCAGCGCGTCGACGAAGGCCTCCGCTGGCGTTTCGGGGAGCCGACCAGCGTCCAGCGGGAGCGGGCCGACGAGGAGCTGGCGGTCATCTCCCAGACCGGCTACGCCTCCTACTTCCTGATCGTCTGGGACTTCTACAACTTCGCCCGCCAGAACGGCATCGCCACCGGGCCCGGGCGGGGCAGCGCGGCCGGCTCGCTCGTCTCCTTCGCGCTCGGCATCACCAACCTCGACCCGATCGAGCACGGGCTGATCTTCGAGCGCTTCCTCAACAAGGACCGGGTGAGCATGCCCGACATCGACTGCGACTTCTCGGTCGAGGGCCGCGAGCGGGTGATCCGCTACGTCACCGAGAAGTACGGCGCCGACCGGGTGGCCCAGATCATCACCTTCACGACGATGGCCTCCAAGGCCGCCATCCGGGACGTCGGCCGGGTGCTCGACATCCCCCTCCGGGAGGCCGACCGGCTGAGCAAGCTGGTGCCGGTCTGGCAGGGCCGCTCCAAATCGCTCGACGAAGCCCTCAAGGAGGTCGGCGAGTTTCGGGAATCGTACGAGTCGGATCCCGCGATCCGCAAGCTGATCGACGTCGCCAAGACCCTCGAAGGGGTCTCCCGCAACGTCTCCACGCACGCCGCCGGCGTGGTCATCGCGCCCGATGCGCTGGTGAACTACGCGCCGCTCCAGCTCGGTCCCGGACGGGAGACCGTGATCACCCAGTACGACATGAACGCAGTGGGTGCGATTGGCCTGCTCAAGATGGACTTCCTCGGGCTTCAGAACCTCGACATCATCACGACCGCGGTCCGCATCATCCGGGAGAAGCGGGGAGTCGAGATCGACCTCGACAAGATGGACCTCGACGACAAGAGGGCCTACGAGCTGATCGCCGCCGCCGACACCCACGGCGTGTTCCAGCTCGACGGCGCGGGGATGCGCCGGATGCTCACCGAGATGCGGCCCCAGGACTTCGGCGACGTGACCGCGGCAATCGCGCTCTACCGGCCGGGCCCGATGGTCAACATCCCCGCCTACATCGCCCGCAAGCAGGGCCGCGAGCAGATCGAGTACCTCCACCCGAAGCTGGAGCCGATTCTGAAGGACACCTACGGCGTGATGATCTACCAGGAGCAGGTCATGGAGACCGCCCGCCAGCTCTGCGGCTTCTCCCTCTCCGAGGCCGACATCCTGCGCGCCGCGATGGGCAAGAAGGACAAGGCCAAGATGGCCAAGCTG
>DATCOZ010000298.1:0-3091 GCA_036564345.1 Candidatus Dormiibacterota bacterium | reverse complement strand
TCGACCATCCCCGCCGTCTCCGAGTAGCGCCGGCTCACTTCTTGGCGCCGAACCTCACCTTCAGCTCGTCGCCGTCCAGCGCCGCACCGAGGGTCGGCCGGGCCGCGAGCACGCGGGGCAGCGACACCTCCCGACGGTAATTGCCGACCTTGATCGAAAGCTCGCCGTCGTGGCGGGAGAGGTCGATGTCCGACTTCTCCATGAAGGGCAGCTTGAGCGCCAGCACGTACTCGCCGCCCACCTTCTCGATCCGCTGCGGGCTGCCCACATAGAGGTGCCGGGTGGGATCGGTGTCGGCATAGATCGAATCGGCCATCCGGCTCAGCATCGGGAGGCCGACGACCTCGGTGTCGAACAGCGGCACGGTCAGGATGGGGAGCGGTGCGAAGGAGTTCTCGACCTCGACCTGGTACTTGCTGTGGATCTTCTGCCAGCCCCGGAAGAACTCGTCGGTGAGGCCCTCGGGCAGGATCCGGTTGACGATCACGGCGTCGGTCATATAGCCGAAGAGGCTCAGGTAGGTGTAGGCGCGCTTCGCCTCCTTGACGACCATCTTCTCCAGGTTGAGGACGATCCGGACGCTGGTGATCGACGTGTCCGTGAGGAGCTTCTTCATCCCCTCCAGGTCGATCAGCAGCTCGTGCAGGCTGACGTAGACGTCGTCGCCGGGGAGCGGCACGTCGATCATCTTCTGGAGCATCGGACGGGCGACCTTCATCGCGCGCCGCTCCCAGGGGTAGATCTTGTCGAGCCACCACTTCGCCGCGTCGGGGAAGGTGAGCAGCTGGAGCGTCTCGCCGGTGGGTGCGCAGTCGACGATGAGGACGTCGTAGTCGGACTTCTCGGCGTGGTGGCGGATCCACATCAGCGACGCGATCTCGTCCATCCCGGGTGGAGTCGCGACCTCCTCCGCCATCACCTCGTCGAGGCCCTGGGTGGCGAAGACGGACGCCGCGTAGTCGTGCAGCTTTTGCCAGTGTTTCTCCATCTCGTGGAGCGCGCTGACCTCGTGCGCCCAGAGGTTCTTGGCGACCTGCACCGGCTTGGGGCCGAGCTCGATGTCGAAGGAGTCCCCGAGCGAGTGCGCGGGGTCGGTGCTCATGATCAGGGTGCGGTTGCCGAGCTCGGCGCAGCGCAGCGCGGAGGCTGCGGCGACCGAGGTCTTTCCGACGCCTCCCTTGCCCGTGTAGAGGATCACCCGCATCTTGGGGCTGAGTATAGGGAGGCACCTTCCGCCCCCCCGAACCGCCCCCGGCCGTCAGGCCGGGCTGTGAAACTCGCCGTGCCGCCTGCGTATGTGCTCGGCGACCTTGAGCGTGCACTCGGTGTTCCGCTCGATCTCTTTGAGGATCTCCAGGGTCACCCTGGTGGCGGCCTCCTCCACCGCCGCGGTGTGCTCGAGGCGGAGCCGGTCGTACTGCGCCGCACGGTTGCCGGCGAGCAGCAGGACGGGCCCGGTATAGGCGGCCTGAATCGAAAACATCAAGTTGAGGAGGATGAAGGGATAGGGGTCCCAGCCCTGGTTCAGCAGCCAGATCCCGTTTACGACGACCCAGGCGGCGATGAGCACGCCCTGGGCGATCAGGAAGCGCCAGGTGCCGATCGCGCCTGCCGCCTTGTCGGCCATCCGTTCGCCAAGCGTCGCCTCGTCGACGTGGACCTGGTTGACCGGGTGCAGGTAGCCGCCGGGGAGGTGCTTGCGGAGGACCCCGGTCGGCGTCTCTGGAGAAGCCTCGACCGCCATCTCAGGCCCCCGTCTCGAGGTCTTCCAGCGTCGCCAGCGTGAGGGTCGTGTTCTTCCGGATCTCGCGCAGGATCTGGTTGATCGCCTCGCCTCCCTTGTCTGCTTCCGAGGCGGCGTGCTCGAGCGTCGCGCGGTCCTTCGCCGATTGGCGGTTTCCGGCCAGCAGCACGATCGGGCCCGCATAGGTCGCCTGGAGCGAAAGCAGGAGGTTCAAGAGGATGAACGGATACCTGTCCCAGCCCCGGTTGGCCAGCCAGACCACGTTGACGGCCACCCATACCAGGATGAAAAAGGACTGGACGATGAGGAAGGTCCAGGACCCCATCCCGGCGGCGACCCGGTCGGCGATCCGCTCGCCGAAGTCGCGTTCGTCGAAGGTGGCCTGGTTGACTGGGTGCTTATGGGCAGCCGGCGCTGCCTTCTTCTGGCGGAGGGTCTCTTTGAGCTGATGGCGGTCGATCAGGGCTGACATGTCGCGCGCAATCTGGCGCGCTTCGGATTCGAGTGTCGAAGGGCTTTCGGCGCGGAGGACCTGCCTCCTGCCCCTTGCGCGGGCCGGCGGCTACTTCCCGAGGAGCGGTATCACCGTGTAGTTGGCGAGGACGAGGAGCACCACCATCAGCCCGCCGACGATCGCTATCTGCCTCAGATCCGTGATGAAGTAGGGCACCCGGTCGAGGGGGATGCCGGGATTGCCGGCTTCGAGCACGACCCGGTTGCGGCCCTTGCCGCGGACCTGGACGTTGCCGCCGAGCGACATCTCGACCGAGCGGACGAGGGCCTGGTCGCCACCGACCCGGCCGCCGCGGGGAGCCTGGACCGTGGCCGGCGAGCCCGTTGCGACGGGGGCGGCGGGCAGCGGCTGGCGGACCTTCGCCTTGGCGCCGGGGCCCCTGCGCTTCTGCTTGCGAGCCATCAGGAGGGGAAGTTTAGCGGCAGCGACTCGGAGCGGCAGCCAGACGGAGCAGGCAAGCGAGAGTGGAAAGTTGCAAGGGCGTGAGCTGCGACGACGCGGTGGGGTTTCACTTGCCTGCTGCCGGGGGGCCGGGCCACAACTTGGTGGACGTTTGCTACGAGATGTTGTGTCCCGCGGATACATGTACCTCAGTATCTAGCGGCTGTCAAGTCTTTTGGGATGTAAAAGCCGCCGTGAGATAATTCGCCTCTGAGCTACTGCATCCACTGCGGCTCGCGCCTCGAGCAGGCCCACCGGTATTGCTGGAACTGCGGGATCGCCCGTTACAGCCAGCCGGCGGACCCGTCGGGCGCCCCTTCCCAGCTACCTTCCCAGCCCCCTTCCCAGCCCCCTTCCCAGCCCCCTTCCCAGCCCCCTTCCCAGCCCCCGCC
>DATCOZ010000311.1:0-2480 GCA_036564345.1 Candidatus Dormiibacterota bacterium | reverse complement strand
CAGGACCTGTTCCGCGAGGGGAGCTTCACCGGCAAGGGGATCTACGACCTCGACGCCTTTGGCGCGGCGATGGCGGACCGTGTACCCGAGAACGCGCTCCTGAGCCATGACCTGTTCGAGGGCATCTTCGCCCGGGCCGGGCTGGTGACCGATGTCGAGCTCTTCGATGAGTTCCCTTCGAACTATCTGGTCTCGGCCGCCCGCCGGCACCGCTGGGCGCGGGGGGACTGGCAGCTCCTGCCCTGGATCCTTGGCCGGGCCCGCGACGCCACGGGCCGGCGGAGCCAGAGCTCCATCCCCGCCATCGCCCGCTGGAAGATGGTCGACAACCTGCGCCGGACGATGTCCGCCCCGCTCACGCTGGCCACGCTCGTCGCGGCCTGGACGCTCCCTTCGGTCTCGGCCGGCCTGTGGACCGCATTCGTGCTGGCTTCGGTGATCATCCCCGCGGCGCTGCCCGTCCTTGCAGGACTGCTGCCGCGACGGCGCGGCATCTCCAAGCGCAGCCACCTGCGAGCCGTAGGCGCGGACGCCGCCCTCGCCGTGGCCCACGTGGGCCTCGGCTTCACATTCCTCTCGCACCAGGCGTGGTTCATGGTCGACGCGATCCTGCGAACTCTGGCGCGACTGTATGCCACCCGGCGGCACCTCCTCGAATGGATGACCGCCGCGCAGGCGAAGGCCAGCCAGGACCTCGACGTCGCGGGGTTCTACTGGCAGATGGCGGGCGGCGTCGTGATCGCGGCCGCCACCGCGGTCCTCGTCCTCGTCGTGAAGCCGGGCGCCGGCTGGATCGCCGCACCGTTCGTCGTCCTGTGGCTGCTCTCGCCCCTTGTCGCCCGATGGGTCAGCCTGCCACCCCCCGAATCGGCCGCAGAGCAGCTCTCGGCCACCGACGTCGGGGCACTCCGCCTGACCGCCCGCCGGACCTGGCGGTTCTTCGAGACCTTCGTCGGTCCGGAGGACCATGGGCTGCCGCCCGACAACTTCCAGGACGATCCAAGGCCGGCCGTGGCGTATCGCACCTCGCCGACGAACATCGGGATGTACCTGCTGGCGACCGTGACGGCTCGCGACTTCGGTTGGATCGGGACGTTCGAGATGGTGGAGCGCCTGGAGGCGACGCTCGCGACCATCGGCAGCCTCGAACATTTCCGCGGACACCTGTACAACTGGTATGACACGCGCGACCTGCACCGGCTCGAGCCAGCGTACGTGTCGTCGGTCGATAGTGGCAATCTCGCCGGCCACCTCCTCGCGCTGTCCAACGCCTGCCGCCAGATGATCGACCAGCCGCTTCCCGTTGCGGCCGCGCTCGCCGGGATCGGTGACGCGATCGCGTTGACCCGCGAGGCTGCCGCCGCGATTCGCAATGACCGGAGAAGCCAGACGCTCACCCGGCGGCAGCTCGACGAAGCCCTCGAGCTGCCCGCAGGGGCCAGCGCCGTCGTCCCCGCGACGCCCGAGGCCTGGGTGGCCCGCCTGGGCGAGCTCTCCGCGCGCGCCCGCACGCTGTCGGACGTTGCCGCTGCCCTCACCGCAGAGCGTGGAGAAGGTGCGGAGGGCGAGCTGGTGACCTGGGCCGAGGCGGCTCGCCTCGCCGTGAGCAGCCATGTTCGAGATCTCGCGCTGCTCCAACCCCCTCCGCAGATGATCGCCTTCCCGACGATCGCCGAGCTGTCCGATCCGCCGGTCCGCGAAACCGGCGACGGATCCTCGGCCGCGGCGATGCTCGTTCGACGACTCCAGGCGATCGCCGACCAGGCCCAGCACCTCTTCCAGGAGACTGACTTCAGCTTGCTGTTCGACCCGACCCGCAAGCTCTTCTCGATCGGGTTCCGGGTCCTGGACGGCACGTTGGATCCGAGCTATTACGACCTCCTCGCTTCCGAGGCCCGCCTCGCCAGCTTTCTCGCGATCGCCAAGGGGGATGTCGCCCCGGAGCATTGGTTCCGGCTCGGCCGCGCGCTGACACCCGTCGGTCGTGGGTCCGCCCTGATCTCGTGGTCCGGGTCCATGTTCGAGTACCTGATGCCCGCCCTCGTGATGCGCGCTCCTGCCCGCAGCCTGCTCGACCAGACGTACCAGCTGGTCGTGGCCCGCCAGATGAGCTACGCCGCGGAGCTCGGCGTGCCCTGGGGCATCTCTGAGTCGGCATTCAACGCGCGTGACCTCGCGCAGACGTACCAGTACTCGAGCTTCGGCGTGCCCGGCCTGGGCCTGAAACGGGGCCTGAGCGAGGATGTCGTGGTGGCCCCGTACGCGACCGCCCTCGCGGCGATGATCCAGCCCGAGGCCGCGGTCCGGAACTTCGCCCGGTTGAGCAATGCCGGAGCGGACGGGCGGTACGGCTTTCGGGAGGCGCTCGACTACACGGCGCGCCGGCTCCCCGAAGGGGCGTCGGTCGCGATCGTGAAGAGCTACATGGCCCATCACCAGGGGATGGCGCTGGTGGCCCTCGGCAACGTCCTCAATGACCG
>DATCOZ010000238.1:0-3416 GCA_036564345.1 Candidatus Dormiibacterota bacterium | reverse complement strand
CCGACCCGGGACGACATCTTCGACGCCGCCGAGCTCGCGCTCGCCCATCGCTCGCGCAGCCCGGTCAAGCGGGAGGAGGGCCGCGGCGACGAGGAGAGTCCCCAGGACGAGCGGGCGAGCCAGGAGGAGGGCAAGTCGGAGACGTCCGACCAGCAGCAGCAGCCGAGCTCGAGCGACCAGCAGGGCGCCGCCCAGGAATCGGAGGACGAGAGCCGGTCGGCGGAAGATTCGAGCGGCTCCGTCGAAGGGAGCAGCGCGGGCGGCGGCATGGGCTCCGAGTCGACGCCGGAGAGCGCCGACACCTTCGACGTGAAGAAGATCGAGCTGCCCCGCCATCGCCGGCCGCGCAAGCAGGGCGGCAAGCGAGCGACCGCCCAGTCGGCGAACCGGCGCGGCCGCTACACGGCGGCGAGGACGGCGGAGAAGGTGACCGACCTGGCGGTCGACGCGACGATCCGGGCGGCAGCGCCCCACCAGGTGCGCCGCGGCCGGGTCATGGGCGAGCGGATGATGCTGGAGCGGTCAGACCTGCGCGAGAAGGTGCGGGAGCGGAAGACCGGCAACCTGATCGTCTTCGTCGTCGACGCCTCGGCGTCGATGGACGCTGAGCAGCGGATGGCGGCCACCAAGGGGGCGATCCTCTCCCTCCTCCAGGACGCCTACGTCCGCCGCGACCGGGTGGCGGTCGTCATCTTCAAGAACCGTACGGCCGAGGTCGTGCTCCGGCCCACGTCCTCGGTGTCGCTCGCGCGGAGGAGGCTGGAGCGCCTCTCGGTGGGCGGCACGACGCCCCTGACCCACGGGCTTCTTGCGGGCCTCAACGTGATCAAGACCGAGGTTCTCCGCGACGCCACGGTGCGGCCCCTGATGGTGCTGATCAGTGACGGCCGCGGCAACATCTCGATGTTCAAGGAGGAGCCCCTCGTCGAGGCCCAGAAGGTGGCCGCCATGATCCAGGCGGAGAAGATCGACTCCCTGGTGATCGACTCCGCCCGTGACTTCAGCCACCTGCCGTCGATCCAGCACCTGGCGCGGGTCGCGCCGATGTACCAGACCTACGCGATCAACGCCTGCGCCGACCTGGCCGGCCGGATGGGCGCCCGCTACTACGGCCTGTTCGACCTCTCCCGCGATGAGATCGCGTCGGTTGTCGAGAGACAGCTGAACCGTGGGTAGACTTCCAAGGTGGCTGTAGAGCGTTACTCGTATCCCTTCAGCGCCATCGTCGGGCAGGACCGGATGAAGATGGCGCTCGTCCTCAACGCGATCAACCCCTCGATCGGCGGGGTCCTGATCCGGGGTGAGAAGGGGACCGGCAAGTCGACCGCGGTCCGCGCCCTCGCCCGTCTGCTGCCCGAGCAGGAGGTCGTCGCCGGGTGCCGCTTCGGCGACAACCCGAACGACCGCGAGACCCTCTGCATGGACTGCCAGGCGCGCGTCCAGGCCGGCGAGAGCCTGGCCACCGCGACCCGTCGGATGCGCGTCGTCGAGCTCCCGATCAACGCCTCCGAGGACCGGGTCGTCGGCACCATCGACCTCGAGGCGGCCCTCAAGGAAGGGTCCCGTCGCTTCGAGCCGGGCGTCCTCGCCGAGGCCAACCGCAACATCCTCTACGTCGACGAGGTGAACCTGCTCGACGACCACATCGTCGACGTCCTGCTCGACGCGGCCGCGATGGGAGTCAACGTCGTCGAGCGCGAGGGCGTCAGCGTGATGCATCCATCGCGCTTCATCCTCGTCGGCACGATGAACCCGGAGGAGGGTGAGCTGCGGCCGCAGCTGCTCGACCGCTTCGGGCTCTGCGTCGACGTCGAGGGCATCCGCGACCTGGAGCAGCGGGTGGCGATCGTCGAGAAGCGCGCCGCCTGGGAGGACGATCCGACCCAGTTCTTCGCCGACCACAAGGAGTCCGAGGAGGACATCCGGGACCGCATCGCGGAAGGCATCTCCACCTTCCCCGAGGTCAGCATCCCGCGCGGCATCCTGCAGCTCATCGCCGAGCTGTCGATCGCCCTCGAGGTCGACGGCCATCGGGCCGACCTGGTCTGCTCACGCGCCGCGCAGGCGGAGGCAGCCTACGAAGAGGTTCCCGAGGTGGGCACCGAGCACATCGCCCGGGTCGCCGACATGGTCTACGCGCACCGTGTCCGGTCGCTTCCCTTCGGCAAGGGCGGCCCGAACATCGGGGACGTCATAACGCGAGTGCTCGGCCGCAGCTGACGACGGGCAAAGGGGGCCGGCTCCCCATCGCGGTGGGGGAGAGACAGAGCCGGCTGTCCCGAGGGACTGCCGGCTCTGTTACGCGGGGGGAGAGGCTGTCTCTAGGCGGTTCTGTGGCTGCGACCGGAGACCGCTCGCAGGATCACGAGGAGGACCACCGCGCCGATGAAGGCGACGATGACCTGCGCGATGATGTTGGTCACTGCGATCCCCATCAGGCTGGCGACGAAGCCGCCCAGGAAGGCGCCGATGATACCGACGACGATGTCCATCAGGACACCGAAACCGTGGCCGCTGACGACCTTGCCCGCGAGGAAGCCGGCGATCAGGCCGACCACGATCCAGATGAGAATGGACATTGAAATTACCTCCAGAAATCTCTTGACAAGATGGCTATGTGCATCACTGAGTTAGAACTGTGCGAAATAGCCTCATATTCGCTATAACATATCACGACTTCCGAACTGACGCATAGATCGCCGGAGTAGAATCCGGCCAGTCATGGCGACCCCGGCCCTGGTGCCGCAGCGGGCGGCCGGGATGCTCGCTCGGCTGGAGCGGAACGTCCAGCGCGTCATCGTCGGCAAGTCCGCCACCGTGCGGCTCGCCGCCGCAGGCCTGGTGGCCGGTGGGCACGTGCTCCTCCAGGACCTTCCCGGCACCGGGAAGACGATGCTCGCCCGGTCCATCGCGGCGTCGATCGGCGGCGAGTTCCGGCGCGTCCAGTGCACGCCGGACCTCCTGCCGGCGGACATAACCGGCGCCAGCATCTTCAACCAGCGCCAGGGCACCTTCGAGTTCGTCCCCGGCCCGGTCTTCGCCAACGTCCTCCTGGCCGACGAGGTCAACCGGGCGACGCCGCGCACCCAGTCGGCGCTCCTCGAGGCGATGGCGGAGGCGCAGGTCACGGTGGAGGGCGTCACCCACAAGCTGCCCAGCCCCTTCTTCGTGATCGCGACCCAGAACCCGCACGAGTTCCACGGCACCTACCCGCTGCCGGAGGCCCAGCTCGACCGCTTCCTGGTCGCCTGCGAGATGGGACCCCCGACCGCCGCTGAGGCGGAGGAGATCCTCGCCACCCGCCAGCACGGCGACCCGATCACGGACATCGAGCCGGTCCTCAGCAGCGCCGAGGTGGTCGAGCTGCAGCAGGCCTGCCTCCAGGTCGTCGTCGCGGGCGCGATCCGCACCTACAT
>DATCOZ010000206.1:0-3198 GCA_036564345.1 Candidatus Dormiibacterota bacterium | reverse complement strand
CTTGGCGGGTGACTCGACGATGATCAGGCTGGCTGCCATGGATCTCCTTATACCGTCCGGCGCGCCATCCTACTCCCTCCTGATCCGGCGGATGTAGCCGTCGCCACGCCGGCTGACCGACCCTTCCAGCTCGAGGGCGGTGAGCCTGGCGAGCGCCTCGGCAAAGCCGAGCCCGAGCTTGCGGGCGAGGTCGGCGGCGCTCAGCGGCAAAGTATCCGAAAGATGCGCAAGGAGGCCATCGCGGCGGGCCGGCGTCGCCAAACCGAGGCGTGCCGGCGGTCGGAGGGGATCGTCGAGCACCTCCTGGCCACTCCAACCGAGCACCGCCAGCACGTCGCGGGCGTTCTGGACCAGGCCCGCACCGTCCCTCAGAAGCTGGTGGGTGCCGACGCTGAGCGGGCTGAAGACGCCGCCGGGCACCGCCATCACCTCCCGGCTCAGGGCCAGGGCAGCTTCCGCGGTGATCAGGGCGCCGCTCCCCTCGGCCGCCTCCACGACCACCACCAGGTCGGAGATGGCGGCCATCGTCCAGTTCCGCTTCGGAAAGTGGCCGCGACGAGGCGGCGTCCCGTCCGCGAACTCGCTGACGAGCGCCCCGCCTCCTGCCAGCAGCTCCGCCGCGAGGCTCGCGTTCTCCGCCGGGTAGACGACGTCCACACCGGTGCCGAGGACAGCCACCGTGACTCCATCGCCGGCGAGGGCGCCCCGGTGCGCCGCTGCGTCAATGCCCCGGGCAAGGCCGCTGACCACCACCACGCCGGCGGCGGCAAGGTCGGCGGCCAGCCTCTCCGCCACCGCCTCGCCGTACGGGGTCGGCCGCCGGGCGCCGACGATCGCGACCCGGGGACCATCCGGCGGAGGCCAGCGGCCCCGGGAGCGGAGGGGCGGCAGGTCAGGCTGCACGGTCACGCTCGAGGAGGCGGTAGCCGAGCGCTTCGAGGATGTGCCGCTCGGCGATCGCCTCTTCCCCATCGAGGTCGGCCGCGGTGCGGGCGACCCGCCAGGCACGGTGAAAGCCACGGGCGGTAAGCCCCCGCTCCTCCGCCCAACGTTCGAGCAGGCGGCGCCCGGATCCGAGGGGAGCGAACTCACGCAGGCGAGCCGGCCGGAGCTGGGAGTTGAGGCAGCCCTGGCGAGCGAGCTGGCGGTCCCGGGCGGCCATCACCCGCACCCGGACTGCGCTCGAGGGCTCGCCACCCGCTCCGCCGGCGAGCGCTTCCAGCGGCGGCCGGGTGACGGCCACGCGGAGGTCGATCCGATCGAGGAAGGGACCCGAGAGGGAACGCTGATAGCGCTCGATCGCCCCCGGCGGGCAGCGGCACGCCCGCCGATCGTCTCCGGCCCAGCCGCACGGACAGGGATTGGTCGCGGCGACGAGCGTGAAGCGAGCCGGGTAGGTCACCGCGCCTCGGGAGCGGGTGAGCGTCACGCAGCCGGTCTCGATGGGCTGCCGGAGCGACTGCAGCGCCGGCGGCTGGAACTCGGCCAGCTCGTCCAGGAAGAGCACGCCATGATCGGCTCGGCTGATCTCGCCCGGCCTCCCGAGGCCTGACCCACCGCCGGCCAGCCCGGCGGTCGAGATGGTGTGGTGGGGCGCCCGAAAAGGGCGCTCCCAGCGCAGCGGGTGGCCGCCCTCCAGCTCGCCGAGGATACTCCGGACCTGGGCAACCTCGAGCGCTTCGTCGAGGGTGAGCCTGGGCAGGATGCCGGGAAGGCAGCGGGCGAGCATCGTCTTGCCGGCGCCGGGCGGCCCGCTGAGGAGCAGGTGATGGCCCCCGGCGGCGCTCAGCTCGAGCGCCCGGCGCGCTGCCTCCTGGCCGTGGACCTCGGCGAGGTCGTCCTCCACGGGAAGCGCGACCGGAGCCGCCGGCGCCGAGCCGAGGAGGGCAGGAAGCTGCTGGTCACCGGCGAGATGGCGCATCAGCGACGCGAGGTCGGGAGCCGCCACCACCCGCAGGTCGGGCACCAGCGCGGCCTCGTCGGCGTCCTCGGGCCCGACGTAGAGCGTCTCGACACCCGCCGAGCGCAGCGCGCGGGCCGCGACCAGCACCCCGTCGGAATGGCGCACCGACCCGTCGAGCCGGAGCTCGCCGATGAAGGCGCTCGCCGGCGGCGCCACGCGACCCGCCATCGCCAACGAGATGGCCACCGCGACGGGCACGTCGAAGCCGCTCCCCTCCTTGCGGAGCTCGGCCGGCGCGAGGTTGACCGTCAGCCGCTGGGGCGGGAAGGGCAGTAGGCTGTTCCGGATCGCGGAGCGGACCCGCTCCCGGGCCTCCTTGACGCCGGCGTCGCCGAGGCCGACGAGGTTGAAGCCGGGCTTGCCGGTCGAGACGTCGACCTGAACCTCGACAACCTGGCCCTTGAGCCCGCGAAGCATGCAGCTGAGAACGGAGGCGACCATGTCGTTTGCGCGGCCGAAGGTAGCGGCGCCGGTCCGCCCAGCGTGAGTGAGGCTGTAAAGAGCCTGAGGAAAAGAAAGTTACTTTCCAAAAGTAGCCGCGACCCGTATGGTTACGCCGCGCGTTAGCAGAGTTCACCAACCGAGATGGCATTTCTGATCAGCTACCTCGCCTCCAGGACCTACGTCACGCTGCGCCGGCAGGCCGGCCAGGCGCTGGTCGAGTACGCGATCATCCTGATCCTGGTCTCGGTCGTCTGCGTCGTGGTGCTGGCGACCCAGGGCGTCCAGCTGCAGCACTTGTTCTCGAACGTCACCTGAGGTTTCGGCCACTGCCCGGCGCCCGCGCCCACGCCAACCCCGGTCCCCTACTGCGGCGGCGAATGCCGCAACGCTGACTAGGGGTCGTCCAGCCCGGCCTCCGGGATCCACTCCCCGTCGTTCGTCAAGTAGCCGGCGGGCTGCTCGGTCTCGTGGCCGAGAACCAGGAGCCAGCGCCGGGCCGCGGCTTCGTCGAGAAGCCGCCCCTTCTCCTCCAGGGCGCGGACGACGTCGAGGTCGCCGCCCGAGTTCCAGGCTCGTCGAAGCTGTGGTCTGGTGCCGACGAGGTCGCCTGTCATCGCCGCCGCCAGGTCGCCTGCCCGGAAGATCACGACCTGGTTGCCCGGGGTGTGGCCGCCGGTGAGCCGGAGCTCGACCCCGGGCAGGATCTCGGCGTCGCCGTCCACGAACTCGACCAGGCCCGCATCGGCAACGGGGACGAAATCCTCGGCCAGGTAGGCGGCTTTGGAGCGGGG
>DATCOZ010000204.1:0-4468 GCA_036564345.1 Candidatus Dormiibacterota bacterium | reverse complement strand
CCTGCTCGGCTTCGGCCTCGATCGGGAGCGCGAGGTGGTCGCCTCCGAGCAGCTGGGGGACGCGACCAACCGGGCACGCGAATGGGTCAACCTCCCCGCCAACCAGAAGACCCCCGAGTTCCTCGCCGAAGAGGCGCGCCGCATGGCGCGGCGGTACGAGCTGGAGATCGAGGTGCTCGGACCGGAGGAGCTTCGCGCCGGCGGCTACAACCTACTCCTGGCTGTCGCCCAGGGCTCGGCGGTGCCGGCCCGCCTGATCTGCCTCCGCCGGCGCGGCGCCGAGGGTGGCCCGACGCTGGCGCTGGTCGGCAAGGGCATCACCTTCGATTCCGGCGGGATCTCGATCAAGAAGGCCGATGGCATGCACCGGATGAAGGGCGACATGGGCGGCGCCGCGGCCGTGCTCGCCGCCTTCGAGGTAATCGCGGCGCGCCGGCTGCCACTCGATGTGATGGCGGTGATCGCCTCCTGCGAGAACATGCCGAGCGGTACCGCGATGAGGCCGGGCGACGTCTACACGGGGGCTGCCGGGAAGACCGTCGAGATCGTCAACACCGACGCTGAGGGCCGCCTCGTGCTGGCCGACGCGATCACCTACGCGATCCGCCACGGGGCGACCCACATCGTCGACCTGGCGACCCTGACCGGCGCCGCGGTGGTGGCCATCGGCCACGCTGCCACCGCGGCGGTGTCCAACGACGATGCACTCTGGGCTCGGGTCTGGGAAGCCGCCGACCGGGCCGGCGACCGCGTCTGGCGGCTGCCGATCTACGCCGACTACTCGGTTCTCCTCCAGAGCCGCTATGCCGACCTCAAGAACGCCGACTACGGCCAGGCCGGCTCGATCACCGGTGGCATGTTCATCGAGCAGTTCGTCGAGGGCAAGCCCTGGGTTCACCTCGACATCGCGGCCAGCTCCTGGAACGACAAGGGCGACCTGACGACGATCCCTCGCGCCCCGACCGGTGCGGGGACCCGGATCTGCGTCCACCTGGCGGAACTGATGGCCGCCGAACCTCGTTAGACGTACCGTTAAAGGTAAGTCCATGCTCGAGACGATCAAGTCGCCGGCCGACCTGCGCGGCCTGTCCGCAGCGCAGCTGGAAGCTCTCGCGAGCGAGATCCGCGAGTTCCTGATCGAGCACATCTCCGAGACCGGCGGGCACCTCTCGCCCAACCTGGGAGTGGTGGAGCTCACGCTTGCTCTTCACCGCGTGTTCGACAGCCCCCGCGACGCGATCATCTGGGATACCGGCCACCAGGCCTACGTCCACAAGCTGGTCACCGGACGGGCCGCCGGCTTCAAGACCCTCCGCCAGGCGGGGGGCATGAGCGGCTATCCCTCGCGGTCTGAGAGCGAGCACGACTGGATCGAGAACAGCCACGCCTCAACCTCGTTGAGCTACGCGCTCGGGATCGCCCAGGCACGCCTCCGCAAGGGCCAGCCCGGCCACGTCGTCGCGGTTATCGGGGACGGAGCGCTGACCGGCGGCATGGCCTGGGAGGCGCTGAACCAGATCGCCCACCTCCAGCCGGCGAACCTGATCGTCGTGATCAATGACAACGGCCGCTCCTACGCGCCGACGGTGGGCGGGCTCGCCCGTCACCTGGCGAACCTCGCCGTCGATCCTCGCTACGAGAAGCTCAAGCGCGAGATCTCCGACCGCCTGCGCGAGCTGCCGGCGGTCGGTCCCGCCGCTGACCAGGCCGCCTATCGGCTCAAGGAGAGCCTGAAGCAGCTGGTCCAGCCATCCACCGTCTTCGACAGCCTGGGCCTCAAGTACGCCGGCCCGGTGAGCGGGCACAACCTGGCTTCGCTGGAGCAGGTCCTCGCCCGGGCGCGCGAGGTCGGCGAGCCGGCCGTCATCCACGTCGTTACCGAGAAGGGGCGCGGCTACGTCCCGGCGATCGAGGACGAAATCGACAAGCTCCATGCCATAAGCGCCCTCGATCCGGAGACGGGGAGGCCCCGGAACTCCGAGCTCAGCTACACCGACGTCTTCGGCGAGGCGCTGATGGCGGCCGCCGTCCGGCATCCCGAGGTGGTCGCGATGACCGCCGCGATGGCGTCCTCAACCGGGCTGCTCGACTTCAGCCGGGAGTTCCCGGAGCGCTTCTACGACGTCGGCATCTGCGAGCAGCACGCGGTGACCTTCGCCGCCGGGCTGGCGCTCGCCGGCTGCCGGCCGGTCGTGTGCATCTACTCGACCTTCCTCCAGCGCGCCTACGACCAGGTGATCACCGACGTGGCCATGCACCGGCTGCCGGTCGTCTTCGTGATCGACCGGGCCGGCGTCACCGGCCCGGACGGATCGTCGCATCACGGAATCTTCGACATGACCTACCTGCGTGCCGTCCCGAACCTGGCGATCGCTTCGCCCGCCGATGAGACTGAGCTGTCCGGGCTGCTCGAGACCGCGCTTACGATGGACGGCCCGGTGGCCATCCGCTATCCCCGGGCGGGAGCCGGGACGATGCCCGAGATGCCCGGCGCGCCATTCCCGCTCGGTCGTTGGGACGAGGTTCGCCACGGCACCGACGCCGCCATCGTCGCGATCGGGCGGATGGTCGGAGCCGCCAGGGAGGCGGCCGAGCTTCTCGCCGCCGACGGCATCGACGTCGGGGTGATCAACGCCCGCTGGCTGAAGCCGATCGATCCCCGCTTGGTCGACGAGTGGGCCGAGCGCTACCCGCTCCTCCTGACGGCGGAGGACGGCGTCGCGTCGGGCGGACTGGGGGCTGCCGTCCTCGAAGCGCTGGCGCCGTCGGGCGGAGCGGGAAAGGTCAGGGTCGCAGCGCTGCCCGACAGCTTCCTGCCCCACGGCAAGGGATCCGACATCCTTGCCCAGCACGGCCTCTCCGCAGCTGGGCTGGCCGATCGTATCCGAATCGAGGTCGGCCACCGTGCCCGGCCTCGAGCGGCCAAGGCGGCCGGCTAGCCGAGGGCCGGCCAGATGGGCGTGGCGCATCCGCTGCGACTTGGGATCAAGCTCGCGCCGCAGGCGACGTCGGTCGAGGACCTGCGCGCCGTGTGGCGGATCGCCGACCAGTCCGGCTTCGACCATCTCTGGGGATTCGACCATTTCGCGGCGATCGGAGGACCCGCGGAAAGACCGATCTACGAAGGCTGGACGATGCTGGCGGCGATGGCCGAGGCTACCAAGCGGGTCCGGATCGGCCTTCTCGTCACCGGCGCCACCTATCGGCACCCCGGCGTGCTGGCGAAGATCGCCACTACCGTCGACCACCTGTCGACCGGGAGGCTGGAGTTCGGGATCGGCTCGGGCTGGGCGGAGAACGAGCACACGATGCTGGGCATCCCCTTCCACACCGTCGCCGGTCGAATCCGCAGGATGGAGGAGACGATCGAGGTCTGCAAGCGGCTCTGGACCGAGGAACGGTCGAGCTACGAGGGCACGTACTTCCGGCTCGAGGAGGCGATCCACGAGCCGAAGCCGATCCAGAAGCCGTACCCGCCGATCTGGGTCGGCGGATCGGGCGAGCAGCTGACGCTGCGGGTGGCGGCGAAGTACGCGGACGTCTGGAACCCCTCCGGCGGCGGCGGCGACCCGGAGGAGGCGGCGCGTCTTTCGGCGGTACTCGACGAACGGTGCCGGGAGGTCGGCCGCGACCCGAACGCCATCCGGCGCTCGGTGCAGCACCGCTTCGACGCGAGCGACCCGGCAGCTTTCGTCGAGAAGTCCCGGCAGTTCATCGAGCGCGGCTTCACCGAGATCATCGCCCAGGTGAGTGGCGACGCTCCCCCGCGTCAGGCCGACCTCCTGGCCGAGAAGGTGCTGCCGGCGCTGAGAGGCGACTAACCGGAGGTCGGCGAGGCCGCCGTCGGCTTTGCTTCGAGCCGCTCGGGAGGTTCGGCTTCGCCGTCGGCGGCGTACCGATCGACCGCCCTCTCGCTGGGCAGGAACCAGGCGAGGGCGATCGTCGCCGCCGCGAGAAGCGCCTGGGTCATGAGGGACTTCTGGAGCCCGATGGCGTCTCCGATGGCGCCCGTGATCGGTATGCCGACTGCCCCCGTCACGAAGCCGAGTCCCATCACCAGCCCGGATGCCAACCCTGCCCGCCGCGCCATCAACTGCTGCGCCATGAGAAGCAGGAGGGGCGCGGTGGAGGCGGCGAGGAAGCCGATCAGGATCGCGCTGCCAAACGCCCAGGGGCCCGGGAACATCGTGTAGAGGAGGATCGCCGGCACGCTGAGCGCGAGGGTTGCCATGATCACGATCCGGCGTCCGTAGCGATCGGCGAGGGTCCCACAGCCGACCGTCCCGACCGCGCTGGCGAGCACGAGCGTCGTCGCCAGGGGACCGTAGAACGCCGGCCCATAGCCAAGCTCCCGGTACCAGGTCGGGGTGAAGGCCTGGAACACGCTCACCGTCCAGGACCGCGACATCATCACGCCGATCACGACCGCGACGGCCACCAGGGGAATCGCGCCGCCGGCGCCGGCGGG